>NZ_AKIY01000183.1:0-55000 GCF_000282615.1 Bradyrhizobium sp. YR681 | reverse complement strand
CCCTATTCAGACTCGCTTTCGCTACGCCTTCGCCTATCGGCTTAAGCTTGCTCGTTAAATTAAGTCGCTGGCCCATAATACAAAAGGTACGATGTCACCCAGAACGTATCTTGGGCTCCATCTGTTTGTAGGTGTCCGGTTTCAGGTCTATTTCACTCCCCTCGTCGGGGTGCTTTTCACCTTTCCCTCACGGTACTGGTTCACTATCGGTCGCTGAGGAGTACTTAGGCTTGGAGGGTGGTCCCCCCGCGTTCAGACAGGATTTCACGTGTCCCGCCTTACTCGTGGATACATCATCGCATTACTCGTACGGGGCTATCACCCTCTGAGGCCCAGCTTTCCTGACTGGTTCCGATTGTCTTTGATGTATCACTGGCCTGGTCCGCGTTCGCTCGCCACTACTAACGGAGTCTCTGTTGATGTCCTTTCCTCCAGGTACTTAGATGTTTCAGTTCCCTGGGTTTGCTTGAAACCTCCTATGTATTCAGAAGTCTCATACCTTCTCTTGATAACCGGAAATCCAAAACCTCTTCGATCGAAATCTAAAGGTCTGGCGTCTTCCATCTCTGGTCGAACTCCACACCACAGTCTCTCGACTGAGGTCTTGGAGTTCCGGCTATCGAAGGTGGGTTTCCCCATTCGGAAATCCATGGATCAAAGCTTCTTCGCAGCTCCCCACGGCTTATCGCAGCGTAGCACGTCCTTCATCGCCTCTCAGCGCCAAGGCATCCACCGAACACCCTTAAGGCACTTGATTGCTCTCATTATCAATGTCCACACACTCGGCAGAATGTTGTCTGTACGATTGCCTTGCGGCGCGCGCCCTCGATGAACGCTACGTACAGCCGGACAATGATTAGAAAGACCAGCTTGCTTCGTAAGATCGTTCCGATAGCGAGGCGGTCAAGCTTCGCTAAAAGGATCATTTACAACTCGCATTCCTTCCAGACGCAGCCTTGTGAGCCACACTGAAAGGCGCGCGAGCGCCGAAATGATCCGGAGATAATGAAGTATCGCGTGGCAATTGCTTGCCGCACGATCCAACTCGGATCGATCTCCTCTTTACGATGTCAGAAATCACGCAGCTTGCCGTCCATCCGGACTAGCAAGTGCGAAGTGATGTTTCGCGGACGATTTCAGGTGCACGATCAGTCGATGATCAAACCATCTGGTGGAGCCAGACGGGATCGAACCGACGACCTCATGCTTGCAAAGCACGCGCTCTCCCAGCTGAGCTATGGCCCCGTAACCAGAAGACGAATGCTCACTCGATGAAAGTGGTGGGCCTGGGAAGACTTGAACTTCCGACCTCACGCTTATCAAGCGCGCGCTCTAACCAACTGAGCTACAAGCCCCTAACGCATATCCAGTCAAGGACCAGGGATCTGCAAGCCTGCAGCCCCAGCGCGTGTTCGTCCGCGAAGAAAGAGAAACGAAGACGGCGAAATCCCGCCAATGCAGCTCAACGATCCTGACGACCGTTGGCCACTGATGTTTCTAAAACGATCCGATAGATAGCAAGCTATCTGAAGGATCATCCTTAGAAAGGAGGTGATCCAGCCGCAGGTTCCCCTACGGCTACCTTGTTACGACTTCACCCCAGTCGCTGACCCTACCGTGGCCGGCTGCCTCCCTTGCGGGTTAGCGCACCGTCTTCAGGTAAAACCAACTCCCATGGTGTGACGGGCGGTGTGTACAAGGCCCGGGAACGTATTCACCGTGGCGTGCTGATCCACGATTACTAGCGATTCCAACTTCATGGGCTCGAGTTGCAGAGCCCAATCCGAACTGAGACGGCTTTTTGAGATTTGCGAAGGGTCGCCCCTTAGCATCCCATTGTCACCGCCATTGTAGCACGTGTGTAGCCCAGCCCGTAAGGGCCATGAGGACTTGACGTCATCCCCACCTTCCTCGCGGCTTATCACCGGCAGTCTCCTTAGAGTGCTCAACTAAATGGTAGCAACTAAGGACGGGGGTTGCGCTCGTTGCGGGACTTAACCCAACATCTCACGACACGAGCTGACGACAGCCATGCAGCACCTGTGCTCCAGGCTCCGAAGAGAAGGTCACATCTCTGCGACCGGTCCTGGACATGTCAAGGGCTGGTAAGGTTCTGCGCGTTGCGTCGAATTAAACCACATGCTCCACCGCTTGTGCGGGCCCCCGTCAATTCCTTTGAGTTTTAATCTTGCGACCGTACTCCCCAGGCGGAATGCTTAAAGCGTTAGCTGCGCCACTAGTGAGTAAACCCACTAACGGCTGGCATTCATCGTTTACGGCGTGGACTACCAGGGTATCTAATCCTGTTTGCTCCCCACGCTTTCGTGCCTCAGCGTCAGTATCGGGCCAGTGAGCCGCCTTCGCCACTGGTGTTCTTGCGAATATCTACGAATTTCACCTCTACACTCGCAGTTCCACTCACCTCTCCCGAACTCAAGATCTTCAGTATCAAAGGCAGTTCTGGAGTTGAGCTCCAGGATTTCACCCCTGACTTAAAGACCCGCCTACGCACCCTTTACGCCCAGTGATTCCGAGCAACGCTAGCCCCCTTCGTATTACCGCGGCTGCTGGCACGAAGTTAGCCGGGGCTTATTCTTGCGGTACCGTCATTATCTTCCCGCACAAAAGAGCTTTACAACCCTAGGGCCTTCATCACTCACGCGGCATGGCTGGATCAGGGTTGCCCCCATTGTCCAATATTCCCCACTGCTGCCTCCCGTAGGAGTTTGGGCCGTGTCTCAGTCCCAATGTGGCTGATCATCCTCTCAGACCAGCTACTGATCGTCGCCTTGGTAGGCCGTTACCCTACCAACTAGCTAATCAGACGCGGGCCGATCTTTCGGCGATAAATCTTTCCCCGTAAGGGCTTATCCGGTATTAGCACAAGTTTCCCTGTGTTGTTCCGAACCAAAAGGTACGTTCCCACGCGTTACTCACCCGTCTGCCGCTGACGTATTGCTACGCCCGCTCGACTTGCATGTGTTAAGCCTGCCGCCAGCGTTCGCTCTGAGCCAGGATCAAACTCTCAAGTTGGACTTGAACTTTGAACCGGCTGATCACAACGTTTGACGAGGTCCCACCATTTTTCCGACGACCGAAGCCGCCGAGCTGCCCGCGATTCACATCGCTGGCAACGATGGTGTTTCCTTTAAAACGTGTACCGCCGAAGTCTTTCGTCCGGTCCCGAACCCGAAAAGCCGAAGCTCTTCAAGAGCGAGACCCGCAAGGACTCCGCCGTCCACGTTTCTCTTTCTTCATCTTCACTTGTCAAACAGCCCGGGACCGTGGAGGCCCCAACCTTCCAGAGAGGAAGGGTTCCGACACCCTTACCGACGATGGATGAACTCCAACCGACTGGTGTCGGCTGTTGTGTCACTCAACAAGGTGAGGAGCATCAGTGGCGCGTTCGCTCGCCTTGGTCAGTGACCCGGCGGCGCCGCGCTCAGTGGTTGGGGTTATAGGCCCCACCTTCCGGGCTGTCAACGCCAATCGTCAACAAATCGTCGCACAGTGGATTGTCGAAAAACTCCAGCGATTCCAGCCAATTAGACGGACCGAGAATGCGCCGGCCGATCCGGCCCGGCAAAAAATCTCAAAAAAAGTTTGTGTCCCAGCGGGCTCTGGAGGGGCCCTGGAGGGGCTCCGGACGCGGCTTTGGGCGCCCTCCCCTGGCGGCCCCCGGCGTCCGGCCCTTCAGGAAACTTTTTCCATATTAGGCGCCGTACTTGAGCCACATTCCCGCGGCGTTCTGATAAGAGACAAGCTTGAATCGCGGGGATGCCAGTGGGGGCTGCCGGCGGTTTTCGTGGGGTCAGAGGAAGGCAATCATACGATGAAGCGGCCTTCTTCAGACATTCGAGAGACATCGAGAGATCTTTTTCCGCTTAGCTGTTCGTAATTTCGGCCGGCCCGTCATCAGGGCCTTCTGACCGCGGACGCCTGTGCGGCTTGCCGTTTCCTGCGATGCCCCTCGAAGAGGGCGACTGGGAAGCGGCTCGAAACCGGGCCGGTATAGGCCAGGCTGTATGGACCTCTTGGGTCGTTGATTGGGGGACTTGGGTTGAACCACAGGACGTCACGCGGCGCTTACGGGCGTGAGACCGGGATCATCGATCTCGGCCACGAGCCGCCGCTGTCCGTCGATGGTTCGGAAGCCGCCGTCATCGATCGCCGTCGCGTCTCGGTGCAATGGTTCAGCGGGACAATTCTGACCGGACTCTGCGGCGCAGCCCTGATCGGCGGCGCCGTTTTCGCATCTCTGGACGGCGAGATGACCTTCGCCAAGGTGCCGGAGCGCGTCGAGGGCGCGCTGCGCGGTGCATTCGGCGCCGCCGACCGCGCCGCCACGCTGCACAAGAGCGATCGCCTGCCGCCGCCGAGCGAATCCACCGCGTCGCGCAACATCGTGCGCGTCTCGACGGTCGCCCGCGTCGGCAACCGCGACGTGATGCGGGTGCGCCCCTTCATCCGGATCGCCGGCAATCTGTCGATGACGACGAGCGATCTGTCGGCGAAGATCCCGCCGTTCAACGCCCAGCGCCTGCTCACCGACGTCGGCTCCGACCCGAAGACCGCAGCCGAAGACCCGAACAATCCGGAAGCCGTCGAGCCCGACGCCGAGGTCTCCTTCGTCACCAAGGACCTGTCGCAGGTGCTGCCGAAGGCCAAGATTAGCGCAGTGGTTGCGCTCGACGACATCCTGATGCGGGTGCGCGACGCCGCCAACTGGCGCGGCAATGGCGGGGTGCGCTACGCCTCGCTGGCCAATGCCACCGCCGACATCTCCGGCGCGACCGGCCCGTCCGACATCAGAAGCGCCTACGCCGCCGAAGCCTCGCCCTCCGATCCCTATGCCGGCTTCGAGACCCGCGTGGTGCCGGAAAACGTGACGCTGCTGCCGAAGACCAAGGAACAGATCACCGGCGGCAATCCCAACGGCGAACGCATCCATGCGGTCAAGAAGGGCGACAGCGTCGGCTCCGTCCTGCGCGATCTCGGCGCGACCGCCGACGAAATCAAGGCGATCACCGCAACGCTCGGGCCCCGCGGCCGCGACGGCGGCCTGAAGGAAGGCGAAAAACTCCGCATCCTGATGGCGCCCGCAAGCCCCGGCGCCCGCCTCCAGCCCTATCGCGTCGTGGTTGCAAACGACACCATGGTCGAAGCGATCGCGGCATTGTCCGATCTCGGCAAATACGTCGCGGTCGACGTCTCCAGCATGAACACCGTCGCGGAGGCTGCGGCCAACGCCAACAGCGACGACGATGACGACGATGACGGCACCGGCGTGCGGCTCTACCAGAGCATCTACGAGACCGCGATGCGCAACAAAGTGCCGATGCCTGTCATCGACGACATGATCAAGATCTACTCCTACGACGTCGATTTCCAGCGCAAGGTGCAGCCAGGCGATTCATTCGACGTCTTCTACGCCGGCGAAGACGAGGGCGTGACGTCCACCGAAAAGAACGACGTGCTGTTCGCGTCCCTCACGGTCGGCGGCGAGACCAAGAAATACTATCGCTACCAGAGCCCCGACGACGGCGTCGTCGACTACTATGACGAGACCGGCAAGAGCGCGAAGAAGTTCCTGGTCAGGAAGCCCGTCAACAACGCCATCATGCGCTCGGGCTTCGGCGGCCGCCGCCATCCGATCCTGGGCTATGTGAAGATGCACACCGGCGTCGACTGGGCCACCGCCTACGGCACGCCGATCTTCGCCTCCGGCAACGGCGCGATCGAAAAGATCGGCCCCGAGGGCGGTTACGGCAAATACATCCGCATCAAGCACAATAACGGCTACGAGACCGCTTACGGCCACATGTCGGCTTTCGCCAAGGGCATGGAAGTCGGCAAGAAAGTGCGCCAGGGCCAGGTGATCGGCTTCGTCGGCTCGACCGGCGCGTCGACCGGCCCACATGTGCACTACGAAATCCTGGTCAACGGCCGCTTCGTCGACCCGCTGCGCGTGAAACTGCCGCGCGGCCGTTCGCTGGAAGGCCCGATGCTGGCCGGCTTCGAGAAGGAGCGCGACCGGCTCGACGGCATGATGAGCGGCCGCGGCGGCGCCATCGCCCGCATGTCGGATGCGACCGGCGGGCCGTTGCAGGTGAGCAACCGCTAGTAGCAACCGACCGACACCGGCCGGACATCTTCATCGACATGGATGAATGGAATGCAGTGAAGCGAGGCCGCTTCACGGCATCACAATTTCAAGTTTCGTTTGCCAAAGCCGATCGAGGGGCGAATACTTTCCAAAAAACGGGAGGTCTCGCCATGAAGAACAGGCTCGCCTGCGCAGCCCTGATTGCTGCCGTTTTCTCCGTCACGAGCGCATCGGCTCAAACCTGGGACGTTACGAAACTCGTCCCCGGCTCGGCGTTCCATGGCGTGCACGGGCTCGGAATCGACAAGGACGGTCACCTGTTCGCCGGCAGCGTCGCGGGCGCAATGCTCTATGAGGTCGACATTTCAGGCGGTACCGCCAAGGTTGCAATCCCCGCACCGATCGGAATGGCTGACGACATCGCATTCGCGCCCGACGGCACCATGGCCTGGACCGGCTTCCTGGCCGGCGATCTCTATGCGCGCAAGGGCGACGGCCCGATCAGGAAGCTCGCGTCCGGCCTTCCCGGCATCAATTCGCTGGCCTTCCGCAAGGATGGCAGGCTCTACGCCACCACCGTTTTCCTCGGCGACACGCTCTATGAGATCGACGTCGAGGGCGTCAAACCGCCGCGCCAGATCATGGAGAAGATGGGAGGCCTCAACGGCTTCGAGTTCGGGCCCGACGACAAGCTCTACGGGCCGCTCTGGTTCAAGGGCCAGGTCGCCAGGGTCGACGTCGACACGGCGGAGCTGACCGTGGTCGCCGAGGGCTTCAAGGTCCCGGCCGCGGTAAACTTCGATTCCAAGGGCAATCTCTGGGTGGTCGACACCGCGCTCGGCCAGCTCGTCCGGGTCGATCCCAAATCGGGCGCCAAGACCATGGTCGCGCAGCTGAAGCCGTCGCTGGACAATCTCGCGATCGACGCCAAGGACCGCATCTACGTCTCCAACATGGCCGACAACGGCATCCAGGAGGTCGATCCGGCGACAGGCAAGACAAGGCAGGTCATCATCGGCAAGCTCGCTTTGCCCGGCGGCATCGGCGTCACCTCGGAGAATGGCAAGGATACGATCCACGTCGCCGACGTATTTGCCTATCGCACGGTGGACGGTGCGACCGGCGAGGTCACCGAGAGGGCGCGCATGCATGCCGACGGCGTCAGCCTCGAATATCCGATGAGTGCGACGGCCAGGGGCAACGACGTGGTCCTGTCGAGCTGGTTCACCGGCACCGTGCAGGTGATCGACGGCAAGACCGGCGCGACGCGCGACATGCTGCACGGCTTCAAGGCGCCGCATGACGCGATCGTGATCGAGGACGGCAGCATCTTGGTCGCCGAGCTCGGCACCAAATCGCTGGTCCGCGTCAGCGGCGAGCACGGCAAGGACCGTACGACGCTGATCGGCGGCCTCGAGGGCCCGCTCGGGCTCGCCGGCGGGTCGAGCGGCGAGGTCTATGTCACCGAGGCCTTTGCGGGGCAGGTGTCCAGGGTCGACAAGAACGGCGAAAGAACCGTGATCGCCAAGGACCTGAAAATGCCCGAGGGCCTCGCACGCGCCAGCGACGGCAAGCTGATCGTGGCGGAAGTCGGCGCGAAGCGGTTGATCGAGATCGCGCCGGAGGACGGCAAGGTGACCGAGATCGCCGCCAACCTTCCGATCGGCCTGACCGGCGCGCCCGGCGGGCTGCCGACCCACATCCCGACGGGCGTGGCGATCGGCGCCTCCGGAGTGATCTATTTCAGCTCCGACATCGAGAACGCGATCTACAGGGTCGTGAAGAAGTAGCGTCCGGCTCGCCGCAGTCGGCGAGCCAGCCGGCCGGCGTGACCAACCCCCCCCCCCGGAAAGAACGCCTCTCCGAGGGGACTCTATTGAGCAGGGAACGCCGGTGATCAGTTCAGCTTGCGCTTCGAAGCCGGCGCCTCGAACTGGGTGATCTCTGCGGTCTGCGGCGCCTTGCCGTTGAAGGTCAGCACGTTGCCTTCGGAAGAGATCGCGACCGCATCGCCGTCCCTGACGTCGCCGCCGAGGATCATCTCGGCGAGCGGATCCTGGACGTAACGCTGGATCACCCGCTTCAGCGGCCTTGCGCCGTAGGCGGGATCCCAGCCCTTGGCGGCAAGCCAGTCGCGGCCCGCGGCATCGAGCGTCAGCACGATCTTGCGATCGGCCAGGAGCTTCTGGAGCCGCGCGAACTGGATCTCGACGATCCGGCCCATCTCGCTCCGCTGCAAGCGGTGGAAAAGGATGATCTCGTCGACGCGGTTGAGGAATTCGGGGCGGAAATGCCCGCGCACCATTCCCATCACCTGCTCGCGCACGGCCGAGGTGTCCTCGCCCTCCGGCTGGTTCACCAGGAACTCCGAACCGAGGTTCGACGTCATGATGATCAGCGTGTTGCGGAAGTCGACGGTGCGGCCCTGGCCATCGGTCAGGCGGCCGTCGTCGAGCACCTGCAACAGGACGTTGAAGACGTCGGGATGCGCCTTCTCGATCTCGTCGAACAGCACGACCTGGTAAGGCCGGCGCCGCACCGCTTCGGTGAGCGCGCCGCCCTCGTCATAGCCGACATAGCCCGGAGGCGCGCCGATCAGCCGCGAGACCGAGTGCTTCTCCATGTATTCGGACATGTCGAGGCGAACCATCGCGGTCTCGTCGTTGAACAGGTACTCGGCGAGCGCCTTGGTCAGCTCGGTCTTGCCGACGCCGGTGGGCCCGAGGAACATGAACGAGCCCATCGGCCGGTTCGGGTCCTGCAGGCCTGCCCGCGAGCGGCGCACGGCGGTTGCGACCGCACGCACGGCCTCGGCCTGGCCGACGACGCGGGTGCCGAGCTGCTCCTCCATCTTCAGGAGCTTGTCCTTCTCGCCCTCCAGCATCTTGTCGACGGGCACGCCGGTCCAGCGCGAGACCACCTGCGCGATATGGTTGGCGGTGACCGCCTCCTCCATCATCTCGCCGGAGTTCTCCTTGGCCTCGATGTCGGCAAGCTGCTTCTCGAGTTCGGGAATCCGGCCATAGGCGAGTTCGCCGGCCTTCTGGAATTCACCGCGCCGCTGCGCGTTGGCAAGCTCGACGCGCAGGCCATCGAGCTCCGCCTTCAGCTTCTGGGCGTCGGAGAGCTTGTTCTTCTCCGCGCTCCAGCGTGCCGTCAGCGCAGCCGATTTCTCCTCGAGGTCGGCCAGCTCCTTCTCCAGCGTCTGCAGGCGGCTCTTCGAGCCGGCATCGCTTTCCTTCTTGAGCGCCTCCTGCTCGATCTTCAGCCGGATGATTTCCCGATCCATCGAATCGAGTTCTTCAGGCTTGGAATCGACCTGCATTTTCAGCCGCGCCGCGGCCTCGTCCATGAGGTCGATTGCCTTGTCCGGCAGGAAACGGTCGGTGATGTAGCGATTGGACAGCGTCGCGGACGCCACGAGCGCGGAATCGGTGATCCGCACGCCATGGTGCTGCTCGTACTTGTCCTTCAACCCGCGCAGGATCGAGATGGTATCCTCGACCGAGGGCTCGCTGACGAAGATCGGCTGGAACCGCCGCGCCAGCGCCGCGTCCTTCTCGACGTGCTTCTGATACTCGTCGAGCGTGGTCGCGCCGATGCAGTGCAGCTCGCCGCGCGCGAGCGCCGGCTTGAGCAGGTTGGAGGCATCCATCGCGCCATCGCCCTTGCCCGCGCCGATCAACGTGTGCATCTCGTCGATGAACAGGATGAAGGTGCCCTCGCTCCCGGTCACTTCCTGGAGCACGGCCTTCAGCCGCTCCTCGAACTCGCCACGGTATTTCGCACCCGCAATCAGCGAGCCGAGGTCGAGCGACAGCAGCTTCTTGTCCTTGAGGCTCTCGGGCACGTCGCCGTTGACGATGCGCAGCGCTAGCCCTTCGGCGATCGCGGTCTTGCCGACGCCGGGCTCGCCGATCAGAACGGGGTTGTTCTTGGTCCGGCGCGAGAGCACCTGAATCGTGCGGCGGATCTCCTCGTCGCGGCCGATGACCGGATCGAGCTTGCCGTCGCGCGCGGCCTGGGTCAGGTCGCGGGCATATTTCTTCAGCGCGTCATAGGCGTTCTCGGCGGTCGCCGAATCCGCCGTGCGGCCCTTGCGCAGCGCTTCGATCGCGGCGTTGAGATTTTGCGGGGTGACACCGCCCTTGCTCAGGATCGCGCCGGCCTCGCTGGTCTTCTCCAGCGTGAGGCCGAGCAGCAGCCGCTCGACGGTGACAAAACTGTCGCCGGCCTTCTCGCCGGCCTTTTCAGCGGCGTCGAAGGTGCGGGCGAGATCGGGCGCCAGATAGATTTGCCCGGCGCCGCCGCCGGAGACCTTCGGCACCTTGCCCAGGGCCTCGTCGGTCGCCTTCAGGATGGCACGGGAATTACCGCCGGCGCGGTCGATCAGGCCGGCAGCCAGCCCTTCATTGTCGTCCAGCAGGACTTTCAGGACGTGCAGGGTCGAAAACTGCTGGTGCCCCTCGCGCACGGCGAGCGACTGCGCGGACTGGATGAAGCCCCTGGAGCGCTCGGTATATTTGTCGATATTCATGGTCTTTTCTTTCCCTCGGCCTGCCCCTGGAGCCCTCTAAGGCACTCCAAACGGCATCTTCATTGGGTTTCCACCTGATACGTTGACGTTCCTCAAAGCATCAAACGGTGTCGTTATCAGCCGGCGCTGGCGCCGGCCTGACCCAGATGTGGGAAGCAAAGCCTCGGATCGGAAGAGGCGCGTTCACAATTTCGTGCGCTGATCCGTCTGCTGGCGGGTCTCGGTCGAATCCCTTAAGTAGCGGCATGACAGCCAGCCAGACTGCCGAAATCACCGGCCTCTATCGCTACCCGATCAAGGGCCTGACGCCGGAACCGCTGCCCCGTGTCCCCTTAAGAACCGGTCAGACCCTGCCCGCCGACCGCCGCTACGCCATCGAGAACGGGCCGAGCGGGTTCGATCCCGAGCAGCCCGGGTGGAAGCCGAAAATCCAGTTCCTGATGCTGGCGCGCAATGAGCGGCTGGCGTCCCTCGACAGCCGGTTCGAGGATGCGACCAACCGCCTGACCATCCGCAAGGACGGCCAGATCGTCGCCAGCGGCGATCTGGAAACCGAAGCCGGGCGCGCCGCCATCGAGGATTATTTCCGCAAAAATTTTCAGCCGGAGCTGAAGGGGCCGCCAAAAGTGCTGTCCGGCCGCGACCACAGCTTTTCCGACGTCGCCCGCAAGGTCGTGTCGATCATCAATCTCGGCAGCGTCCGCGCCATCGAAACCATGCTCGGCGGGGCCCCGGTCCACCCGCTGCGCTTCCGCGCCAATCTTTACGTTAAGGGCTGGCCGGCCTGGTCCGAGCTCGACCTCGTCGGCCAGACGCTCGCGATCGGCCAGGCCCGGCTGAAGGTGGTCAAGCGCATCGTCCGTTGCCCCGCCACAAATGTCGATCCCGAGACCGCGGTGCGCGATCTCGAGATACCGCCGACGCTCTCGCGCCATCTCGGCCACATGGATTGCGGCATCTATGCCGAGGTGATCGCCGACGGCGAGATCGGCGTGGGGGATGCGGTCGCGGTGGAAGAGCCGAGACTGGTGTAACGGGACGCCGCCTCAACAGACTCCTCATTGCGAGGAGCGAAGCGACGAAGCAATCCAGCCTATTTCCGCGGAGGCATTCTGGATTGCTTCGCTTCGCTCGCAATGACGTGTCTCAGTTCGGCATCACATACGCATAGATCCGCCCGCGCGAGATCGGCGCCTCGCGGACGCGGTTGCCGTTGTTGCCGGAGATCATGATCGGATTGCCCTGAGCGTCGATGCCGGTGATGATGCCGACATGACCGCCCCGACCGCCGCGAGACATCACGGCGATGGCACCGACCTGCGGACCGGAGACACGCGTGCCGTAATGCGCGAAAGAATTTGCCATGTCCGATCCGGTGCCACGGTGGCCGGTTTTCTCCAGCACCATGTTCATGAAGCGCGCGCACCACAGGCTGCCGCGCCCGGTCGGATTACTGCCGACATAGCGGCGCGCCTCTGACACGAGGCCCGATCCACCGCCGAAGCCGCTGCTCATGGCCGTGCTGCTGGCATTGCCGATGTCGCCAGCGCCGTTCTTGTTGACAGCGTGGCTCATCCTGCCGGCACGGGTCATATTGCCAGCACGGCTCATGTTTCCGCCGAAGCCCATCTCTCCGCCGCCCGTGTAGCGCATGTCACCCATGCCGCCGCTGTTGGCGTTCGGATCGTAGCTGGCCTGCGTGTTCATGAAGCCGCCGGCCTGCAACTGCGCCGCTCCGCGCTCGAAGCGCGAGCTGCGTCCATGGTGGCGGTAATGATGATATCTGCTGGCGTGATGCGCGTGAGCGTGCCGCTCTGCGCTGTGACGATGATGCGGCCGCGCTGAGGCCGGAGAAACGAACGCGGCAACGGCCGCGAAGAAGATCGCCAGCGCGACAACACAACGCGACAGGCGAGACGCAAACAACTCAAACATTCTTCATCCTTCGTTGACACCCCCAGTTCCAATCGGCCCGTGCGGTGGCCGACATCCGTCTCGCCGTTAAGCCGCCCGATGTGGCGAGAAGAAGACGCCACGCCCGCGAATGGCTGCGATGATTTTGCGCCGTTGCTCGCCCGATGCTGCCGCATTGCGGACAACAACATTAACTGCAATCCTCCAAAGGCGGCTTGAAGAGAGGGAAACAGTTAATGCCCCACGCCACGACCAGGGACGACGTCCGCATCTATTTCGAGGAAGCGGGTCAGGGAACGCCGATACTTTTTCTGCACGAGTTCGCGGCCGACTACACCAATTGGGAGCCGCAGATGCGTTACTTCTCGCGCGGCCATCGCTGCATCACCTATTCGGCGCGCGGCTACACGCCGTCGGACGTGCCCGCCGGCGAAGTCTACACCTACACGCATTTCTATACCGACGCGCTGGCCGTGCTCGATCATCTCGGGATCGAGCATGCGCATCTCGTGGGATTATCGATGGGTGCCTATTCCGCGCTCCAGATCGGATTGAACGCGCCGCAGCGTGCGCTGTCGATGACGCTGGCCGGCGTCGGCTCGGGCTCGGAGCTCGACAACCTCGAGGCCTGGCGCAAGCAGTGCCGCGCCAATGCCGAGCAGTTCGAGACATCAGGCTCTGCGGAAGTCGCAAAAATCACGCGCGAGGCACCGAGCCGGATTCCCTTCCTGGTCAAGGACCCGCGCGGCCACGCCGATTTCTACGCCGCACTGGCGCGGCATGATTCCCGGGGATCGGCCAACACGATGCGCGGCTTCCAGGGCGGCAGGCCGTCGATCTACACCATGACGGATGCGATCAAGAAGGCGTCCACGCCGGCGCTGATCATCTGCGGCGACGAGGACGATCCCTGCGTCGGGGCGAGCCTGTTCTTGAAGAAGCACCTGCCGGCCGCGGGGCTCGCGATGTTTCCGAAATCGGGCCACGTGCTCAACCTCGAGGAGCCCGCGCTGTTCAACGAGAGCGTGGAGCGGTTCGTGACACTGGTGGAAGCGGGCCGGTGGCCGGTGCGCGATGCGAGGTCGCTGGCGGCGCATTAGCGCGCTGCGTAGCCCGGATGGAGCGAAGCGTAATCCGGGATTCTTGCATGCGGCATGGCCTGCCCCGGATTGCGCTTCGCTCCATCCGGGCTACGAAAAACTACTTTCCTTGCCCGCGCGTCAGCAGAAACACGCCCTGCTCGCCGAACAGATTCCACACCCACCACGGCATCCGCAGCCGCAGCGGGCGGCCGTAGAGATCCAGCGCCTCTGCGCGCTCCATCTTGACGTGGATTTCGTCGCAGAGCTCGACGAAGTCCTTGATGGTGCAGAAGTGGATGTTGGCGGTGTCGTACCAGCTTGCCGGCAGATTTTCCGTGCGCGGCATGTGGCCGCCGATCAGGAGTTGCAGCCGCATCCTCCAGAAGCCGAAATTCGGGAACGAGACGATGGCACGGCGGCCGATACGCAGCAGATTCTCCAGCACCACCTTCGGCTGCCGCGTCGCTTGCAGCGTCTGCGACAGGATCACGTAGTCGAAGGCGTCGTCGGGATAGTTGACGAGATCGGTGTCGGCGTCGCCCTGCACCACCGCAAGGCCCTTGGCGACGCAGCGGTTGACGCCCTCGCGCGACAGCTCGATGCCGCGGCCGTCGATGCCGCGCGTTTCCAGCAGTTGGAGCAGATCGCCGTCACCGCAGCCGACATCGAGCACTTTCGAGCCCGGCTTGACCATTTCGGCGACCAGCAGATGGTCGGCGCGAAACTGACCGGATTGCCCCGCAGCGAGACCGCCGAGCGGCAACACTTCCTGTACAGACATGGCTAGCCGTCCTTATCAGTCATTCTTGCCGGTGAGCCCGCGCGCCTTGCCCGCCGATTGCAGGAAGGCGCGGGATATGTCGAGGAATTCGGGCACGTCGAGCAGGAAGGCATCGTGGCCGCGATCGGTTTCGATCTCGGCGAACGACACCCGTGCGCTCGACGCATTCAGCGCATGCACCAGCGCGCGCGATTCCGAGGTCGGAAACAGCCAGTCGCTGGTGAAGGAGACCACGCAGAAGCGGGTCTGGATGCCCGCAAACGCCTTCGCGAGCACGCCGCCATGGTCGCCGGCGATGTCGAAATAGTCCATCGCGCGGGTCAGATAGAGATAGGAATTGGCGTCGAAGCGCTCGACGAAGGACGAGCCCTGGTAACGCAGATAGGATTCGACCTGGAAGTCGGCGTCGAACGAAAAGGTCGGCAGATCGCGATCCTGCATGCGGCGGCCGAATTTTCGGTGCAGCGCGGCGTCCGACAGATACGTGATGTGTGCGGCCATGCGCGCGACCGCGAGGCCACGATGCGGATGAATGCCTTGATCGGCATAGCCGCCGTTGTGCCAGTCGGGGTCGGCCATCACGGCCTGGCGGCCGAGCTCGTGGAAGGCGATGTTCTGGGCCGAGTGCCGCGTCGAGCAGGCGATCGCCAGCGCGGAGAACACGCGCGCAGGGTAGGCCGCAGTCCATTGCAGCACCTGCATGCCGCCCATCGAGCCGCCGACGACCGCGAACAGCGTGTCGATGCCGAGCCGGTCGATCAGCATCGCCTGCGCGCGCACCATGTCGGGAATGGTGATGACGGGAAAATCCAGCCCCCACACCTTGCCGGTCGCGGGATTGAGCGAGGCTGGCCCGGTCGAACCCATGCAGCCGCCGATGACGTTGGCGCAGATGATGAAGTATTGGCTCGGATCGAGCGGACGGCCCGCACCGACCAATGTTTCCCACCAGCCCGGCTTGCCGGTGACGGGATGCACATTGGCGACATGCTGGTCGCCGGTCAGCGCGTGACAGATCAGGATGGCGTTGGAGCGGTCCGCGTTGAGTTCGCCATAGGTCTGGTAGGCGATCTGGAACGGCGAAAGATCCACCCCGCAGTCGAGCGGCAGCGGCTGATCAGCGCCGAAATGGGCGACGAGCGAACTCGGATGATCCACCTCGTGCGAACGCTCGTCGGCACTGATCGCGGGACTTGGAATCGACTTGACGCCAACCATCTGACCATCGACCTCATGTGCGATCGGACTTCAGATCGCAGTGACATCAGGCCATGAAAAACCCGGCCTGAACGATAGGTTCGGCCGGGATCGAAAGCGTCCCCGGCCTGTTTAGCGAGTTTTTTAACGTGGCTGCAAGCCGGCCGGCTCAAATGACCACGGAACAGGCAAAATCTACTGTCTTGGGCGGTTTTCGTCAAGCCGCGGTCCGGATTGACCAAATTCCTCTCTGCGCCAGCGGCTCAAAAGGCCGTCATTTCTCTTTGCTTTCGCCGCCCCGACTGCCTAATCAGGACATCGATCGCAGCGGACCGGCCTGATGGATCCGCATTGGAACGCCTCTCAACCGCCCTTGCCAGATATGTCCCAACGTCCGCCCGCGCCACCGTCATTGCAGGAATTGCGCAAGGAGATCGACGAGATCGATGAGGGCATGCATCGCCTGCTGATGAAGCGCGGCGACATCATCGACCGCCTGATCCAGGTGAAGCAGACCCAGGAGGTCGGCTCGGCGTTCCGCCCCGCCCGCGAGGCCTCCATGATGCGCGACATCGTCCAGCGTCATCGCGGCATCCTGCCGCTCGACACGGTCGAGAGCATCTGGCGCGTCATCATCTCCACGTTCACCTATGTGCAGGCGCCGTTCTCGGTGCACGCCGACATCTCGGTGAGCGAGCCTGCCATGCGCGATTCCGTGCGCTTCCATTTCGGCTTCACCGTGCCTTACGTCGCGCATTTCAGCGCGCAGGCCGCAGTCGAGGCGGTGGCGAAATCCAAGGGCGATCTGGCGCTGGTCTCGGCGACCTCCAGCCGCACGCCATGGTGGCTGGAGCTGGAGGCAGCAGGCGCACCGAAAATCATCGCGCGGATGCCCTTCGTCGAGCGCGCCGACCATCCGGCCGCACTGCCCGTGTTCGCGATCTCGCGCGTCGCCGACAGCGCCCTGGTGACGGAGGTCGAGACCTTCAGCGTGCGCGTCTCCGGCTGGAATGCCGAGATCGCGCGGGCGCTGTCGCCGCTCGCCGAGATCGTGGCGGTGCCCGATACCGCCTTCGACGGCGCCGCGCTGCTGGTCTCGGTCACGGCTGCGAGCAGCATCGACAAGATCAAAGCTGCCCTGATCGAGGCGGGGGCCTCGGTGCGCTCCACGGCCCTCGTCGGCAGCCACGCAACGCGCTATACGGTGGCCCCGACCGGGCCCAAATCGTAAATCGCGAACAGCCTAAGCCTATCCGGAGTTGAAGATGTCCCGCCCCGTGCCGAATCCCGGCATTCTCGATATTGCGCCCTACACGCCCGGCAAGACCCCGGTGCCGGAGCCGGGCCGCAAGGTGTTCAAGCTCTCGGCCAACGAGACGCCGTTCGGGCCCTCGCCCAAGGCGATCGAGGCCTTCAAGCACGTGGCTGATCATCTGGAAGATTATCCGGAAGGCACCTCCCGCGTGCTGCGCGAAGCGATCGGCCGCGCCTACGGTCTCGACCCCAATCGCATCATCTGCGGCGCCGGCTCGGACGAGATCCTCAATCTGCTCGCGCACACCTATCTCAGCCACGGCGACGAGGCGATCTCGACCACGCACGGCTTCCTGGTCTACCCGATCGCGACCATGGCGGTCGGCGCCAAGAACGTGATCGCGCAGGAGAAGAACCTCACCTGCGACGTCGACGCCATCCTCAAGGCGGTGACGCCGAAGACAAAGCTGGTCTGGCTCGCCAACCCGAACAATCCGACCGGCACCTATATTCCGTTCGACGAGGTCAAGCGCCTGCGCGCCGGCCTGCCCTCGCACGTGCTGCTGGTGCTGGATGCCGCCTATTGCGACTACGTGTCCCGTAACGACTACGAGATGGGGATCGAGCTGGTCGCCACCACCGAGAACACGGTGGTGACGCACACCTTCTCCAAGATCCACGGCCTCGCCGCGCTGCGCATCGGCTGGATGTTCGGTCCCGAGCACATCATCGACGCCGTCAACCGCATCCGCGGTCCCTTCAACGTGTCGACGCCGGCGATGTACGCTGCGGTCGCCGCGATCGAGGACACCGCGCACCAGGCGATGTCGAAGCAGTTCACCGAGACCTGGCGCAACCGGTTGACCGAGGAGATCGGCAAGCTCGGCCTGAAGGTGACGCCCAGCGTCGCCAATTTCGTGCTGATCCACTTCCCCGAAACCGGCAAGACCTCGGACGCGGCCGATGCCTATCTGACCAGGCGCGGCCTCGTGCTGCGCGCGCTGAAGAATTACGGCCTGCCGCATTCGCTGCGCATGACCATCGGCACCGAGGAGGCCAACCGCCTCGTGATCGAGGGCCTGCGCGACTTCATGGCCGGCAAATGAGTACGAACCCGCACTTCCAGCGCGTCGCCCTGATCGGCTTCGGCCTGATCGGCGGCTCGATCGCGCGCGCTGCGAAGCTCCAGGGCCTGGCCGGCGAGATCGTCACCACCGCGCGCTCGGAGAAGACGCGCGCGCGGGTGCTCGAGCTCGGCATCGTCGACCGGGTCGTGGCGACCAATGCGGAGGCCGTGAAGGACGCCGACCTCGTCATCCTCTGCATTCCCGTCGGCGCCTGCGGGCCGGTGGCGCAGGAAATCGCCGCGCACCTGAAGCCCGGCGCTGTTATCTCCGACGTCGGCTCGGTCAAGGGCGCGATCGTCAGGGACATGGCGCCGCATCTGCCGAAGAATGTCCATTTCGTGCCGGCGCATCCCGTGGCGGGCACCGAGCATTCGGGACCTGACTCCGGCTTCGCCGAGCTGTTCATCAACCGCTGGTGCATTCTGACGCCGCCGGAAGGCGTCGATGCCGGTGCCACCGACCGCCTGCGCGCCTTCTGGGCCGCGATGGGCGCCAAGGTCGAGGTCATGACGCCGGATCATCATGATCTCGTGCTCGCGATCACCAGCCATCTGCCGCATCTGATCGCCTACACCATCGTCGGCACCGCCGACGAGCTGCAGGAAGTCACGGAATCCGAGGTGATCAAATTCTCCGCCGGCGGTTTCCGCGATTTCACCCGCATCGCCGCCTCCGACCCGACGATGTGGCGCGACGTGTTCCTGGCCAACAAGGAGGCCGTGCTCGAGATGCTCGGCACCTTCAGCGAGGATCTGGCAAAGCTCACGCGTGCCATGCGTCGCGGCGACGGCGAGGCGCTGTTCAACCATTTCACCCGCACCCGCGCCATCCGCCGCGGCATCGTCGAGATCGGCCAGGATTCGGCGGCGGCCGATTTCGGCCGGCCGCATGCCCAGCTCGGCAAGAAGCCGTAGCGCGTCGTCGCGCTCCGTCGTCCCTAATACAATGGCGGGATCTGGCCGACCTTGACCGGGCCGAGCAGCACGGTGCCGTCGACGAATTTCAGCGGGAAGCTGCGGGCCTTCTTGCCTTCCAGCGTGCTCTCGGTGCCGATCGAATTGATACCGGCGGCAACGCCGGCATTGGCGTTCTGCTTGATCACCTTGCCAAGGCCGGGAACGGCGCGATCGAGCGCGCCGAACAGATTGTTGAGGTCCTGCGACTTCACGCCGGGCGCGACGCGGTCGAGCGTTGCCTGCGGCACGCCCTCTTCCAGCATCTTCTCGATGCCGAGCGCCGGGATCACGCGCTCAAGGCCCGTCACGGTCATCTGCAATTCGCCGTCCAGTCGGCCATTGGCCGAGAGGCCGAGCGTCCCGGCCGCGACCGCGATCATCTCGCCCTGCTGGATGCGCGACTGCACGATCTCGATGTGACCGCCGGCGGCCTGGATCTCGCGGAAGCGCTGCGGCCAGGGTTTTGGCGTGAGGTCGGAAAGGCCGGTGATCTTGGCGCGCGTGTCGGCCTCGAACGGCTCGGCAAGCAGGGGATGGACGCCCTGAATGCTGCCCTGTGCGATGTGGGCCACGGTCTCGATCACGGGATGATCGGCCGGCGAGCCATCGGCGAGGCGGCCGTGCAGCTCGACCTGCTTGGCGCGCGCCAGCGGCACCTGCACGCTGCCGTCGAGCCTGGTCATGGCGGGATCGTCGAACACGATGGAAGCGCGGTCCGGCACCGCCGGCAGGCCGACCACGCTGCTGCGGCCCTTGCTCCAGTTCACCACGAAGGTGTTTTGCGTGACGCCGTCGGTCACCGTCGCGGGCGCGGAAAACTCGGCGATGACCCGCTTGGGATCATAGACCTGGGCGATGACCAGGATGTTGTCGAGCTTGGCCGTGAACGGCGTCTTGCTGGCGTTCTGCGAGACCAGGGCGACGCTGGCGCCGGAACACTGGACCTCGAAGCGGAACGGGAAACCCGCGACCGAACGCTTGGCGCAATCATAGATGCGGCCGGACTTGGCCTCCTGTGCGCGCCAGGCATCTGCGGCGATTTCGGCCTGGGAGGCTGCATAGAACCAGAAGCAGCTCCACGCGACCGCGAGGATCAGGAGGAGAACGGGTGCGATGAAAAGGCCCCAACGGGAGCGCCGGCCTGCGGCAACGGTCATATCGGACATGCGGCGACCCTTTGACCCCAGATGATGGCAAATGTAAGCGAGATGGGCCTGCTCCGAAAGGCGGAGAATTCGCTTCGCTTGGGGCCGCCGTTCTGGTAGCCGTGCCCGAAATGTCCGAAATCACCCTCCCCTCCGTCACCACAGCCAAGGGCGACCTCTGGGTGTTCGGCTACGGCTCGCTGATGTGGCGGCCGGGCTTCGAGTTTATCGAGCGCGTCCCGGCGCGTCTGGTCGGCGAGCATCGCGCGCTCTGCGTTTATTCCTTCGTGCATCGCGGCACGCCGGAGAAGCCGGGCCTGGTACTCGGGCTCGACCGCGGCGGCGCCTGCCGCGGCATCGCCTTCCGCGTCGCTGAAGCGAACCGCGCCGACGTCGTCGCCTATTTGCGCGCGCGCGAACAGGTGACGTCGGTCTATCGCGAGGTCATGCGCTCGGTGTGGCTGGAGAACGATGCGCGCGAGCGCGTCTCCGCCCTCGCCTATGTCGTCGACCGCGGCCATGTGCAATATGCCGGCCGGCTGTCGCTGGCCGACCAGCACCGCCATGTCGTCCAGGGCCATGGCCAGTCCGGCGCCAACCGCGACTACGTGACCGCCACGGTAAAAGCGATCGAGGCCGAGGGCTTTCGCGATGCACAACTGCATCAGCTCGCGGCGATGCTGCACGATCATCACGCAACCGATCCTCTCACGCAAACGATGCTTGATCGGTAAAGGCTGCAGATCAATGCAGCACTTTATTTCCTGATGGAAACAATCGAGATCATACTTTCGGCCACCGACTTATTACGCGACAAACCACCGCACCTCGATACTCGCAGGAATTGTAAAAGCATCGAGCCAAGTATAGACCTGTCAGGTACGTGTAATAATTGGGAAGGACCGGGAATGCTTGGCAGCCTCGACAAGATCGCAGGCGCGCTTGCACTTGGGGTGGTGTTTTATATCACCTCGACGCATGAAAGCTTTGCCTATCTCGATCCCGGCGCGGGCAGCATGATCCTGACGTCGATTCTCGGAATCGTTGCGGCCACCATCTACACGCTCAAGGGATATATGCATCGGATCACAGGCGTCTTCCGCAGAGGACACCGTGACGTCGCCGGCTCTTCGACGCGGGAGCCAGATTGACCCTCAGCATGGTCACGGCGAAATGCCCCAGCCCCCTCGGACCGACCAACAGAAACCCACACCCATGACGCCGGAGCCGGGCTCGTTCCGGGATCCCGGCAATCAGGTCTTCTACCTCGACGAACAGGTCTTCCGAACGCTCGATGCCGAGAGCGCAGCTCACTGGCACCAACTCCGCCAGACGACGTTCTTCCAGGCACTCGTCAAGCGCGAGGCCGTTGTCGCCACCGAGACCGAAGACCGGCCGGGCGTGAGAGAGCAAGCGCTCTCCGGCCGGTGGACCGAGTTGCTCCGGCACGAGAGAATTCCGTTCGTTTCCTATCCGTACGAGTGGACCTTCAACATGCTGAAGGATGCAGCCCTGCTGCAGCTCGGCATTCTCGAAGATGCCCTCGCGAACGGCTGGACGCTCAAGGACGGCTCTGCCTACAACGTGCAGTGGCGGGGGCAACGGCCCGTCTTCATCGACGTCTCTTCCTTCGAGCCGTACCGCCCCGGCGAGTCCTGGATCGGGTATCGCCAGTTCTGCATGATGTTCCTCATCCCGCTTCTGCTGAAGGCGCATCGCGACATCGACACGGCAGCGCTGTGCCGAAGCGATCTCGAGGGCATCGATCCGGAGGAGGCGCTAAAGTTCATCTCGGTCCGCGACATCTTCCGTCGCGGCGTACTGTCCCACATCTATCTTCACGCCAGGCTGCAAGCCCGCGCGCGGCGCGCTGAAGCTGCCGTATCTTCGGCTCCTCCCAAATGGGCGATAAGACAGACCGCCGAAATGACGCTTCGCATGGTCCAGTCTCTCGGGCGACTGGTCAGCAAGCTCGAACGCCGGGACGCCCGTACATCCTGGTCGGCGTATGAGGAGACGCATTCCTACGACGATGGGTCGTTCTCCCAGAAGAAGGATTTCGTCGAACGGCACGTTCGCGGCAGGCGATGGCCGCTCGTCTACGATCTCGGCTGCAACACCGGCACGTTTTCGCGCCTGTGCAGCGAACACGCCGACTGCATCGTCGCGATCGACCAGGACGAATTGGCCGTCGACACGCTCTACCGGCGCATCAAGACGCCGGCATCGGGCAACATCATTCCGCTGGTCATGCCGCTGAGCAACGTATCGCCGGATCAGGGATGGCGTGGCCGCGAGAGAAAGTCGTTCGAGCATCGCGCCAGACCCGACCTGATCCTCTGCCTTGCGCTCATCCATCACATGGTCGTTTCAGCAAACATTCCCTTGCGGAATTTTCTGGACTGGATCCGCGCTTTCGGCGCCAGCGTCATTCTCGAGTTCGTGGGGCCCGACGACGAAATGACGCTGCAACTGCTCAAGAACAGACGCAACGTCCATTCGGGCTATACGCAGGAGGCATTCGAATCCGTTGCGAGGTCGATGTTCGACATCCTGGATTCGGCACCGCTCAAGGGCGGCCGAAGACGAATCTACCTGCTCCAGCCCAAGGCGCAGGAGCCCACGGAGGCGTCGGCATGATCGCGGGTCCGGACGAGAGGCGCAGCACGACCTTCGAACGAGGCTCCTTTCTGCTGCATGTCGCGCTGTCGGCGATCGCGATCGCACAGCCGTTCTATTCAGTGACCGGCACGAATCTGAATTTCTTCGTGGCTTGGCGGATGGGCGGGATGGAGTTCGCCGCGTGGATTCTGCTGATCTACGCCGTGCCGCCGCTCCTCACCTACCTGCTCGTCTCGCTGGGCGCCCGGTTACACCAGCGTCTCGGCCAGGCTTTGGCGTTCGTCATCTTCACGGCATATATCGGGCTTGCGGTCGCCAATGCCGCGCAGCAGCTGGCGCGTAGCGCGCCATTCGTTCCGATCAGGGAGCAACTCGCCGCCGGCGCGGTATTGCTGGCGCTCTCGGCCACGTTGACCTGGCTGCTGCTGTCGAAACCGGGGGTGCGCGGTTTCGTTCGGCTTGTTGCGGTGATGACGATCGTCTTCCCCGCGCTCATGCTGCTCCGCGGCCACGAGTTCGGCGTAATCCGGTTTTCGCAGATTCCGCCTCCGCCGAAACTCGACCTCCCATCGCGGCCGAACATCGTGCTCATCGTCTATGACGAGCTGCCGCTCACCACGATCCTTGACGGTGACGGGCTGATCGACAAGGAGAAGTTTTCGAATTTCCATCAGTTCGCACAGGACAGCACCTGGTTCGCCGATGCGCGCTCGGTGTCGGGAGAAACCGAGTTCGCCGTGCCTGCGATCCTCTCGGGCCGGTTGATGAAAGGCAACGCGCCGGCAACTTACGCGATCTACCCTCAAAATATCTTCTACACCCTGGGGGCGAGCTACAACGTCCTGGATCTCCAGAGCGTCACCAATCTCAATCCGTTCGGACAGTCCGAAAACGGTTCCGAATCGTCGTTCTCCGCGCGAGCCCGACGGATCGCGCTCGACATTGCGATCATCTACGCCCATATCGTCACGCCGGCGCAACTGGTGGCCGGACTTCCGCCGATCAACCGGCAGCACAATCGCTTTGGCGAAGACATCACCGTCCTGCCGTACGGCACGCCGCATCACCAGCGGTTCGTTGCCGCACTGAATGACGCGAAGCCGCCGTTCCTGGCCGTCTACCACAACATCTACCCGCACAATGCCTGGACCCACTACCCGTCCGGCACGCCCTACCCGCCGCCGCGATGGGGTGACTACATTTCGCTCGATCGCAAGATCACGAAGCTCGGCGTCGACAACGCGCGGATCAGGCACGACTACCAGGCACACTTGCTGCAATCGATGCACGCGGACAAGCTGCTCGGTGAGATCATTGCGCGGCTGAAGGCGACCGGCGCATACGACCATTCGATGATCGTTGTCGTCGCCGATCACGGCGTCTCGCTGTGGCCGGGCGAGTCGCCGCGCGATCCGAACGTATCTCACAAGCCGGACATCTCGGCGATCCCTCTCCTGGTCAAGTTGCCGGAGCAAACAGTTCCACTGGTCTCGCTCGAAACGGTCAGGACGACCGACATCTACCCGACCATCCTCGACTATCTCGGCATTGCCGGCGCAGCGGATGTCCAAGGCACGTCCTTTCTCGATGCGATCCGGAAAGCGGTTCCGGCCGAAGCCGTGAAGTCCACCGCCCATCGCGCGGACCCGACGCTCAAGCGGCGCATCGGCTGGTTCGGAACCGGGGTCTCGAGCGCAGATCTGTACGGCTTCGGCGAGTTCCGCAACTACATCGGCCGGCGCGTCAGCGAATTCCAGTCCACCTGGACGCCCGACGCCGTCGCCGCGATGCTCGGGCCGAACGGCACCCGGCGCACGGCGATCCCCGATTCCGCTCGCATCGACGTGCGGATCACCGGCGGAAAGCAGGATGGAGAGGCGCGAAACGTCCTTGTTGCATTGGGTGATCGCTTCTGCGGCGCGACCCGGACCACGGATCTTGGCGAGGAGGACGTTGCCAATACTTTCACGCTGATCCTCGCCGAGGACTGTCTCGACAAGGTCGGCACGCGCGAGCTCAGGGTGTTCGTGCTCGACGCGTTCGAGCATCTCGCCGAAATCCCGGTCGAGAACCTTTCCCTGGAACGCGCGGTCGCCGACCTCGCCACGATGATCGGCGGGTTGCAAGCCGCCAAGAGCGACCGGCAAGGGCGCATGACGCTGTCTGCATTGCGCGAAGCCGATGTCACCGTTCCGGATTCGCTGATCGGCGACGGCGAACTGGCCGGGCCGTGGGGCGACTTCGTCGTCTCGAGGGAGGGGGCCCGATGGCATCTCGACTTCCATTCCACACCCGGGAATGCCTGCACGACGCTGCTGCTTGCCGCCGGCCAGATCGCGGGCGTCACACAGCTCGCCACGTCGGCGGCGGCGGCAGACGAAATGGAGGCTCCTATGAAACCCGAGCAGGTCAGGCAGGCCTGTTCGCGTTCGAGCGAAGGATTTGTCCGCATCATCGTTGCGAACCGCCCCGTTGCGAGCGCCCCGCATGCAATACAGGCGTCTGCTGGCGAGGTGGTCGATGCCCTCACAGAGCTCATCGGTGCGCTCAAGCAGTCGCGTATCGCGGCCGGCGGACGGTTCGAGCTGCAGAAGCTCCGGGATGCGAAGATTGCCGTTCCCAAGCTATTTGTGGCGGAGAACCGCCTGTCCCTGCCGTGGGGTGACGTCGCCGTTCAAAGGGACGGCAAGCGCTGGGTCATCGACCTGTACTCCATGCCGAAGTCCGTCTGCACGGCCGTACTGCTGGGCGTCAATCAAATCCGCGGCGTGGCCAGGATTGCGACGACGGCGCGCAGCAAGGACGAGACCAACACGCCGGTCAGCCCGGACTATGCCGAGCAGAACTGCCGGGATCCCCGGGTGGAGGTCGTCAGGATCATCACGACGGACGACACCAACGCGGCTGCGGCGGGAAATTGAACGCCGGCCACGGCGCCGCGGTCACACGGCGCGATCCCCGCCGCCGGCACTCATGTGGCTCGGCGAGGCGCCGATCAGCTGCTCCTGCTGCCTGCGGCCCGCCTCGACGAGGCGGCCGGTCGCGTCTTCGATGGCCGTCTGCACGCGCAAGAGAAACTCATCTTTCGGCAACCCTGCGGGCAAGGGATCGAGAAATTCCACCACGAGCGTGCCGGGATAGCGCATGAAGGTGCGGCGCGGCCAGAACAGGCCAGAATTGAGCGCGATGGGCAGACACTGCACGCCGCAGGACGAATAGATCTGTGCAAACCCGGTCTTGTAATCGGGAGGTGCACCCGGCGCACGGCGGGTGCCTTCCGGGAAAATCACGAGCTGCCCGCCTGCGCGCACCGCCTCGCGTGCGCGGCGTGTCATGTCCAGCAGCGCCTTCACGCCGGCCTTGCGGTCGATCGCGATCATGCCGGTCTTGACCAGGAACTGACCGAAGACAGGGATCTGCATGAGCTGACGCTTGAGGATGAAGATCGGGCGGTTGAAGAAGCCCGGCAGCACGAAGGTCTCCAAGAACGACTGATGTTTTGCGGCGATCACCAGCGGCCCTTGCGGGATCTTCTCGAGACCACGGAATTCCACCTTGATGTTGCAGACCACGCGCATCAAAAACAGCGTCGCCTTCGCCCACCATTGCGCGACCGTCAGCATGGCGCGCGGCGGCAATGCGAAGGTCGGCAGCGCCACGATCGCAAGGCACACCAGCACGGCATAGAACAGCACGTTGAACAGCAGCGAGCGCAGGAAAATCAGGAACATCAACAATCCGATCAATTGGCCTGTGCGGTGGCGGGCCGCTTCGGCTGCATTCCGGGAGGCTGCTCCGACATCTCGGGCGAAAGGTCAATCCCGAAATCCTCCAGCCGCACCCTCAGCTCAGCCGCGATGTACTTGACATATTCCGACATCAGCAACCGCAAGGTGGACGCCGAGGTCCACCACGGCTCCTCCCGCCATTTGTCGCCGACCACCACGAACGGGATCAGCGCCGTCTCGGGCATCGCGTGCGAGAATTCCACCAGCGCGCGCGGCATGTGATAGTTCGAGGTCACCACGATCAACGATTTGAAGCCGCGCCCCTCCGCCCAGCGCCGCGCTTCCGCCGCGTTGCCCCGGGTCGAGAGCGCGGTGCGGTCGAGGTCGACGCAACAGGTCATGAAGGACTGGTTCTCCGGCAAGGTCCGGGAGATGTCGCTTGCCGTCGAGGTCGGATGCACGCCGGAGATCAGCAGCCGCTTGCCATAGCCGGCAGCGAGCAGCTCCATCGCGTCCGACACCCGCGAGGAGCCCCCGGTCAGCACCACGATGCCGTCGGCCTTGCGATCCGGCGCGATCTCGGCGCCGCGCAGGTGTGACAGGAACGCGATGAAACCCGCCGCCGCACCGACGAAGGCGAACGCAAACGTCGATACCAAGGCCGCGCGCAGCCAGCCGCGCGGCAGTTTCGGCGATCGATCGTCGGTCGGCGAGGTCATATGATGTCGGTGATCCCTTCCCCGGATGATTTTAAGACGTTTTGAGGCGAAGTGGAGTCCGGTTTATCGAGCCTAGTCGACGTCGTTCAGTGTTGCGAACAGCGTCTGGCGCGAGGCGACCGCGGTGATGGCGCCGATCAGCACCGCCTGCACCGCGAGCACGACATAGCCGGACGGCCGCAGCGAGAAGGTACCGAGCAGGGCGGCGAACTGATCGCCGACCGGCGTGCCCGAGAACCAGCCTGCAATGGACTCGGAGAAGCCGAACACCAGCATGGCGGCGCCGCCGCCGATCACGCCGCCTTCGAGACCGAGACGCAGGAAATGGCGCAAAAAACGGTTGGCGATGTAGCGGTCGCCGGCGCCGACGAAATGCAGCACTTCGACGATCGGCCGGTTCGCCGCCATGGCGCCGCGGGTCGCGAACGAGACCGAGATGATCGTCGCGATGATGACGAGCGCGAGGATGCCGAGCCCGGCGAGCACGGTGGCATTGGTCATCGAGCGCATGCGCTCGATCCAGGCACGGTGATCGTCGACGCTGGCGCTCGGCGCCACCTGCGTCACGCGGGCGCGCAAGGCGCCGAGATCGAGCGGCGTGCCGGGCTGCACGCGCGCGATGATCATGCGCGGCACCGGCAGATCGTCCATCGACAATCCGGTGCCGAGCCATGGTTCGAGCAGCTTGCCGCTCTCGTCCTTGGTGAAGGGCTTGACCTCGACGATGCCGGCCTGCGCGCGCATCGCCTCGGTCACCGCCGCCGTGTCGCGATCGAGGTCGCGGCCGGTCTGGGGACGGACCTGGATGGTGATTTCGCTGGCGACGTCCGACTGCCATTCGGCGGCCGAGGCGCTCACCAGCAGCACCGTGCCCGTGGTCATCGACGCCAGGAACGTCATGATGGCGACGACGGCGACCAGCGCACGCCCGTGGATCGAGGCGCGCGGCACGATCGGCGACAGGTTGCGCGCCCTGGCCGGAAGCGGCGGACGCTCCTGTCCGAGGTCGACCAGTACGCCGCGCTCGTCGGTCCTACTCATAGACGTGCAGCCGTCCCTGATGCAGCACGAAGCGTCGCGCCTCGTACTGGTCCATCAGGGCGATGTCGTGCGTGGCAATGATGACGGCGGTGCCCGATTTGTTGAGCTCGATGAAGAGCCGCAGCAGGCGGCGGCCGAGCGTCGGATCGACGCTGCCGGTCGGCTCGTCCGCGAGCAGGAGCTGCGGCCGCGAGATCACCGCGCGCGCGATCGCGGCGCGCTGCTTCTCGCCGCCCGACAGGATCGGCGGCAGCGCGTCCATGCGCTCGCCGAGCCCGACCCATTTCAGGAGGTCGATGACCTCCTTGCGGTAGCTCGACTCGCTGCGACCCATGACGCGGAACGGCAACGCGACGTTCTCGTAGGTCGTCATGTGGTCGAGCAGGCGGAAATCCTGGAGCACGATGCCGATGCGCTTGCGCAAGTCCGCGATCTCGTCCTTGCCGAGCTGCGAGATGTCGTGGCCGAACAGATTGACGAGACCCCGCGTCGGCCGGTGCGACAGGAACAGCAGGCGCAGCAGCGACGTCTTGCCGGCGCCGGACGGGCCGGTGAGGAATTGGAAGGAATGCGCGGGGATCTGGAAATTGAGGTCGCGCAGGACCTCCGGCCCCAGACCGTAACGCAATCCGACATTTTCGAACCGAACCAAGCTCAGCTCCGTTCGAGAGGTGGCGGCAGGAGCGCCGCGGCGCTCGGCCACACGCGATCAGGGGGTTGTGCGGCCGTTATGGTTTCCGGTTCGTTAACGGTCGCCCTGTAGCATTTGGGGTGCCGGGCTCTCCTCGACCGGCTCATCGTCAAGACCAGTCCGTGCATCAAGGCTCGTCCATGCATATCGTCTGTCCCCATTGTACGACATCCTACGCCATCAAGCTCGCGAGCCTGGGGGCGAACGGGCGTACCGTCCGCTGCTCCCGCTGCAAGGAGACCTGGGTCGCCTTTGCCGACGACGCCATCGAGGAGGCCTCGGTCCCGGCCATGGCGGCGGCCAGCCAGGCCGACGACCAGTCCGACCTCGCCGCGGAGTGGAACTCCTACGCCAAGGACGATGGCACCGCCGACACTCCTGTTGTCGACAGCCCCTCGATCGCCAGCGACTGGCCGGACGAGGGCGCCAAGGAGATCGAGGACGAGTGGTCGGCAGCCGCCCGGGTCGCCGAGGAGGAGGTCGTCGGCGTACAGCACCAGTCCTGGTTCCGTAGCCTGTTCAGCCGTCGTGGGGCACGGGTCAGCCGCCCGGCCCCGGCCAAGACGCCGCGGAAATCCTCTTTCGGCCTGCCGACGGCCTGCGCCGCCATGGGCGCGCTGGTCGTGGCCCTCGTGGTGTGGCGCGGCGACGTGGTGCGCCTGCTGCCGCAAACCGCGGCCTTCTACAAGATGGTCGGGCTGGAGGTGAACCTGCGCGGGCTAGCCTTCAGGGATGTGAAACTCTCCAGCGAGACCGTTGACGGTAAGCAGGTGCTGGTGATCGAGGGCGTGATCGTCGGCCAGGGCAAGAAGCCGCTCGATATCCCGCGGTTGCGCTTTGCCGTGCGCGACGCGCAAGGCGCCGAGATCTACGCCTGGAATGCCGTGCTGGAGCAGACCGTGCTGCAACCCGGCGAGCGCGCCTTCTTCCGCTCGCGCCTGGCCTCGCCGCCGCCGGAGGGCCGCAATATCGATGTTCGCTTCTTCAACCGGCGCGACATTGCCGGCGGCAGCGTATAATCAGCCAGCCGTTATTTGAGCATGATCTTTTCGGAAAACCGCTACACACTTTTCCGGATCATGCTCGAGATCCCGCACGGGAAGGTTCGTCCCAAGGTTTGATCTGATGCCAAAAGTCTTGATCGCCGACGACGAGGATTCGATGCGCCAGCTGGTGGCGCGCGCCATCGCCATGGACGGCCACGAGACCGTCACCGCGCAGGACGGCGCCGAGGCGCTCGAGATCCTGACCCGCGAGGACGGCGCGTTCGATCTGTTGCTCACCGACATCCAGATGCCCGTGATGGACGGCATCGCGCTGGCGCTGTCCGCCGCGCGCGATTTCCCCGACCTGACCATTTTGCTGATGACCGGCTATGCCGACCAGCGCGAGCGCGCCTCGAATCTGAATGCGCTGGTGCATGACGTCGTGACCAAACCGTTCTCCGTCGCGGACATCCGCACCGCAGTGGCGGACGCGCTGGCGGCGAAGAAGGGGTAGCGGTGCTCTTGTAGCCCGTATGGAGCGAAGCGGAATACGGGAAGTCCGGGGCTGCAGCTATCCCGGAGGCGCTGCGCTCCATCCGGGCAACAGCACCGATCGCCCCTCAAAAATCCTTCAGCAGCCGCTCGATATAATCGAGCTCGATCTGCGGGCGCGAGGGATCCCCTAGGCGGCGGCGGAGCTCTTCCAGGATGCGGCGGACGCGCTGGGCGTCGATCTCGCCGGGGATCTTGACCGTGTAGTCGTCGCCGAACTCGCGGCCGTGAAGCGGGCGACCGAGCGGGTCGGTCTGATTGCCGCCGCTCTGCTGGCGGCCGGCCCGGTTGCCGGGACCATCGCCCTGCCCGTCGCCATCGCCCTGCTGCATCGCCTCGGCCATCTTCTGCGCGCCCTTGCGCAAGGCGTCGAGCGCCTTGCCCTGCGAGTCGACGGCGCCGTCGGCATTGCCGTCGCCGAGCTTCGAGCCGGCATCGCCCATGGCCCCGTCGGCGCTGTCCAGACTGCCGTCGTCATCACCATCGTCGCCGTCCTGATCGCCATTCTGGCCGGGCTGGCCCTGGTCGCCCTGCGGGCCTTTCTGTCCCTGCTGACCTTTCTGGCCCTTTTGTCCCTTCTGCGCGAGGCCGCGCTTGGCAAGCTCGTCCTGCAACTTCTTCAGGCGGTCGCGCAGCGCCTGCTGGTCCTGCTGGAGGTCCGACATCGACTGGTCGCCCTGCGGCTTGCCGCGCGAGCGGTCACGCCGGGAGTCCTGGCCCTGCTTGTAGGTCTTGTCGCGCAATTGCTGCTGCTTGCGGATCATGTCGCTGAGCTCGTTCAGCGCCTGCTCCATGTCGCTTTCGCCGGATTGTCCCGGCTGCGCCATCTGGAGATTTTCCATGATCTGGGCAAGCTGCTCGAGCATGCGCTGGGCCGCCTCGCGATTGCCTTCGCGCGCCAGCTTCTCGATCTGCTTCACCATCTCGTCCAGGTCGCGCTGGGTCAGCGTGGAGCGATCGCGGCTGGATGACTGGCTCCGTTCCGTCGCCCGCTTGTATTCCTCGAGCTTCTGGATGGCATCGGATTGATTGGACAGGCTCTTGCCGGATTCCTTCTGCCTCAGGCTGTCGCCGGAATCCTGCATCGCCTTTTCGGCGCCGTCGAGCAATGCGTCGACATCCTGATCCTGCTGGGCAGCGACGGGCGAGACGCCTCCCAACAGGAAGGCGAGGCAGGCGATCGAGATCGCCTTCAAGACTGGCGCGCGTCCTAGCTTCCGCATTTACGGTCTCGCATAGACTGGTTGGACCCGTCGTTGCCCGCCTTCGCCCGGTTGTTCGCCGACTTCCGATAGGCCTGGAGCTGCTCGCGCAGCGCGTCCTGTTGTTTCGCCAGCTCTTCGAGCTGCTCGGGCGTGGCGTTCTGGGTCTTCTGTCGCAGCTCGACGGACTTGTCGAGGATGAGCTGGACCTCCGCCGGGAACGGCTGCCGGGGCCCAAGCGGATTCTGCTCCGCGCGCCGGGCGAGGTCGCGCACCTTGCCGGCCATCGCCTCGCGGAGCTTCTGCGTCAAAACCCTGATCTCGTCCTCGCTGGCGCCGCGTTCCAGCGCCCGCTTGAGCGCGTCTTGCGCCGAGCGCAGCGCGGCGTTGACGCTGCCCGCGACACCGTCGTCCTCGATCGTGACCGCGAACGCCCACATGCTCGAGACCACGTCGCGCAACGCGTCGTCGGTGCGGGCCGCCTCGAGCTGGAGCGCGAGGTTGCGCAGGCCGAGATAGCAGCCGGCATCCGGCGTGAACAATTCCGGTGCGATCATCAACGCGTCGAGCGCGGCGTAGACGTCGGAATTCTTGTTGGCGTCGAGTGCGAGGATGCGGCGCTGCTCGATCAGCGCGCGCGCGAGCGAGTTGGTGAACAGCCGCTCGGGCAGGCGCATGCTGAACGGCTCGCTCCTCGCCTCGTTGCCGGCCTCGTCCTTGGCGGCGAGCGTCAGCGTGACGTCGGCGCCGGCATAGGGGTCTTCGCTGAGATCCTTCACCGTCTGGCCGACGCCGTTGCGGGTGCGCGCATTCGGCAGCACCAGCGGGAATTGCGGTGGCTGGAACAGCGGCCGCGCCGCGGCCTTGGTATCGCCGCCCTTGCCGGCATCCTTGCCAGCATCCTTGCCGTCGGCAGCGCGCAGGCCGATTTGCGCTTCGGCGCCGGTGACGCCGTAATCGTCCTCGATCTTGTAGGAGAGCTGGAGCGCGCCGCGGGCCTGGCGCTCCGGATCCTTGGCGAGCGCAATCGTCGGCGCGCGGTCCGGCGTGGCCGCGAATGCCCATTGCGGCTGGCCGGAGGGCGCACGGACATGCGCGGTGCCGTCACCGGTGATGGTGAAATGCTTCTCGTTGGTGCCCTTGGGCGTGGCTTCGGTCGGGGCAACCTCCTTGAGGCCCCCGGAGACGGCGACATCCAGATTGCCGCCGGAGGAGCGCACGATCAGGGTCGAGCCGGCGGGAACGGCGAGCGGGCCGGAGGTCGGCAGCGCCGCGGCTTCCTTGTTCGCCGCGGACAGGATCACGGGCGGCTTGCCGGTGTAGAGCGGCGGGGTGACCCAGGCGTCGACGCGAACATTCGTGGGCGCCAGCACGCCATTCCAGTCGAAGGCGGCGCCCAGCCGCATCGCGCGCTCGTCGCCGGCGGCGAAGAAGGTCGCAACCAGCATCACCATGACCAGCGCGCGCAGCGCCCAGGGGTCATGCAGCGCCAGGCGGGGGTGCGGCAGACCGGCACGGATGCGCTTGAGCGAGGCCAGCGTGCGCTCGCGCTGTGCCTGCCACAGCACTTGCGCGATCGGATCCTGCGAAGTCAGCGTGTCCGTGAGCGTGGTGGCCGGGCGGTGACGGATGCCGGAGCCACGGTCGAGCCGGGCGAGCCCCTCCTCGCGGCTCGGCCAGCGGAAGCGGAGCAGCGGGAGCAGGACGGCAATCGCGATACCGGTGAAAACAACGAGACCGACGGCGCGGGCGAGGAACGGCAGCGCGAGCCAGAGACCGGCCCAGGACACCACCAGGAACAGGCCGACGACGGTGAGCAGCCGCGCCAGATTTGGCCAGGCACGCTCCCACGCGATGGCATAAATCGCCCGATCGAGGGCCTGCGCCAGCTTCAGCCGCGACAGAGCGTCGCCATCGCGGTTCGGGTCTGACGGGTCGGGGGTGACGCCGTTCAATCAGCTCTCCAGGTTGCCCGGTAGAGCCAAGCGTATCACAACGGCAGCACTGAGGCATCCGTTCCTGTACTGGACACACCCCTTTTCCCGCATAACACGAGGACGTGACTGGCCCGCCGCAACCCCGTAATTTCCGCGCCGCCATCCAAGAAAGACGAGAGGAAACGCCATGGACAAGAAAATGCACGACAAGGGCCTGGAAATTCGCAAGGCGGTGATGGGCGAAGCCTATGTCAACAATGCCCTGAAGACTGTCGACGACTTCAACCGTCCGTTCCAGGAGCTGCTCAACGAATATTGCTGGGGCGCGGTGTGGGGCCGCGAGGAGCTGCCGCGCAAGACCCGCAGCATGCTCAACATCGCGATGATCGCGATCCTGAACCGCCAGCACGAATTCCGCGGGCACCTGAAGGGCGCACTCACCAACGGCGTCAGCCGCGACGAGATCCGCGAGATCCTGATGCAGGTCGCGATCTATGGCGGCATGCCGGCTGCCGTCGACAGCTTCCGCACCGCGCGCGAGGTGTTCGCGGAGATCGACGGGAAGGCGTGAGGGGAGCCTCTTTCCTCCGTCGTCCCGGGGCGCGCGCAGCGCGAGCCCGGGACCCATAACCACAGGAAGATGTGGTTATGGGGACTCGGAGTTACCGCCTCCGCGCAATGACCCCATCCTGGGGTTATGGGTCCCGGGCTCATCGCTTCGCGATGCCCCGGGACGACGAGCGGAGAATAGTCGCCACGTCACGTCCAACGAACAACGAAAACTAAAGAAGGAAACACCATGGACATCGGATTCATCGGCCTCGGAAACATGGGTTTCCCGATGGCGCGGCGGCTGATCGAGGCCGGCCACAAGCTCGTCGTGTTCGACACACGCAAGGAGGTCATGGACAAGCTCGTGGCGCGCGGCGCGACTGCCGCGACGTCACCGAAGGACGTCGCTGACCAGGTCGAGACCGTGATGGCGAGCCTGCCGTCGCTGCAGGCTTCGCTCGCGGTTGCGACGGGACCGAACGGCGTCATCGAAGGAAGCCGCGCAAAACGCTTCATCGATCTCTCCACCGTCGGCTCGACGATGGCTTCAAAAATTCACGGCCTGCTGGCCGCGCGCAACATCGTGCAGGTGGACTGCCCCGTCTCGGGCGGTGTCGGCGGCGCCGAGAAGGGCACGCTGGCGGTGATGGTGTCGGGGCCGAAGGCGGAGTTCGAACTGATCAAGCCGGCGCTCGACGTGATCGGAAAGGTGTTCTTCATCGGCGAGAAACCGGGCGCGGCGCAGACCATGAAGCTCGCCAACAATTTCCTGTCGGCAACCGCAATGGTGGCGACGTCGGAAGCCGTGGTGATGGGCGTCAAGGCCGGTCTCGATCCCGCCGTGATGATCGACGTCATCAATGCCGGCTCCGGCATGAACACGGCGAGCCGCGACAAGTTTCCGCGCTCGGTGCTGCCGCGCAGCTTCGATTTCGGCTTCGCCACGGGGTTGATGGTGAAGGACGTGCGGCTGGCGCTGGAGGAGATGAAATCACTCGGACTGTCGATGGAGGTCGCCGACGCCGTCGGGCGCCTGTGGGAGACCGTGATCAGCGCGGAGGGCGCCGAGTCCGATTTCACCGCCGCGATCAAGCCGATCGAGAAGAAGGCCGGGGTCGTGGTCGGCGGAGCCAAGGGCGGATTGGCGGGAAAGTAGCGCCCCGCCTCACAGCCACGGCGCCGGCGTATCCATCGCGATCAGTTGCTCGACCTCGATGCGCGGGCGCACCACGGCGTATTGATCGCCCTTCACAAGCACCTCGGGCACCAGCGGCCGCGTGTTGTAGGTGCCGGCCTGCACCGCGCCATAGGCGCCGGCGGTCATGATGGCGATGAGATCGCCCGCCTTCGGCGTCGGCAGCGCGCGGTCGAGCGCGAGATAGTCGCCGGTCTCGCAGACCGGGCCGACGACGTCGGCCATGATGGTGGCCGCGCCCTTCGGGGCTTGCGTCACCGGCAGGATGTCGTGATGGGCTTCGTACAGCGTCGGGCGGATCAGATCGTTCATCGCAGCGTCGATGATGACGAAATTCTTGCCGTCGCCGTGCTTCACGTAGATCACCTTGGCGACCAGGATGCCGGCATTGCCGACGATCATGCGGCCCGGCTCGAACATCAGGGTGCAGCCGAGATTGTGGCTGACGCGCTTGACCATGGCGGCATAGGCGTCGGGCGCCGGCGGCGCCTCGCGGTCCATGTAATAGGGAATGCCGAGGCCGCCGCCGAAATCGACATGGCTGATGTCGTGGCCGTCGGCGCGCAGCGTCTGCACGAATTCGGAGAGGATGCGGAACGCGATCTCCATCTTGGAGAGGTCGGTGATCTGGCTGCCGATATGCACGTCGGTGCCGGTCACCTGGATGCCCGGCAGCTTCGCGGCCCGCGCGTAGACCTCGCGGGCATGCGCGAGCGGAATGCCGAACTTGTTCTCCGACTTGCCCGTCGAGATTTTTGCATGCGTGCCGGCGTCGACGTCGGGATTGACGCGCACGGAGATCCGCGCGGTCTTGCCCATCTCGGTCGCAAGGCGCGAGAGCAACTCGAGCTCTGGCTCGGATTCGACGTTGAGGCAGAGGATGTCGGCGGCAAGCGCGGCGCGCAGCTCATCTTCGGTCTTGCCGACGCCGGAGAACAGGATCTTGCCCGCGGGAATGCCGGCGGCCAGCGCGCGCTTCAATTCACCGCCCGAGACCACGTCGGCACCGGCCCCGAGCTTGGCCAGCGTGCGCAGCACCGACTGGTTGGAGTTCGCCTTCATGGCGTAGCAGACCAGCACCTTCTCGCCGGCAAAGGCATCGGCGAAGACGCGGTAGTGCCGCTCGAGCGTCGCGGTCGAATAGCAATAGAACGGCGTGCCGACGGTTGCCGCCAGCTCGGACAGGTTCACCGCCTCGGCGTGCAGCACGCCGTTGCGATAGTCGAAATGGTTCATGGCGTTGGCTCGGTTGTCCCGGCTTATTTCTTGCCGGGAGGTTCGTCCAGGAGCGGGTCGAGAATGAACGGTTTCTTCTTGCCCTTGGTCGCGGCAGGCCCCGCATCCGCACCATAGGTGGGATTGAACACGCTCGGCGTCCTCTGGGTCTCGGTCTCGGTATCGGCCGGCGCTGCGACATTGGCCGTGGACGCGCTGGAGGCGGTCGGCGGCAGATCGAGCGGGCCCTTGCGGCCGCAGCCAGCCAGCGCAAGCGCCGTCAGGCTCAAGACAATGATGGCCCACCCCGAGCCGGCCGGGCGAAACTTTGACGTCACGACGAAATCCCCACTACGGGGCGCACCATACAGAGATTGGCGCGCTCTGGCGAGAGCCGGATGACCATGAAACATCAGCGAAATTTTGCCCTCAGCCCAATTTTCGCTCTTTTTCCAGCCGCTTGGCCCAGGCCTTGGCCTGCGACGCCACGTTCTTCGGCGCGGTGCCGCCAAAGCTGGTCCGGCTCTTCACCGACGATTCGACCGAGAGTACGCCGAGCACGTCCTTGGTGATCTTCGGCTCGATCGCCTGCATCTCCTTGAGCGGCAGCTCGTGCAGCGCCACGCCGCCCTCGGCGGCCTTGGCCACGATGCGGCCGGTGACGTGGTGGGCGTCGCGGAACGGCATTTTCAGCGTCCGTACCAGCCAGTCGGCAAGATCGGTCGCGGTGGCATAGCCCTCGCCGGCAGCAAGCCTCATCTTGGCCTCGTCAGGCTCGAGGTCGCGGACCATGCCAGTCATGGCACGGATCGCCAGCGACAGCGCGGCAAAGCCCTCCATGGCGCCCTGCTTGTCTTCCTGCATGTCCTTTTGATAGGCGAGCGGCAGGCCCTTCATCACGATCAGCAGGCCGTTGAGCGCGCCGATGACGCGGCCGGTCTTGGCGCGCACGAGTTCGGCCGCATCCGGATTGCGCTTCTGCGGCATGATCGAGGAGCCGGTCGTGAACTTGTCGCTGAGGCGGATCAGGCCTACCAGCGGCGAGGTCCAGATCACGATCTCCTCGGCGAAGCGCGACATGTGCACCGCGCAGATCGAGGCCGCCGACAAGGTCTCCAGCACGAAGTCGCGGTCGGAGACCGCATCGAGCGAGTTCGCCATCGGGCGGTCGAAGCCGAGCGCCTTCGCGGTGGCGTGGCGGTCGATTGGGAACGAGGTGCCGGCCAGCGCGGCGGCGCCGAGCGGCGATTCGTTCAGTCGCTTGCGCGCATCCTGGAAACGGCCGCGGTCGCGCGCGGCCATCTCGACATAGGCGAGCAGATGGTGGCCGAAGGTCACCGGCTGCGCGGTCTGCAGATGCGTGAAGCCCGGCATCACGGTCGCCGCGTGTTCGAGCGCGCGGTTGACCAGGGCGGCCTGGAATGCGGCGAGCGCGGCATCGGTCTCGTCGAGAACGTCGCGGACATAGAGACGGAAATCGGTCGCGACCTGGTCGTTGCGCGAGCGGGCCGTGTGCAGGCGGCCGGCGGCGGGGCCGATCAACTCGGACAGGCGGCTCTCGACGTTCATATGGATGTCTTCGAGCGCGCGCTTGAACGTGAAGCCGCCCTTGCCGATCTCTGACAGAATCGTGTCTAGACCCTTGCCGATATTTTTCGCATCAGAGGCCGTGATGATGCCTTGCGTGGCCAGCATCGCGGCGTGGGCCTTGGACGCGGCAATGTCCTGGGCAAACAGGTGACGATCGACGTCGATGGAGACGTTGATCTCTTCCATGATCTCGTCGGGACGTTCCGAGAACCGGCCGCCCCACATCTTGTTGCTCATGATCCCCTGCTCACGCCTTGCCTTGCCGCACATTTGCTGGCCGCAGCCAGCCGTATTAAGAGGCCTCTGATAGCCATATCTGCGACCGGATGACAAACAATATGCTCGACAGGAAGCCCTCCGCCACGCGCCGGATCCCGCTCGTCATCGCCACCGTGGCGGTCGGCGGGCTGGCCGGCTTTGCCGCGCTGTATGGGCTGGGCCTCGGCCGGGCGCCCTCGGGCGATCCGACCTGCAAGCCGGCGGTCGCGACGGCGCAAAAGATCGCCCCGCTCGCCCATGGCGAGATCGCCGCCCTGACCATGGCGAGCGCACCGTTGAAGCTGCCGGACCTCACCTTCGAGGACGTCGACGGCAAGCCGAAAAAGCTGTCCGATTTCCGCGGCAAGACGCTGCTGGTGAACCTCTGGGCCACCTGGTGCGTGCCCTGCCGGAAGGAAATGCCGGCGCTGGACGAGCTTCAGGGCAAGCTTTCAGGGCCGAATTTCGAGGTGGTGGCGATCAACATCGACACCCGCGACGCCGAGAAGCCCAAGACCTTCTTGAAAGAGGCCAATCTGACCCGGCTTGGCTATTTCAGCGACCAGAAAGCCAAGGTTTTCCAGGATCTTAAGGCCATAGGCCGGGCCCTGGGCATGCCGACCTCGGTGCTGGTCGATCCGCAAGGCTGCGAGATCGCGACGATCGCGGGGCCGGCGGAATGGGCGAGCGAGGACGCCCTCAAGCTGATCCGGGCCGCGACCGGCAAGGCCGCCGCGTCGCTTTAGGAATTCAGGCGGTGACGTTGAGATTGCCGCCGACGCCAGCGCCGACATTGGCCAGCGAGGGCTGGCCGGCGCCGAGCAGCGTCAGGACGGTGGACTTCTCCATGTCCATGTTCTGCTTGGTCAGCGTCGCCGCAATATTCGACTGCAACGCGCCCTGCTGAGCGGCCAGCATGGTGCTGACCATTGCCATCATGTCCATTACGCGAACCCAATTTACGGGCGGCAGACTACGGGCGATGGGTTAACGCGACATGAATTATCACGAAGCGGGTGCGCGGCCGAGGTGCCGTAGGGTGGGCAAAGGCGCACTTGCGCCGGGCCCTCCACCTCATCATGGTCGCGAAAAATGCGTGGGCACGCTTCGCTTGGCCCACCCTACGGCATCGCCGCCCTACCTCGTCGGAACCGGCTTGGCGCCGCGGTAGTCGTAGAAGCCGCGCTGGGTCTTGCGGCCGAGCCAGCCGGCCTCGACGTATTTCACCAGCAGCGGGCACGGGCGGTATTTGGAGTCGGCGAGCCCCTCGTGCAGCACCTGCATGATCGACAGACAGGTATCGAGGCCGATGAAATCGGCAAGCTCAAGCGGACCCATCGGATGATGGGCGCCCAGCTTCATCGCAGCGTCGATCGCCTCGACGTTGCCGACGCCTTCATACAGCGTGTAGATCGCCTCGTTGATCATCGGCAGCAGGATGCGGTTGACGATGAAGGCCGGGAAATCCTCGGAGACCGCGACCTGCTTGCCGAGCTTGGCGACGAATTCCTTGGACGCCTCGAACGTCGAATCGTCGGTGGCGATGCCGCGGATCAGCTCCACCAGCTCCATCAGCGGCACCGGATTCATGAAGTGAATGCCGATGAAGCGCTCGGGCCGGTCGGTGGCCGCGGCAAGCCGCGTGATGGAGATCGAGGACGTGTCGGAGGCGACGATCGCCTCGGGCTTCAGCACCGCACAGAGCTCGTGAAAGATCTTGCGCTTGACCTCTTCCTTCTCGACCGCGGTCTCGATCACGAGGTCGCAGTCGGAGAGGTCGTCGAGCTTCTCGGCGAGCTTGATGCGCGCCATCGCCTTGGCCTTGTCGTCCTCGGAGACGGCCTTCTTGGAGACCTGGCGCGCCAGATTGCCGTTGATGGTCGCCATGCCGGACTTGAGCCGGTCGGCCGAGACGTCGTTGAGCACCACGTCGAAACCGGCCAGCGCCGCGACGTGCGCGATGCCGTTGCCCATTTGCCCCGCGCCGATCACGCCGACCTTCTTGATCACTGCCGCCATAATGTCATCCACCGGAACGGCGCGCATATCGCGCCCTGCCTTAATCCCCTGAGCCGGGAGGTCCGATTTAATCAGAACCCGGGCTCGAAACCTAGATTGGATCGCTTCGAAGGCGTGCCCCACGCCAAAGAAAACGCCTCGAAAAAGAAAAACCGGCCGGAGTGTACCACTCCGGCCGGTGTTTTTAGCGCGTTTTTACTTGCCGAGCTTGGCGAGTGCGTCGGTCAGCTCCGGAACCGCCTGGTAAAGGTCGGCGACCAGACCGTAATCGGCGACCTGGAAGATCGGCGCGTCCTCGTCCTTGTTGATCGCCACGATCACCTTGGAGTCCTTCATGCCGGCCAGATGCTGGATGGCGCCGGAAATGCCGACCGCTACGTAGAGTTCAGGGGCCACGACCTTGCCGGTCTGGCCGACCTGCCAGTCGTTTGGCGCATAGCCGGCGTCCACCGCCGCGCGCGAGGCGCCGACACCGGCGCCGAGCTTGTCGGCGAGCGGCTCGATGTATTTGGCGAAGTTCTCGCGGCTCTGCATGGCACGGCCACCGGAGACGATGATCTTCGCCGAGGTCAGCTCGGGACGGTCGCTCTTGGCGACTTCCTCGCCGACGAAGGACGACAGGCCGGGATCAGCCGCCGCAGCGACGGCCTCGACCGGCGCGCTGCCGCCTTCGCCTGCCGCGGCGAAGGTGGAGGTGCGGACCGTGATGACCTTCTTGGCGTCCTTCGACTTCACCGTCTGGATGGCGTTGCCGGCATAGATCGGACGCTCATAGGTGTCCGGGGCGACCACCTTGATGATCTCCGAAACCTGCATGACGTCGAGCAGGGCTGCAACACGCGGCAGCACGTTCTTGAAGCGCGAGGTCGCGGGCGCGACGATCGCGTCATAGGACGGGGCCAGCGAGACGATCAGCGCGGCCAGTGGCTCGGCGAGATCGTGCGCATAAGTCTCGCCCTCGGCGACCAGCACCTTGGCAACGCCGGCGAGCTTCGAGGCCGCCTCGGCCGCAGTCTTGGTGCCCTGCCCGCCGCCGGCGACCAGCACATGAACGTCGCCGCCGAGCTGGGAGGCGGCAGTGAGCGCCTTGTTCGTGGAGTCCTTGAGGACTTCGTGTTCGTGTTCGGCAATCAGAAGCGTCGTCATCAGAGCACCCCGGCTTCGTTCTTGAGTTTCGACACCAGCTCGGCGACGTCCTTGACCTTGACGCCTGCCTTGCGGCCCGACGGCTCAGTCGTCTTGAGAACCTCGAGGCGCGCGGCGATATCGACACCGTAATCGGCGACGGTCTTCTCCGCGATCGGCTTCTTCTTCGCCTTCATGATGTTGGGCAGCGAGGCGTAGCGCGGCTCGTTGAGACGCAGATCGGTGGTGACGATCGCGGGGCCCTTCAGCTTCACGGTCTGAAGACCACCATCGACTTCGCGCGTGACCTTGAAATCGGAGCCTTCGACTTCGAGCTTGGAGGCGAACGTCGCCTGCGACCAGCCCAGCAGCGCGGCCAGCATCTGGCCGGTCTGATTGCTGTCGTCGTCGATCGCCTGCTTGCCGAGAATGATCAGGCCCGGCTGCTCTTCCTCGGCGATCTTCTTGAGGATCTTGGCAACGGCGAGCGGCTCGACGGCGCCTTCCGCCTTCACCAGGATGCCGCGGTCGGCGCCCATGGCAAGACCGGTGCGGATCGTCTCCGACGCCTGCGCAGGTCCAATGGAGACCACCACGACTTCGGTCGCCTTGCCGCCTTCCTTCAGGCGCAACGCTTCCTCGACCGCGATCTCGTCGAACGGGTTCATGGACATTTTGACGTTGGCGAGTTCAACGCCCGATCCATCGCCCTTGACGCGGACCTTGACGTTGTAATCGACCACCCGCTTTACCGGCACCAAGACCTTCATCGATCCTCTTTCACTCAATTTGGGAGGGGGGTTATCAACTGGCGCGGAACCTAAAGGCCTGATCCGGCCCGGTCAACGCGCGAAGGGGCCAATTTTTAGACCTTGGAAATACTGACCTCAATGGGTCAGCGGTTCTGGCCCGGAACCCAGAGCACGTCGCCGGCGCCGTTATGGTTGGCAGCGCGGCTCGCCACGAACAGGAAGTCGGACAGGCGGTTCATATATTGGATGCCAGCCGCGCCGACCGGTTCATTTGGCCGGCCCGCGAGTTCCACCATCACGCGTTCCGCCCTGCGGCATATCGTGCGGGCGACGTGGAGGTAGGCGGCGGCCGGCGTGCCGCCGGGCAGGACGAAAGAGGTCAGCGGCGCCAGCTTGTCGTTGAGCATGTCGATGTCGCGCTCGAGCCGCTCGACCTGGCTTGCCACCACCCGCAGCCGTTCCGCCTTGCCTTTGTCCTTGTCTTGGCGCTCGGGCACTGCGAGATCGGCGCCGAGGTCGAACAGATCGTTCTGGATACGGCCCAGCATCGCATCGAACTCGGGCACGTCATGGGTGTGGAGCCTGACAACGCCGATCGCGGCATTGGTCTCGTCGACGGTGCCATAGGCTTCGATGCGCAGATCATATTTCGGACGGCGTTCCCCCGACCCGAGCGCCGTCGTGCCGTCGTCACCAGTCCTGGTATAGATGCGGTTGAGCACGACCATGTTCAGCGTCCCATCGCCCAGACCGCGATCATCGCAATGACGATCGCCACGAACTGAAGCAGCACGCGCCAGCGCATCAGCTTCTGCGAGGTGTTGGGCGAGCCGCCACGCATCATGTTGACGAGACCGAGCAGCAGCACCAACGCCACGGCGCCGGCTGCCACCGGCAGGATGAAAGTACTCAGGATAGATGCCATGGGCAGTAGATAACACCGGGCTTGCAGATGCGCCATGGTGCCACGGCAGCCCCGGCGTCATTGCATGACGACGGGGGCTCTTCGCGATCTGGCTTTTCCGCCAATAATATCAGATGGTAGCGAGATGATTTCCGGTCCGTGCCAATTGCCCAGCTTCCTCGCCTCTCCCCGCGCACGGGGCGAACGAGCGGCAGCTGTCGTGTAGGTGGCGCGTGAAAGCCATCCGCACCATCTACATTGTCGTGGAGGACGCCTTCTACACGTTCCTCGCCGACGACGGCTGGGCGATCGCCAGTCACATCGCGCTGTCGACGCTGATGGCGTTGTTCCCGTTCCTGATCGTGCTGACCTCGCTCGCCGGCTTCTTCGGCTCCAAGGAACTCGCCGACCAGGCCGCGGGCCTGATGCTCCAAGTCTGGCCGCAGCAGGTCGCCGACTCGCTGTCCGGCGAAATCCACGACGTGCTCACCACCACCCGCACCGGGGTGCTGACGATCGGCGCGTTGCTGTCGGTGTATTTCGCCTCCAACGGCGTCGAGGCGCTGCGGGTGGCGCTCAACCGCGCCTATGCGGTGGTGGAAATGCGGCGCTGGTACTGGCTGCGACTGGAGTCGATCGGCTACACGCTGGTTGCCGCCTTCACCGCGCTCGCCATGGCATTCCTGATCGTGCTCGGCCCGCTCTTCATCGAGGCGGCGCGGCGCCATATTCCGCTATTCGTCGAGTCCAACGAGAGCATTCTCACCTGGCTGCGCTACGGCATCACCGTGGCTGCGCTGGTGGTTGCGCTGCTGATCCTGCACGCCTGGCTGCCGGCGGGACGGCGCGGCTTCCTCCAGATCCTGCCCGGCATCGTCTTCACGATCGTGGCGTCGCTGATCTCGGGCATCGTGTTCGGCCAATATCTGGCGCGCTTCGCCAACAATTACGTGACGATGTATGCGGGGCTCGCCTCGGTGATCATCGCGCTGGTGTTCCTGTATTTCATTGCCGCGATCTTCGTTTACGGCGGCGAGCTCAACGCCGCGATCATCAAGTCGCGGCTTCCTCACGGCGTCTCGCTTCAAGCAGCGCAGTCGCTAAAGCCCGCGGAGACACAGGCTTGACCAGGAAGGCGTCGGCGCCGGCCTCGCGTGAGGCCGCTTCGTCCTCGCCGCGGCCGGACACCCCGATGATGGGGATCTGAGCCAGCGGCGTCGCCATGGTGCGGATGCGCCTGATCGCCTCGATGCCGTTGATGCCCGGAAGCACCATGTCCATCAGCACCGCGTCGAAGGCGCCCTGCGCGAGCCGGTTCACCGCATCCTCGCCGCGCCCGATGAACTCCGCATGATGGCCAAGCTCCGTCAGGATCGTGTTGAGCACGACGCGGCCGAACGGATTGTCCTCGACGCTGAGCACGCGCATTGCCGCAACCGCATCCACGTCGGGCTCGCCCTTCGACTTGCGGGACCTGGTCGGTCCCGTCGCATCCAGCGAGACCGTCAGCATGAAGGTGGCACCGCCGCCGCGGCGCGGTGCGACCGAGATGTCGCCGCCCATCGCGCGCGCCAGTTGCTTCACCGAGGACAGCCCGAGGCCGGCGCCGCCGAAGCGTGAGGCGATGGTGACATTGGCCTGGGTGAACGGGCGGAACAGCCGCTTGATCTCGGCCATGGTGAGGCCAATGCCGCTGTCGGACACCGCAAAGGCGACACCGACCCGGCTCTTCTCTTTTGCCTTTCCCTTCGCCTTGCCTTTTGCCGGACGCCAGGGCGCGACCGCGAGCGCCACACCGCCTTGGTCAGTGAACTTCACGGCGTTGTCGATCAGGTTCTCCAGCGCGGCGCGCAGGCGGACGGGATCGCCGACCACGAGGCCGGGAAGCTTCTCCGAAATATCGACCTCGGCCTGGAGGCCCTTGGCCGCGGCACGCCCGGCCAGCGAATCGCCGGCACTGCGGGCGAGCGCGCGCAGGTCGAACAGATCCTGCCGCAGCAGGCTGCCCTTCCCGGCCCCCTTGCCAGTCCGGGCAGCGTCCACGAACAGGGTGGCAAGGCTCGCCAGATGCTCGGCGCCGGCCTTGATGGTGTCGGCCCAGCGCCGTTCACGCTCGCCGAGATCGGAGGTCGCGAGCAGGTCGCTGATGGCGAGAATGCCGGTCAGGGGGGTGCGGACCTCATGGGCGAAGGCGGCGAGCGCCGCCTGGACCACATCGGGCGCAACCGCCCGGGTGCTGCGCTTGCGCACCTTCGCGGCCGGCCCGGACCGCTTCCGAGCCACTCGCCTGGACGTCCGCGTAGTGCGCGTTTTCGCCGCCATAACTCCCTTTCGAAGTATCCCCTTCGAACCTCGGGCCGTCTGGTCAGCATGGCACGGCGGAACCCCAGGAGTCACGGCGGTGTTTTGCTAACCCCCAGAGAAACTTAGCCTAATCCCAGCAATCGGCGAATGCCAGCAGGCGAGGTGCCGGCGGCACGCAACTCCCGCAAACCGGTCGAGCGGCTCGATTTCGACAGCTTCCGCCCCTCGCCGTCGCGAATCAGGGCGTGGTGGCGATAGGCAGGCTCTGGCAGGCCGAGCAGGGCCTGAAGCAGGCGGTGGACCGAGGTCGCGTGAAACAGGTCCTGACCGCGCACCACCTCGCTGGCGCCCTGAAGGGCGTCGTCGACAACCACGGACAGATGGTAGCTGGTCGGCGTCTCCTTGCGGGCGAGGACGACATCGCCCCAGCTTTCGGGGCGCGCCGGGACGGTGCCATGCTCGCTCTCTGGGCCCTCGCCCAGCTCATGCCAACTCAGGCCGGAGGCACGCCGGCAGGCGGCCGCCATATCGAGCCGCAGCGCGTAAGGCGCGCCCGAGGCGACGAGCCGGTCGCGTTCGCCGGCCGACAGCGATCTGGCGTCGCCGGGATAAAGCGGCGCGCCATCCGGATCGCGCGGCCACGGCCCGTCCGCCTCGCGCGCGGCGACCAGCCTTGCGATCTCGGCGCGGCTTTCGAAGGCGGGATAGACGAGGCCGAGCGCCGAGAGATTTTCCAACGCGGCGCGATAATCGGAAAGATGCTCCGACTGCCGCCGCACCGGCGTCTCCCAGCCAATCCCGAGCCAGGCGAGATCCTCGTAGATTGCCGTCTCGAATTCCGGCCGACACCGGGTCGCATCGATGTCCTCGATCCGTAGCAACAGCCGCCCACCGGTCTGTTGCGCGCGGTCGGCGTTCAGCAGAGCGGAATAGGCGTGGCCGAGATGCAAGTGACCGTTGGGGCTCGGGGCAAATCGGAAAACGGGTGGCATCAGACAAGCCGGAACGGAAGAACAGCACCGCTCTCACGTTCGAGGCGCTCCACCACGCCACGGTAAAACTGTTCTGTCCGAAGGATCATCTCTTCCGATGCACCTGGCCCACGGCCTTCGACAAGACCACGAGCAAGCTCGAACTCCGTATCGAGGAAGTTGGCCACGGTGCGCGGTAGAGGAGCCGAGCCGAGTTCATGCGTGATCGACTTCCGGGCCATCAGCTCGACGACCTCCGATTTCAGCTCGCTCGGCGGATCGCACTCCGCCATGAGAGTGGGAAAATGCATCGGCGCCACGGCTTCGGCAGGACGCATACGCAGCCACCGCAACGCGGCGGCGGGCCGAAGTGCATAGAAGATTTTCTTTTGGGCAACGCTCGTCCCGTCGCCGAAATAGACCCGCCGCTGCCGCTCGCCGAGATGAAGATAGTGGCGGCAGACGGCCTCACGACTCGCGGCCCCTCTGGCAAACGCCAGAAATTCGTCGCGAAACCATGCCTGCCCCCGGTAAACGACTGGCGAGCACAGCCACTCCACGATCACCGCATTTCCCTTCAACAGGAGCTGGAGTGCCTTGCGCAAGTCCCAACCATTGGCGTCGAGATCCCCCTCGAACGGGAGCTCGATGACATCACGGCTAACCCACGGCGTGATGTGATCGACCGCGCGGCGTACATAGACAAAACGACAGTCATAGTCGCTGTCAGGAGACGCAAAACCCCAAGCGCGGCTGCCGCTCTCGATCGCCAGCGGCAGGAATACGCGGTGTTCCTCGATGACACGATCCAGCATGACGTCGATCTGGGCGACTTTCTCGCCGTCCATCTCCACAGGAATACTTCTCAAAGTCATCGAACGCTTCCGGGATTCCGATAGTATGGTCTTAATCTTATCGTCCCACACCGTCCACAGGACGCCAACCCGCATCGCGGCGAGCCGATGACGTCATGACCATCCACCTCGAAACCCAGTCCGATCTCGAAGAGGCCGTTCACGCGCTGGTCAAGCGCGATCCGCGCCTCAAGCCGGTGCTCGCGGCCGCGGGCATGCCGGCGTTGCGGCGGCGTGAGCCGGGCTTTGCGGGGCTCGCGCACATCGTCTGCGGGCAGCAGCTCTCCACGGCCAGCGCCGCGGCGATCTGGGGACGGCTGTCGGCGGCGTTCGATCCGTTCGACCATGACGCCGTGCGCCGAGCCCGCACCGACCGGCTGGGACGGCTCGGCCTGTCCGCCGCGAAGATCAAGACGCTGAAGCATCTCGCCCGCGAGATCAACGCGGAGCGGCTGAACCTCGACGTGCTTGCCGAGGAAGACGCTGACGCTGCGCATCACACGCTGATCTCGCTGCCCGGCATCGGGCCGTGGACGGCCGATGTCTATCTGCTGTTCTGCCTCGGCCATGGCGATGCCTGGCCGGCCGGCGACCTTGCCGTGCAGGAGGGAATCAAGGTTGGCCTCGGCCTTCAGGCACGGCCGACGGAGAAGCAGATGGCCCCGCTCGCCGAGCCCTGGCGTCCGCTGCGGGGCGCAGCCGCGCATCTGTGGTGGAGCTATTATCGCGCGGTGAAGAAGCGCGAAGGCGTCATGGCCGGATCAGGCTAGCCCCGCAGCCGCTCGCGATCGGCGCGGGCGCATTCCGCCACGAAGTCGACGACGGCGCGCACTGCGGGCAGCTCGACCAGGTCGGGATGGGCCAGCAGCCAGAGATCGGCGACGCTGACGAGCTTTTGCGGCGCGACGCGCACGAGGTCCGGATAGCTTTCCGCGACGAAGCAGGACAGCGCGGAGATTCCGATCCCGGCGCGCACCGCCGCCAGCATGTCACCCTGCGACGAGCAGCGCATCACGACGGTGCCCTGGCGTGTGATCGTGTCGCTCCAGCGCGCCAGCTGCGCGTTCGAATCCTGATCGGCAAAGCCGATGACGCTGTGCCCCTTCCACTCGCCGCTCCGCTCCGGCAAGGAGCGGCCGAGGGCGTAGTCGCGCGCGGCATAGAAGCCGGTGCCGAGACGGCCGACCCTGCGGCCGACGAGGTTTTCCTCACCGCTATCGACCGGTCGCAACACGACGTCGGCCTCGCGGCGACGCACGCTGGCCGGAAACGGATGGGTGATGATCTCGAGCCGGATGTGGTCATGCGCGCCCAGGAACGATCGCAGCCGCGGCATCAGCCAGTGCGAGGCCAGCGTCGCGCCGATCGACAGCTTGACCGTGCCGCGCGCCTTGCGCCCGCCGGCACCAACGGCGACCTCTGCTCGCAGCGCGGCGGCGGCCATCGCCTCGGCATGCTCGCGCAGCGTACGTCCATCGGCGGTGAGCACGAATCCGTCGGCGGCACGTGCCAGCAGTTTGGTGCCGAGCTGCGCCTCCAGCGCCGCGATCTTGCGGCTGACGGTCGGATGGCTCGCATGCAGCCGTTTGGCCGCAGCAGTGAAGCTGCCGGTATCGGCGACCGCGACGAAGGTCTTGCAGAGGTCCCAATCCACCGCCGGCTCCGTACAAATATGAATATCCGCTTGTTCAATATTGAACGATCCCCTGCCCGCCGTCCAACCCTATAGTGCGGTCAAAGCGCTGGGCGGCGGACACCCCGCCGGCGCGACAATCGACATGGAAGCGCTCACGATCGGCCGACAGGCCGGCGATGCGCGTCGTCAGGAGGATCGGATGGCATTGCCCGCTCTGCTCAAGAACAATCTGGAGCTGCCCGTCGTCGGCTCGCCCCTGTTCCTCGTCTCCGGACCGGAACTGGTGATCGCGCAATGCAAGGCAGGTGTCGTCGGCTCGTTCCCCGCGCTCAACGCCCGTCCGGTCGAGAAGCTCGACGAGTGGCTGAGCCGCATCGAGGACGAGCTCGGCGAATACAAGTCGCGCAATCCCGGCAAGAAGGTCGCTCCCTACGCCGTCAACCAGATCTGCCATGCCTCCAACGACCGGCTGATGAAGGACATGGAGACCTGTGTGAAACACAAGGCGCCCATCATCATCACCTCGCTGCGGCCGCCTTCCGAGATCGTCGAGGCCGCTCATTCCTATGGCGGGCTGGTGTTCCACGACGTCATCAACGTCAAGCATGCGCGCAAAGCCGCCGAGCAGGGCGTCGACGGCCTGATCCTGGTCTGCGCCGGCGCCGGTGGGCATGCCGGCACGCTCTCTCCCTTCGCGCTGGTGCGCGAGGTCAAGCAATGGTTTGGCGGCGCAATCCTGCTGTCGGGCGCGATCAGCGATGGTTTTGGCATCGCCTCCGCGCTGACGCTGGGCGCCGACCTCGCCTATATCGGCACGCGCTTCATCGCGACACAGGAGGCCAATGCGGACGAGGCCTACAAATCCGCGCTGACGCAGCACGCGGCGCACGATATCGTCTACACCAACCTGTTCACCGGCGTGCATGGCAATTACCTCGGGCCGTCGATTGCGGCCGCCGGGTTGGACCCGGACAATCTCCCGGTCGCCGACAAGACGAAGATGAATTTCGGTTCCGGCGGCAACATGAAATCCAAAGCGTGGCGCGACATCTGGGGCTCGGGCCAGGGCATCGGCCAGATCCTGGATGCGCCTCCGGTCGCCGAGCTCGTCGACCGGATGAAGGGCGAATTCGATCAGGCGCGCCAGGATTTCCTGATGCGCGCCAGCGCCTGACGATTCCAGCTGATAAAAAAGACAAACGGGAGGACATCATGAAGCTGGCAGCCGCACTGATCGGCCTGTCCTTGCTGACGCTTGCCGCCGGCAACGCCCATGCCGAAGGCGCCGACGAGATCCGCATCGGGCAGACCCTGCCCTATAGCGGCCCGGCCTCCGGCTTCGGCACGATCGGACGCACGCAGGAGGCGTTCTTCGAGAAGGTCAATGCCGAAGGCGGCATCAACGGCCGCAAGGTCAGGTTCATCACGCTGGACGACGCCTACTCGCCGCCGAAAACGGTCGAGCAGACCCGCAAGCTGGTGGAGCAGGACGAGGTGCTGATGATGTTCGGCTCGCTCGGCACCGCCACCAACAGCGCCGTGCAGCGCTATCTCAACGCCAAGAAGGTGCCGCAGCTGTTCGTGCTCTCTGGCGCGACCAAATGGGCCGATCCGCAGAAGAATCCGTGGACGATGCCGGGCATGGCGGCCTACGAATCCGAGGGCGTCGTCTATGCCAAATACATCCTGCAATCCAAGCCTGACGCGAAGATCGCGATCCTGTCCCAGAACGACGATTTCGGCCGCGACTATGTCGCGGGCTTCAAGCGCGCGCTTGGGTCCAAGGCCGCCGGCATGATCATCGCGGAGGCGAGCTACGAGACCAGCGCGCCGACGATCAGCTCGCAGCTCTCGACCCTGAAGGCATCCGGCGCCAACGTATTGTTCGGCGTCGTGCTCGGAAAATTCACCTCGCAGATGATCAAAGGCGTGGCCGAGATCGGCTGGAAGCCGGAGCTGTTCTTCGTGCCGACGTCGGCCTCGTCGATCTCGCTCCTCGAGCCGGCGGGCCTGGACAATGCGGTCGGCCTGATCTCGTCGAGCAACCAGAAGGACACGATGGATCCGCAATGGGCCGGCGATCCCGGCGTGAAGGAGTATTTCGCCTTCATGAAACAGTACATGCCGAATGCGGACCTCTCCAACTCCAACTATGCGGCCGGCTACCACTACGCGACGCTGCTGATGACCGTGCTCAAGGCGTGCAAGGACGATGTCAGCCGCGACAACATCATGCGCCAGGCCGCCTCGCTGAAGGAGATCAAGTTGCCGCTACTGCTGCCGGGCATGGCTGTGACGACCGGCCCCGATGATTACCTGCCGTTCCAGCAGCTTCAGCTCCGCCGTTTCAACGGCAAGAGCTGGGTGGGATTTGGCGACGTGCTGGATGATCGCTAGGCTCGAGCTGAACAAGGACAAGCCATGATCATCAGCGGCGAACGCCGGATCGGCTATGACGAGATCCAGGCGCGCATCAGGCGGGCCGCAAGCGGGCTTCGCGGGCTCGGGCTCGCCGAGGGCGCCCCGGTCGCCATGATGCTGCGCAACGATTTCGCGCTGTTCGAGGTGGTTGCAGCCTCCGCCGCGCTCGGCAGTCCGGTGGTGCCGATCAACTGGCATCTCAAGGCCGAGGAAGTCCGCTACATCCTCATCGACAGCGGAGCGAAGATCCTGATCTGCCATGCCGACCTGCTGCCGCAGATCAGCGCCGGCCTGCCGGCAGACGTCCGCCTCCTCGTCGTCGCAACACCGCCCGAGCTCGCGGCGACCTTCGCGATTTCCCCTGAGATGACCGAGGTCCCCGCGGGACTGACCGATTGGGACCGCTGGCGCGACGGCCATCCGGAAATGCAGGAGCCACCCCGCCGGGCCGCGGCGATGATCTACACGTCAGGGACCACCGGCATGCCGAAGGGCGTGCGGCGCAGGCCGATGCAGCCCGAGCAGGCGGCCGCCGCCGAACGGATGGGTGCGATCGCCTATGGCATCAAGCCACACGAAGATCAGGTCGTGCTGATCAACGGTCCGATGTATCACTCGGCGCCGCATTCCTATGGCATGCTCGCGTTCCGCAGCGGCTGCACCATCGTGCTTCAGGCGCGCTTCGACGCCGAGGAGCTGCTGGCCCTGATCGAGCGCCACCGCGTGACGCACATCCACATGGTGCCGACCATGTTCGTCCGGCTGCTGCGGCTGCCTGATACGGTGAAGCAGTGCTATGACCTCTCGTCGCTGCGCTTCGTCGTGCACGGCGCCGCGCCCTGCCCGCCCGACATCAAGCGGTCCATGCTCGATTGGTGGGGAATGGTCATCAACGAATATTTCGGCTCGACCGAGACCGGCATTCCGGTGTGGCACTCGGCCGAGGAAGCATTGAGGAAGCCCGGCACCGTCGGCCGCGCCATCGAAGGCGGCATCGTCAAGATCTTCCGGGACGACGGCAGCCTCTGCGGTGTCAACGAGGTCGGCGAGATCTACATGCGCCAGACGGCGGTGCCTGATTTCGACTATCACGGCAAGGCGGAAGCGAGGGCCGAGGCGGGACGCAACGGCCTCGTCAGCGTCGGCGACGTCGGCTATCTCGACGCGGACGGCTATCTGTTCCTGTGCGACCGCAAGCGCGACATGGTGATCTCGGGCGGCGTCAACATCTATCCCGCCGAGATCGAGAACGTGTTGATCGGAATGCCCGGCGTGCGCGATTGCGCCGTGTTCGGCATCCCCGACGCGGAGTATGGCGAACGGCTGTGCGCCTGCATCGAGCCGGAGACCGGCGTGCAGCTCTCCGCCGCCGCGGTGCAGGCTTTTCTGCGCGAGCGCCTGGCCAACTTCAAGGTGCCGAAGGACATCAAGTTCATGAATGCGCTGCCCCGCGAGGCTACCGGAAAGATCTTCAAGCGCAAGCTGCGCGATCCCTATTGGGCGAACCGGGCTCCAAACGGTTCCTGAGGAGGGTGCGCGAGCGCCCGCAAGCCCGACATGGCGCGGCAGACCGGTCTCGACACGCTGAAGGGCGCATTCCGCCCGAGCAGGGCCACATGCTCTCGCTGCTCGGGTAAAGCGCTTTCGACGACCATTGATCCAGTATAGCGTTCGACTTCTATAAGGGGAGCATGATCTCTTCGGAAAGCCGCTGCATACTTTTCCGGATTATGCTCGACAGGAAACGCCGCGAAGACGGCCACGAGGTCGCGCATGCTGGACAGGACGAAGGATATTTCCGTCGCCGCACAAGCCTGGCTCGATGAATTCGAGCGCACGCTGGGCGAGCCCGATGACGAAGCGCTCGACCGCCTGTTCGTTGCCGAATGTTTCTGGCGCGACGTGCTGGCGCTGAGCTGGAACCTGCAAACGATCGCCGGCCGCGATGAAGTCTCACAAGCGCTGGCCGCGCTCGCAGCCAAAGCGGCGCCCTCCAATTTAAAGCTCGCGCCGAACCGCGCGGCGCCCCGCTGGGTGACGCGCGCCGGCACCGGCAATATCGAGGCGATCTTCAATTTCGAGACCGTGCTCGGCCGCGGCAGCGGCATCGTACGTCTTGTTCCGGACGCAGCAGACGGCGACCGCCTGAAAGCATGGACGCTGCTCACCGCGCTCGACGAACTCAAGGGCTTCGAGGAGCAGCTCGGCACGTCGCGGCCGCGCGGCCAGACCTATTCGCGCGATTTTCGCGGGCCGAACTGGCTCGATTTGCGCAACGCCTCCCGTGACTACACCGATCGCGATCCGGCCGTGCTGGTGGTCGGGGGCGGTCAGGCCGGCCTCGCGATCGCGGCGCGGCTGAAGCAATTGAAGGTCGACACGCTGATCGTCGATCGCGAGACGCGGATCGGCGATAACTGGCGCAAGCGCTATCACGCGCTCACCCTGCACAACCAGGTGCAGGTCAATCACATGCCCTACATGCCGTTCCCGCCGAACTGGCCGGTCTATATCCCAAAGGACAAGCTCGCCAACTGGTTCGAAGCCTATGTCGATGCCATGGAGCTGAACTTCTGGACCGGTACCGAGTTCGAGGGTGGCGCCTATGACGAGGCGAAAGGCCACTGGACGGTGACCCTGCGGCGCGCCGACGGCAGCAAGCGCACCATGCATCCACGCCATGTGGTGATGGGGACCGGCGTCAGCGGCATCGCCAACGTGCCGAATATTCCGACGCTGGACAATTTCAAGGGCACGCTGCTGCATTCGAGCCGCTACGAGGACGGCGAGAACTGGGCAGGCAAGCGCGCCATCGTCATCGGCACCGGCAACAGCGGCCACGACATCGCGCAGGATCTGTATTCCAGCGGTGCCGAGGTGACGCTGATGCAGCGCTCGCCGACGCTGGTCACCAATATCGAGCCCTCGGCGCAGTTGGCCTATGCGACCTACAATGAGGGCACGCTCGAGGACAACGACCTGATCGCGACCTCGATGCCGACGCCGCTGGCGAAGAAAACCCACGTGATGCTGACCGAGCAGTCCAGGGAGCTCGACAAGGAACTGCTGGACGGCCTCCGCCGCGTCGGCTTCAAGCTCGACTTCGGCGAGGCCGGCACCGGCTGGCAGTTCAAATACCTCACCCGCGGCGGCGGCTATTACTTCAATGTCGGCTGCTCCAACCTCATCGTCGAGGGTGCGATCAAGCTCAAGCAGTTCGACGACATCGAAAGCTTCACGGCTGACGGTGCGCGGATGAAGGACGGCACCGCCATTTCGGCCGACCTCGTCGTGCTCTCGACCGGCTACAAGCCACAGGAATATCTGGTGCGAAAGCTGTTCGGCGACGCCGTGGCCGACCGCGTCGGCCCGGTCTGGGGCTTTGGCGACGGCCTTGAGCTGCGCAACATGTATGCGCGCACGCGGCAGCCCGGCCTGTGGTTCATCGCCGGCAGCCTCGCGCAGTGCCGGATCAATTCGAAATATCTCGCGCTCCAGATCAAGGCGATCGAGGCAGGGATCTTGGGACGTGAGGCGGGCACGGCTTAAGCCTCTCGTCATTGCGAGCGCAGCGAAGCAATCCAGAATCTTTCCGCGGCAACCGCCTGGATTGCTTCGCTGCGCTCG
>NZ_AKIY01000182.1 GCF_000282615.1 Bradyrhizobium sp. YR681 | reverse complement strand
AAAGTGCCGCTAACGGCAGCCTGGCAGGCCCGATCGCGGCCGCCGCAGCGATCGATTCTACCAGCACCGATCGAGCATCGGCCGGCGGACTTCTGGGCCTGATCCAGGACTACATGCGCAGCAGCGGCAGTTACTAGGCCGCCCTTCCGCTACTCCTCCTGCACGGACGTTGGGCGTACAAATTGAACGAGCCCGTTCACTTGCTTGCGGTGGCGCCGCCTGAGGAGACGACGCGGCACGCAGCTGCGCCGGACTGTTGACGTTGTTCTCTTTATGTTCTAGATCTATCATAGATTGTGGTTCAGCGCCGATACGCTAAAAATTGTCGCAGAAGCCGGTGCGATTGGCTTCGTTTCAAGCGCGATACGCGGAGCGTGCGACAGATCCGGTGGTCAGTAGAGATATGATGGATGCAAGCGATACCTGCCGCAAAAGCTGACTTAATGCCGAGACGTCCGATCGCGAGCGTCCTGATGCTCGCAGCCGCCCTTGCGACATCCGGATGTTACTGGGCCGGGCCCTGGCCTCGGATCACCTTGAATACGGAGGGGCTGGGCGAAGGCGAGCTGGCGAAGTTCATTGGCAGCCACGCCTACTATGAAGCCGACGGTATGAAGCAGGTGACGACAAAGTTCATCATCGAGCAGACGTCTGCCAAGGGCATCTCGCGCGACGATGCAGAAGCGCTTGGTCTGCGCTGCGCCCCGGCCCCCAGCAAGGAGTGCAGCTATTCGGGCGAATACTGGGTTCGAAGTGACCAGCGATATCTCCGGCCCAGTTCTCGCGACTACGGAATAAGAGCAGTCTATCACATCGACGTGCGGCTCTCCTATTCGAAGCCGCATGATGCCGTCGTGCAAGCTTACAGGCGCGACGTTCCCGACGAATGAGCAGGTGAAGCATGGCCGAGGGCCAATATCGCATTGTCAAGGCGCAGTATCCCCTTCTCGGTGGACTTGCCGGCCACAACTTTCTTGTATTGATCGATCCGAATGGGAAGGCCATCGGAGAATTGCACGGCCTCGCAACGGGCGCAGACGGACGTCCCAAACCGATCGGACATTTGCCGTCGGATGAATTGAGAGGGTATGCCGACCGACATTTTTACCAGCCCGATTTTGCTCAGGCGGAGTTGGCCTCCGGCGATCAGGCCGAGATCATGAAGATGTGGAATGCCGGCAGAGCGGTCCTGGACAAGATAAACGCGCGGAGCATCCACTATCCATCGATGGGGCTCGGGCAAAACAGCAATTCGGTTGCGAGCACGTTGATTGCCGCCATGGGACAGTCTGAGCAGGCGGTGTCTGGCGGCGCGCTCCTGACGCCAGGCGCGGGGAGCATGTTGCTGGACCCAAAGGATATTCAGGATATCCAGCGTCAATTCAACATCGGTGTGCCCGGCTCTGGAGATGCGCCTAATGCAAGCACGCACGAGCAGAGCGGTCTCGATCCAGCGGGATCGCCGCTCGGCCCCGGCGGAACGCCAAATGGTTCTGCAGTGGTCGTGCCGCCGCAGAACCTTTCAGGCAGGGCCATCCCGCGTGCCATAGGCCCTACGTCGCTTGGCGGCCCCAATGGTCCAGCGCCATTGGATCCTGTTGTACGCTCGCATGTCCCGGCTCGCTCGGCGCCCGCGCCCGATCCGCGACTGCCGCTGCCTTCCTTCGACGTGCCACGCGCGGCTCCGAGTTTGCTGATGCCTTCCGAACGCGGAGGGACCGGTTCGATCGGTGACGGCAATGGCATCGGTGACTGGAGGGACAGCGTTGCTCCGGGGGCGGGCAGGGTGCTCCCCTCGTTTGAGGACCGCTGGAATGCGCTGGGAGAAGGTCGTCAGCCGGCAATATCAGGGAGCGCTGCACATCCCGCGCGCGGCTCTGGGCCGCCGAACGTTCCTCAATTGATGTTCGATCCGGGGGCGTTGCATGCCCCTTTGCGGTCGTTGCGCGTTTCGCCCGGTTCTGCGGGCGCAACACCTCCAGAGGAGGTGCGACGTCTCACACGCGTCAATGCTTCGAATTCGGGCTATGCGCTTACTTCAGGAAATGCGCCGGCCAACGCGGCTGACGAAGTGCTCGCGAATGAGCCGAACCGTTCCATTGCGCCGCCAATCTGGGAATTTGAGAATCGTAGCGATAGCCGAAACGAAGCGGAGGAATGGTTCGCACGCTGGATCCGGCCGCTCCTGCGACAGGAATGAGTGGGTCGCAAACAGCGAGTTTTGCATTGTGCAGACGACGACTGTCGCGCCTGATGCGGCCAAGTTCGGGCGGTGGTCGCGAGGTGTTTTCTCTCGAGATCAGACCAACGCGCGCGACTGGCAGCCGCATGATATGCGCACAACGCCGACTAGCGCGATTTCTGCCCAGCGTCGGGCGCCCGCATACCGAACTGAAAGCTCAATCACACATGCCCATTCCCTTGCTAGCCCCGGTGCCGCTTGCGCCGATGGGCTCTCTCGTCACGCACGACGTCACCATCGTCACCACGCGCAAGCTCGCGCAGGCGCGGGTGATGGGCGTGCCGCCCGAAGAATTCGGCATCGAGCGCGGTGCGCGCAGCATCCGCGATTGCAATTATTGTTTCCACGAGGTCGTCACCAGGACCGAGGCGCAGTTGATCGCTGAAGGCTTTGACGCCGGCCAGATACGGGCGCTGCGGCCGCATGCCGGCACGACCGAGATCGAGACGCTGGCGCGCGATACCGTGGAAGAGCACTTGTCCGCGACGGCTGGCGGCGGCAGCGCCAATTCGGCGGCGCGGCTGGTGCGCATCACAGAGCACTATGTTCGGATGGATTTCGAAGGGACGGGCCGTCCCTGCCTCTACCAGGTGATCACCGGCGGCGACCAGGCCGAGATCCTGCGCAAGGACGGCAAGGACTGCATCACGCCATTCGACGAGATGCCGTTTGCGGCGACCACACCGGTGCCGGTGACCCATCGCTTCTTCGGTCGCTCGATCGCCGACCTCGTGATGCCGCTGCAACGCGAGAAGACGGCGCTGAAGCGCGGCGCGCTCGATAATCTCTACCTGCACAACAATCCACGCGTCGAGGTCGCCGAGCAGAATGCCGGGCCGAACACGCTGGACGATCTTCTGGTGTCACGGCCGGGCGGGGTGGTGCGCACCAAGACGGCCGGCGGGCTGAACTGGCAGGTGGTGCCTGACATCACCACGTCGATCTACCCGATGCTGCAGTATATCGACGCCGAGCTCGAGATCCGCACTGGTCTTGGCAAGCAGACGCAGGGCATCGACGCCAATGCCTTGCAGAACCAGTCGGCGACCGCGGTCGCGCAGGTGTTCTCGGCCTCGCAGATGCGGATCAAGCTGATCGCACGCATCATGGCCGAAGGCGTGCGCGACATCTTTGCGCTGCTGCACGGCACGATCCGCAAGCATGGTCAGCGCGAGGAGACGGTGCGGCTGCGCAATGCCTGGGTCGACGTCAACCCGCGCAACTGGAAGACACGCGACGACATGACCATCAATGTCGGCCTCGGCGCCGGCGGCAAGGCGCAGCAGTTCGCCCAGACCATGGCGATCGCCAACGTGCAGAAGGAGCTGCTCGCCGGCGGCAAGATCAATTTGGTCGGCGACCGCCAGCTCTACAACACGGCGGCCGAGCTGACGCGGATCATGGGGCACAGGAATCCGGACCAGTTCTTCAACGATCCGATGGCCGTCAATCCCCAGACCGGGCAGTTGCTGCATCCGCCGCCGGCGCCGCCACAGCCGCCGCCCGATCCGAAACTATTGGCGCTCCAGGCGCGCGTTCAGGCCGAGCAGCTTGCCGCCGCGCACAAGGTGCAGATCGAGCGCGAGAAGGCACAGGCCGATGCGATCCACCAGCAGGTGAAGATGCAGGCCGAGATCGAGATCGCCAGGATCAGGGCGGGCCTCGACGCGAAGATCGCGGTGCTCGACGCGCACTTGAAGGCGCTCGGCCACGAGCAGAAGCTCCAGCATGCGCAGGAACAGCATCGGATGGATGTGACCGAAGCCGCACTCGATCTCGCTGCATCCGCGACACGTCACGGGATGAAAGCGCGGTCGAACAACGGGGAGGGGAGCCATGTCTGACGAGAGCGCCCTGGAGCGGGCGGCGGCAAGGGCAGTGCGCGCCGAGGCATTGCTCGATGATGAAATCCTGAACGAGGCGTTCGACGCGCTTGAGAAGAGCTACATCGCGGCCTGGCGCGCCACCACTGTGGACGACGCCGCCGGTCGCGAAAAGCTCTTCCTCGCCATCAACATCGTCGGCAAGGTGCGCGATCATCTCGCGGGCGTCGCCGCTAACGGCAAGCTGGCGCGGGCCGAACTAAAGGAGCTTGCGGAAGCGGCGGAGCGGCGGAAGCGGTTCGGGATCATTTAGTTGTTGCAACGAGAGCGAGAGTAATGAATAGCGTTCCTTGTGTGTTCTGTGGCGAATGGCGGGCCAATCCACATATGGCCGTGGGTCGTGATCCGTTGTCGGAGGGAGAGCCGGCCACTTTCCAAGATCGCTTCGGTAACTGGTCTGAAGTTCGCCGATTGGCGTCGCGCCGGGAGTCAAGATGATCGTTTGCGACGATGCATTGGCGCTCGTGCGCTCACAGATCCGGTCCGAAACCAGGTGACGAATCGTATGCTCATCCGGAAATTGGCTTGCGTCGGTCTCGTCGGCATGCTGCTCGCGCTGACGAGCCGGCCCGCTTCGTCTCGCGATGGCACTCACGACGGCTTGCTGATTGTCAGTCTCGCGATGTCGCCCGAAATATCGCTCCGCGAACAGTATATCAATCAGTCGATATTGAGTTCGATGGTGCTCGGGACTCGCCGGCTACCCGACGTCGCGACGTGCGACCTCCATCTTCTGATCCAGCTTGAATTCGTCTTTGGCGAGTTCGGATTGGCGGGGCGTCACGAGAATCCCGCCATGCTGGTCAAGTGCTTGCGCGCAGCGGTCAACTATCTCCTGCGCGAGGACGTCGCCGAGTCCGATTTCATTGCCGCACGCGCCTTTGAGGCGCGCATGTCGCGAGAGTGGTCAGAGCCGAACCCGAAGGATTTGCATCGCGCGGACGGCGCTGCGGAACGATTGGCGCTTCTGGCAATCTACCGCAAGCATTCGCCGCTTCATCAGATGCATTCCATCGACGCGGATGCAATCGCCGCCACGTCTTTCGACGATTTTACGCGCTGGCTCGAGCGCAATCGCAGGTTGGGCAGATTTACCCTCCATGGATCGAAGCGGCTGCTGGAGGCGCTGGAGCTTCCCGTGCCGGACCCAATGGTCCTGCGACTCGTCACGTCGCTGGCGTCGCCCCGGACGCCTGCCGGCGTGCTGACCTTCGACGGCGACCGCGTTGGGGTTCCTGCTCTGATCGCGCTGTTCCTGGCAAAACAAGGGTCGTCCATCGTCGATGAAAGAGTGAAGCGGCGCTTTGCCTGCAACAAGCAGGATCCGGCGGCTCTAGGCGACGGCTACGGCGCAATCGCGCGTGCGTCGTGCCAGACTTCCGATAAATTTGGCGAGATCTGGCTCACGCTGGCGTTCGGGAAGGTCGAGAGTGCGAGTTACTCCGAATTTTGCCGGCAGGTACTTGAACTGAGCCGTGACGAGGACATCGCGACCACTGCACGCTTCAGTCCGGACGGCCCGAAAGGCCTGTACGTCTTGCTGCCGCCGGCTTGCAAAGCGTCCGACTAATCTTCCGACGAGAGTGGATTGTCAACTTCCGGCGGAGGACGCCGGATGAAAGGAATCATATTGCCTATCGAGACCTTCGACGTCACGGACGAAAATGGTGCGCGGGTAGCTGGCACTGCGGAGGCCTATCGCGACCCCAAGGGAGAATTTTACGATCCGAACAGCCCGTACTATCAGCACCCTCGCTTTTCCAACCATAGCATCCAGTTTCTGAACGATAAGGATCTATGTCGCATCGATCGATCAGTGCTCAGCAATGCGGTGCAGAAGGCGCTCCGAACCGCCCTGACCAGGTTTGATATTCCTGACCCGAGTTCGAAGGCAATCGAGCAGCATGTCAATGATTCGATTGCCGACGCACTGCGGGCATGCGCCCCCATGAGCCAAGTCGTACCTCCGGCAGCACCGCAAGAGCCGCGGCCGAATGCCGATGGACCCCAAATGTCCGTTCTCGATGCTGGCGCGGCATCCCCGCCGTCCGTCACCACGGCCGCGCTTGCGTCTCCGGCGTACGAGCTGGCGGCAGACGGTCCCTCTCAAGACAAGTCGCTTATCCGGCGTTTGACGCGTGTACGGCCAAGCTGATACCGCGGCAAGGCCGCGGCCTCGCTCTTCCGGAGTTTCGTGATACCAGGCCGCCTGGCCGCCACATCGGATGCGCCGGCACGCTATCTGAGTTCGTACCGGGTGCGGATGGCGATCGTCCGCTTCACATAGACTTCTCGACGTTTCCATACGTCGATGCCGCCCTTGCGCGGATAGCGCAGGTTCCCGGCAGCTAGGCTCGCCATATCGAACCGGAAATCATTTCCGCGCCATCGGATCAGCGAGATCGCAACGTTGCAACCAGAAACACCTGTGCCTTTGCATGCAGCCATGCAGGAAATTCCTGCGCTTCACGCGATGCAATCGGCCTTCATCGGGAAACCCAGATGACCCTACCGACTTCCACCTTCGTCACCTACTCCGCGGTGGGTAACCGCGAAGATCTCAGCGACATGATTTATCGCATCGATCCCGTCGACACGCCTTTCATGAGCGGCGTCGACAAGGAGAAGGCGACTGCCGTCAATCACGAATGGCAGACGCAGGCGCTCGCCGGCGCGGACGCCAACAACGCCCAGCTCGAGGGCGACGATCCCAACACCAACACGACCACGCCGACCGTTCGCCTCGGCAATCTCTGCCAGATCTCCTACAAGGTCGCGCGGGTTTCGGGCACGCAACAGGCGGTGGACCATGCCGGCCGCGACAACGAGCTCGCCTATCAGGAGATGCTGAAAGGCCTCGAGCTCAAGCGTGACCTCGAAACCATCCTGTGCGGCGCCAACCAGGCCAAGGTCGTCGGCAACACCACGACCGCGCGGAAGACCGCTTCCGTCCTTTCCTGGGTCGTTTCGAACACCTCGAAGGGAACGGCCGGCGGTGCGGCGGACCCGGCGGCGGCGGACGGCACCGGGACGCGAACGGACGGCACTCAGCTCGCCTTCACCGAGGTGCGCCTGAAGACCGTGCTGTCCTCGATCTGGACCAATGGCGGCAAGCCCGGCACGATCATGACCGGGGCCTTCAACAAGCAGGTGTTCTCGACCTTCACCGGCCGGTCCACCGCGATCGAGGAGTCGAAGTCGAAGAAGATCGTCGCGTCCGTCGATGCGTATGAATCCGATTTCGGCAAGCTCAAGGTGGTGGCCAACCGCTTCCAGCGTCCGCGTGACGTCCTGGTGCTCGAGCTCGACAAATGGGCGGTGGCCTATCTCAACGGCCGCAACATGATCTCGATCCCGCTCGCCAAGACCGGCGACTCCGATCGCAGGCAGATCCTGGCCGAATACGCGCTGGTCGCCCGCAACGAAAAGGCCTCCGGCGGCGTGTTCGACAACACCACCTCCTGAGCGATCGGGATCATCCGTTCAACCCTTGTCCACCCCTCGGGGCAGCCTTCGGGCTGCCCTTTCCTTTTTGGAGAGCCAAGATGCCGCTTCCCGGCAATCGCACCCTCAACACCGCCGACCTCACGGCCTACACGCCGTCCTGCGGCGCGAGCCCCGTTGCCACCTATGTTCGTGTTCCCTTTCGCTGCCGCGTGCTGAAAGTCGCCGGCATTTTGGGCGGCGCGATCACGACCGCGGACGGCACCATCACCGTTTCGGCCAATGCGACGACGCTGGCGACGTTCGCCGTGACGCAGGCTGGATCTGCCGCGGGCCAGCTGTTTTCGGCCGTGCCGCCGTCCCCAACCTATCTCAACGAGGACGACGTGATCGTGCTGACGCCCTCCGGCGCATCCGGCGCGACGATCCCCATGCATTTTTCGATCTCAGTGAGGACCGCCTGACATGCCGTTCTTCTCCAAGCAGAATTCCTCGCGCGTCGGTCCCACCCAGACGGTCGCGTATGACAGCAGCGTCGGTGCGACAAACGCCTTCGGACCGGAAACCTATCAGCTGCGCCTGGTCGCCAATTCCGGCTGCTGCTACCGGATCGGCGATGGTGCGCAGACTGCGACCGTCTCCGATCCCTATCTGCCCGCCAACGTCGTCGAATACATCACGGTCAGTCCCGGCCAGCGCATCGCCGCGTTGAAGGCCGCGAGCAATGGCCTGGTCACGGCGACCGCCGGCACGCTGTGGGTGACGGAGATGTCGTGATGGACGGCGTCCTGATCAGGACTCATCTCGACAGCAACGGCCGAGAGCTCGCGATCGAGCACGTCCAGGACGTCGCGCCGATCCTGGAATGGAACAGGCAGGCGCGACGGGACGAGCAGCATGGTGACTGGGGGCGGCACGTCGCCCGCATCCCCAACGTCATCTACGTCCAATGGCTCAACGAGGAGCATGCGAGGGGCAACACCTCGCTGCGGCTGTTCACGCCCGAATTCGACATGATCGTGCAGCGGAAGCTCGACGATCCCGAATGGGCCTATTTGCGAACCGACCGGCCGAAATTGCAGGCCGGCTGGTCAGCGGAGCTCAAATGCCCCAGATAGTTGATTACACGTCGCTGCAAACCGCGGTGATCGAATATCTCGCGCGCGACCAGGATGCGACCCTGGTCGCGCGGATCCCAACCTTCGTCCAGCTCGCGGAAGCCAAATTCAACCGACAGCTCTTCGTGCGGCAGATGGAGCAGCGCGCGACCGCCCTGGTCGACCTCGGCTCGAGCGAGCCGGAATTCATCTCGCTGCCGTCGGATTTCCAGTCCATGCGCAGGGTTCGGCTGTCGAGCGTGACAGGGAAGCCGTGCCTCGAGTTCAAGTCGGGGACGCAGATGGACGAATACCGCTTCGCGACGTCCGATGTCGCCGCGAAGCCGCGCTATTTCACCGTGTTCGGCAACGAACTCGAACTCGCGCCAACTCCCGATGCGGCCTACACGATTGAAATGGTCTATCGACAGAGCGTTCCGCCGCTCGCGTCGTATGGCAGCAACTGGCTGCTGACGATGGCGCCCGATGTCTATCTCTACGGTGCGCTGCTCGAGTCGGCACCGTACATCAAGGAAGACGCGCGCATCCAAACCTGGGGGCTTGGCTTCGCCTCGGCGCTGGCGGATTTGAACAATCTCGGACTGACGTCGACCTTCAATGCCGGGCCGATGACAGTGCGCATTTCCGGACAGGTCATTTAGGAGGCGATAATGGCGAGCTTCAACAAATTCTACTGCTTCGTGCAGGACGTCGCAAATGCGTTGCACGACATGAAGACGGGCACGGCGCAGGTCTACAAGGTCTATCTGACCAACACCGCGCCCGTGGCCAGCAACACCGTCTACAACACGCCCGCGGATCTCGCGGCGGGCAACGGCTATACCGCGGGCGGCAACAGTGTCGGCACCATCAGTGGCGCGCAAACGACCGGGACGTTCAAGTTCGTCGGGGGCACCGATCCGGCGTGGACCGCTTCGGGCGGCTCAATTGGTCCGTTTCAATATGCGGTGCTGTACAATTCGACGTCGTCGACCAAGCCGCTGATCGGCTGGTGGGATTACGGCACGGCAATCACGCTGACCAATGGCAATACCTTCACGATCGACCTCGACCAGACCAACGGCATTTTGACGATCACCTGACATGGCAGCGTTTCTCAACAATTGCCGGTTCATCCCTGCGGCCGGCGGCACGACGGACTGGGTCTATGCGTCGACGGTCGGCGGTTGCCAGTCGCCGGCGCTCGCCGGAGCGATCGACGGCCGCAAGTACAAATTCCTCGCCATCAGCAGCGACCTCACCCAGTGGGAGATCGCGGAGGGGACCTACACGGCCGCGAGCGGATCGTTTGCGCGCGCCACCGCGCTCTACAATTCGTCGGGTTCGGGTTCAGCCGCTGGACAAAGCGGCGCCGGCGCCAAGATCAATTTCACTGTGGCGCCGAATGTGGCGATCGTCGGCGTGAAGGAGGATTTGATCTCGGTCGAGGAGCCGAACGCGTTCACCAGCACGCAGATGGCGCAGGCGCGGGCCAATCTCGGCATGACGAAGAAGAACTACCTCGTCAACGGCGGGATGCAGATCAGCCAGGAAAACGGCACAGGTGCGGGCAGCTCCAACCTCTATTACCCGGTCGATCAATGGTATATCCAGCACACACTTTCCGGCGGCGCCTATAGCTGCGCGCAAGTCGCCTCACCGACGCCAGGCGGCTCGACGCATCGTATCCGTGTGACGGTGACTGCGGCGCAGACGACGGTGGGAGGCAGCGTTTGCTTCCTCCAGCAGAAGATCGAGGGCTTTCGTGTCGCCGACTTGAGATTCGGAACGGCGAGCGCAAAGACCGTCACCTTGCAGCTGGGTTTGAAAGCTCCGGTTGCCGGCACTTTCTCTTGTCTGTTGCAGAACAACGCGACGGATACGACGCTGTCGGGATCGTTCACGGTCGCCGCAGGCGAGGTCAACACGGACGTCGTCAAGTCGGTGACATTTGTCGGTGCGACGTCGGGAACCTGGGCGCAAGACAACACCAACGGAATGTACGTCTACGTCTATTTGATGCAGAGCACCGGTGCGAACATCTTTTCGACCAGCGGAAACGTGTTCGAGCTGTTCGACGCTGGACTTTACGAGGGCGGGGCGGCTCCGCCGTTCCAGTGCCCGGATTATGCAGGCGAGCTGCTTGTCTGCCAACGCTACTACCAGCTCGTACCGTGGGGTATCGAGGCCTATGCGTCTGGCGGCAACCAGCGCTTTCAGTCGACAATCGGCTTTGCTCCGAAGAGAACGTCTGCCTGGACCGTGCAGCGTAAAGTCGCGCCGGGCGTCAGCACAAATATCCGCGCGAACGATCCGGCGTCCTTCGTTCAGCTTGGCGGGTTCAGCGCGGGGATCGCGCATGCCAGCATGTCGTCGGAAAGTGCGGCTGCCGGCTTGATGCAGGCCTACACGGTGATCGACGCGATCAACGCGAGGCTGTGATGTCGGAATATCGTTGTCACCTGAACGGTTCTAACTCATGTCCCTTCTCGGCTTCGACGCGCTAGGTCGCTGGGCGCTGGCTCAACTGCCCGGCAACGGCAATTTTGCGCTTTTGACCGTGCGAGGTGCGATTGCGTTTGCAGGTCGAGCGGCCGCATTCGGGACATCCGAGCCGGCGGCGGCCGCGGTCTTCCTCGAAACGGGGATCTCGGCCGGATTCAAGGTCGCAGAGCCGGCGAGTGCGGGGCCTTTTGCCGTCACCGGCAATGCAGTTGCATTCGGACCCAGGCAGAGCAGCCTTGCTGGCACGTTCCTGATGACCGGTGCCGGAACGACTGCGGCGGTTCGTGCCGTTGCCTCGCCGGGTGCGGTTCTGTCGTTGGGGAGGTCTCTCCCATTTCTCGTGTCGTTGGCCTCGGGATCCGGCCCGTTTGTCTGGGCCGGCGGTGGCTCGACCTACGACCGCGACCACGAGGCGTGGGTCCGACGACCGTTCGACACGATGTCATGGCAGACCGAGGTGACGCTACCGTCGCCAAGCTGGAGCGACGCTGCGCCTCCTGCAAGCGTGTGGACGGCTGACGTGCAGCCGGAGACTGTGTGGATAGCTGCTTCGATTGAACCTGAACCATGGACGACCGAATAATGCCGCTCCTTTCCTATGGCGAGTATCGCCCTGACGTCAGCGACTATGAGGGGCAGGCTACGCGCAACATCCTCAACGTCATTCCGCGTGGCGACGGCTACGGGCCGTTTCCGTCTTTCTCGGCCTACACGTCGGCACTTCCGGCCCCGTGCCGGGGGGCGTTCTATGCGCTGAAATCGGACGGTACGGTTGTGACCTTTGCCGGCACGAGCACCAAGCTCTACCGGCTCAACAACATCGATTTCACCTGGGTCGATGTATCCAAGGGCAGTTTGTCCTATTCCGCGCTGTCTCAGACTGCGCAATGGCAATTCGCGCAGACCGGAAACTTCGTGTTCGCAACACAGGCGAACGCGGTGTTGCAGGTCTTCGACCTCTCATCGTCGACGGCCTTTGCCGATGCGCAGGGGACACCGCCGCAGGCGGCCTATATCAGCGTGGTCGGGCGCTTTCTGGTGCTGTCCGGGCTGCTGTCGACGCCGTACCGGATCCAGTGGTCCGGGCTGAACAATTTCAACGCCGCGGACAGCTGGACGAGCGGGATCAAGTCGTCCGACTTCCAGGACTTTCCGGATGGCGGCATCGTCCGCGGCGTCGCAGGCGGCGAGTCCGGCATCGTCTTCCAGGACCAGGCGATCCGGCGCATGTCCTATGTGCCGGGCTCGCCGATCATCTTCCAGATCGATCGCATCACTCAGGACAAGGGTCTCTACGCGCCGTACTCGATCATTCGCGCCGGCGAACGCATCTTCTTCTACGCCGGCCAGGGCTTTCACAAGATCGAGCCGGGCGGCGTGCCACAACAGATCGGACGCGAGAAGGTCGATCGGACCTTCCTCGCCGACCTGGACAAGGGTAATCTTCAGCTCTTCATGGGTGCCGCCGACCCGCGCTCGACGCGGGTCTATTGGGCCTACAAATCGGTGTCCGGGATAGTCGGTGCCTTCGACAAGTTGCTCGGTTACGACTTCCTGCTTGATCGCTTTTTCCCGGTCGCGGTGACCGGCGAGTATCTGCTTGGCATCTCGCAGACCGGACTGACGCTGGAAAACCTCGACAGTATCTCGTCGTCGCTGGATGCGCTTACGCTCAGCCTCGACGCCTACGCGACCGCCGTGCAGCCGGAGATCGCCCAGTTCTCGAACGCCCACGTGCTCGGCTTCTTCCGCGGTCCGAGTCTCGAGGCGACGCTGGAGAGCCCGGAGCAGGGCACCGACGAGAACCGCATCACGATCCGTGGCTTCCGCCCGGTGACCGATGCGGCAACGCTGTTCGGCTCGGTGTCCTGGCGCGACACGCCGGCCGCAGTGGCAACGCCGGGCGCGGAGGTTCTGGTCAACGCGCGGACCGGTCGCTGCGACCTCCGACGCGACACCCGCTACTCACGTTTCAAGGTTCGTATCCCGGCCGCGACGTCATGGTCATTCTGCGCCGGCGTCGTTCCCGATCTCTCACCCAACGGCACGCTATGACGGCTTACGTTCCCGGCATCACCGAAACGGACCTGAAGAAGATCGTGCTCGCGATCCAGCAGCTCGCAGCGGGACGGTCGAACGCAGTCGGCAGCGTGACATTGGCGACGGGCGCTTCGAGCACGACGGTGACGACGGCGAACTGCGCTGCGGGGTCGGTGCCGATCCTGGTGCCGGCGTCAGCGAATGCGGCGACTGAGGTCGGCAGCGGGACGATGTACGTCAGCGCCGTCGCGAATGGTTCGTTCACGATCACGCACGCGAACTCCGCGACGACAGGGCGGGTGTTTTTGTATGCGGTGGTGGGCTGAGGGCTGTAAAGCCAAGCCAGTTCCAGAATCCATCTGAGTAATTCGACCTTCGAACGTCGTCGGCAATGCAAAAGCGTGTCGACGCAATGAAGATCTGCGTCTGCTCTCATTCATCATTGTCACGAAATCCAAATGCAGAAGGGATAATTCATGGCCAACCCAAATGTTCTCGACTCTCACTTCGGCCCTCAATCGTATCGCGATACGAGGGATCTGGCGCAATTTTTATCCCTCGCATGACGCGACAACGCTGGTACGCCCGGCCAATGCGAGGACCGCTTCTGCTCCGGCGGTTTTGTTTGCAGAGGCCTTTCCCCAGGAGAGCGGACGCCGTCGCAAGTCCGTTTCGCGCTGCCGGCAAAGAGATGTCACCGACTGTCGTTGATCCCAATTTCAGGCAGCTATCGACAGTCTCGACATTGCGATCGCGAGATACTGGCGCAGGAGAAAATGCGCTGCCTGCTTCTTCCACGGACACCTTCGGATCCAATGAAGGGCGCCAATCGGAGATAGCTCTCTCAGAGGATCGCGCGGCGAACGCCAGACAGACAGCTGTCGAGGCTGGATTCGGGCAACTCGTGCGGCCCCGTCCTTTTCCCCCAATTGGTCCCGTTGGACAACTTCCAAAACCTCAGTTGCCGGATTGGTGGCCCACCCTGGAAGATGTCCTACGAATCTATCCGATGGTTCGTTACGGCCGCGTTCGTCGTGGCAACGATGACGAGGATTGCGTAGAGCGGCACAGCAAAGAAGTGGACCGATGGGCGATAAGGCTCGGATCCTGCTTAAGCTGCGTCGCGGCGACGAGTTGTCCGACGTACTCGAGCAAATCATGTCACTTGAGTTGGTGAAGGAAATTCCAGATGTCGGTCGCGAGCGCGATTTCGTTGACCGGGCACCGCCCGGCCTCATTCGGAAGAACGTCCTCGATCGCTACAACGAATTTCTTCCTAGACGTCCAGGCGATAGTCTGGCTGACGAACCACCAGAAGAGGTTATGTAGGATCGTGTTGCTGACAAAGGTGGTTGCGCTCTAGCAGTTCGAGGTGGGCAAAGGAGATTCGATTATTCCCGGTCGCAGAAAGGTTCACGTCCCTGGTTTTCGACAAACAGCACGACGAGGCTGAGGCCCTTCTTCGCGAGCATCGAGGGGCTGTATCTAGAGACCAGATCCCTCGATTGGTCGGAGTGGAGGAGGCGCTGCGGACCAAAATCGGACAGCTTGGATCCGGTCCGAATGCACAGCGGCGAACTCTCGCTGGTGCTTATATGGTGGCATGTGCGCTGAGGGAGCAGAACTACTGGGATGAAGCCCAAGCCATCTATCTCGAGTTAGCGGAGCTATCCTTGGAGATGAACGACGCATTCTTCCTTAATGATGCCAGGTTAAGCCGAGCAGTGTGCCTCAAGAACCTCGGGCGGATGAGCGAGTACGAACAAGCGATGGCTGAAGTACCTTCGGGGTACAGCGATCCTGATCCATGGCACTGACTGGCGGGTTGAATACCTGCGAAGGTGATTTTGACTGGCCCGGCCTGGCATTTCTTCCGCATAGGTGCGCCTTTCGAAGCCCCCACTGGATCCGACCGGTGAGGCCGCAGCGGATGAACCTTCTGAGTTCACCGCACGATGCTCATCGCTCCCTTCGTCTTGAGGAGCAATTGGGAATTCCAGCGGGCGCGCGTTACGCGGAGCCCAGAATGGGGACTCATATGGCGGGGCGACTACGCTATTGTGGTTCTGGCTGCACCGCACTCGATCAACCGGATCATGTGCTGGGAAGGCGCCGACGGGAAGCTTGTTATGGAAATTGCAGTCGGTCAGCGCATCGGGCCGTTGCGGGTCGCTCTGCGCGACGACGCCGACGATTGTACGCCCTGAGGCGCGTCCGTTCTCTCAAGCCGGGTTCGGCTGCCTCCAGGGACGATGCTGGAGAATGCGATGTTCAAGGAGCAGGCCACGCAGGCGTGACATTCATTCAACACGGGGTCTGATTTGTTGTCCTCCACTCAACTCGTGTGTGTCGATCCGAAACGCGTGCGTGAGATATGGTCATCTGCCGCTCCACTCCTGAAGCGGGCGATCACAAGGACCGGGCTTGCGGAGTTCACCACGATCGAGCGCGCCATTCTTGACGGCGCCTCGTTGCTCTGGATCGCCTGGAATGGCTTCGGCATCGAGGCCGTGGCATCGACAAGTCTCGAGCAGACCGACGCGGGCAAGGTCTGCGTCATTACGGCATGCGCCGGTGCCGGCATGACTCGCTGGCTATCTCTGATACGCGGAATCGAAGACTACGCCGAGGCAGAGGGCTGCCGGTGCGTGCGAATTTTCGGACGGAAGGGCTGGGGCCGCGTTCTCGATGGATACGAAGAGACCTATGCGATCATCGACAAGCGCTTCCGGTAGTGGTTCAAAGACCCGAACGTACGTATACCCAGTTCTGGTGTTGAAAGCGCGATGCCGCAGACGCGGCCCGGGCGGGTGGATCGCAATTGGAGAATAGTTCCGCCGACGTCTCCTCCCTGGTCGCCGCCGCCGTTGCCTCCCGATCCATTCGGGATTCCGCCGTCGACCCCATTTCCGCTGCAGCCCAGATCGGACGAGCAACATGCTCAGACCGGCCGTGAGTTGATCGACTGGCTGTTTGGGAAATCTCGCGTTTCCCGCGGACGGAATGGCGCAAACCCGCCCGTGTTCAATCCCGACGGGCAAACGCTGGACCCGTTCATGGATGCCCGGCCGTGGCGGTCCGTCGATGCAGATGTCGGCCGTGTTCGGACGCTGCCATTCAATTCGCGGCAACTGGCCGCGCTGCTGCAGACCCGACCGCAAGACCTGGTTCAGTTGGCGAGAGGGACGCCTTCAAAAGAGAAGGTCGTCCAGCCGCCGATTTTCTTTCCGTTCGACTGAAAGTTTCACATTGGCCGTTTTCCGGTGCGACCAGCATTCGCGCTTGCGAAGAGCGAACTCAAACTCAAGGAATCATCGTCTATGGGCGGACAATCCACCTCTACACAAACTCAGCAATCGCAGACCGCGCCCTGGGTTGCCGCGCAGCCGGCGCTGCAAACGATGCTTGGTCAGATCGGCACGGGGCTCAACAACACCGGTCTGACGTCGGCGGAGAGTTCGGCGCTCGATACGCTGAAGAACAACGCCGCGGCGGGTAATCCTTATGCGGGCCAGATCGCCGGCAACGCACAGTCGCTGCTGAATGGTGGTGGCGCCACCGCGCAGGCGAGCAACGTGCAGGACAACCTCGCGGCCTATCGCAACTGGCTGACGCCATATGCGAACGGGAGCATGGTCGGCAAAAATCCGGCGCTCGCGGCGCAGCTTGCGCAGATCCGGTCGGACGTCGGCAATGACGTGAACTCGCAGTTCGCCGCCGCGGGCCGTGATTTCAGCGGCGCCAACCTGATGGCCTATGGAAGGGGCGTTGCGGCTGCCGAGGCGCCGGTGATCGCCGCGCAATATAACCAGGACGTGGCGAACCAGCTTGCTGCGACAAATGCGCTGTATAACGCCGGCAACACGACGGCCAACACTTTGACTCAGATGCAGCAGACCGATCTGGCCAATCGCGGCCAGGGCGTGACCGCAGCGCAATCGGCCCTTGATGCCCAGAACTATGGAGCCAATGCTACTCTGGCGGAGGAGGCACAGCGACGCGGCATTCCCGTGCAGGCGCTGAACTTGCTCGCGCAGATCGGCGTGCCGATCGCCCAACTCGGGACTCAGAGCAATGGCACGACGACCGGGACGCAGGAGAAGTCTGGCGTCGATCAATTCGCGACCCTGGCAGGCGGAATTAGCGACCTCATGAGCCCGTTCAAGTTCAACTTCGCCATTGGAAAGTAGTCATGACCACCGTGCCAGATACCGACCTCACAGGTGCCGCCTTTGACCTCGCCAGCGGGGGCTATGCCGAAATGCCTGACCCTGATCACGAGAAGGAACGTGATCCGATCGACAGTGACAGTGCGTCCCTGCGTGAGGCCGCTGACCAGCGGCCCGATCTGCAGCCCGGGGTCGTCGTCAGACGATACACAGATGCAGAGGGTAAACCCGCCGCTGCGTACGAAGCCGTGACCCTCGGGCGTGCCGCGCGAGATTATGCGAGTGCAACAGCCAGCGACAGACGGTCGGCTGAGAGCGAGGCGTCGGAGGCGCTTGCGGCAAGAATCGATGCGCTGCGCGCGGAGGTTTCCGCCAACGACCCCGATGCGTCCGAGTTCTACGGCTTTGATCGCCCCGAGGAGAGCGGCGCGCGTGACGGTGAGCCCGCAGTTCGGCCAGATGAGTTGGGCGATGAGGGAGAACGTTCGACCAAGCTCGATCCGGATATCGACCAGCTCCTGCAGCACCCGCAGGTGCGCCTCGCGCTCGAGGAAAAGGTGGGGGAGGTGGAGCGCGCGCGGCGAAGCTATGCCGAGGGTCTCGACGCGGCCATGCGCGTCGCACAGGCGAGCTTCGTCAGTCAGTTTCCGGAGTTGGTTGGGCTGGCGCCGGAACGCCTTCCGGAAGCCCTCGCGCAAATCGCGCGGCAAGATCCCGCAAAGCTGTCGCGTATCCAGGCGATTGTCGCGGGTAGCGAGCAGCTGCGCGCCCGGCAGAATGAGGAAATGCGTCGGACGGCGGATGCCGCGCGGCGCAGCTTTCAGGCCTTTGCAAAGACAGAGGACGCCCGGCTGGAGACGCTGCTCAAGGATGAGACGAGAGACGTCAGGCAGGCTGTGGCGCAGGAGATCATGGCGTCGGCCAAAGCCAGCGGCATCGAGCCGGAGGAGCTGCGACGCCTGTTCGACAGCGAGCCGCTGATGCGCAATGCGACGTTCCAGCGGATGATGTACGACGCCGGCAAGTATCGCTTGATGATGAAGGCGAGGGATACCGTCGCGGCAAAGGCGATGCCGCCGGTGCAGAGGCCGGGCATGGCGGCCGGACGAGGTGAGCGCAACCAGCAAGATCTTCGAGTGCTCAGCGCCAGGCTTTCGAGCTCGGGCGATCTCAAGGATGCAGTTGCTCTGTATCAAGCAAGGAAAACGCGCTGAGCTCTCCATTCCGAGAAAGCCGCCGCGTTGCATCGTCGAACTCGTAGACGCGCGGCCGCGGCACCCTCGCTCTCTGGCATCCCTTCTTGGGAGCGCCTCGAAAATCAGGATAATGTCTATGAACGACGACGATCGAAATTTCGTTGAACGCGCGGAGTCCATCAGCGGGAATCTCTATGGTGAGCCGATGTCGCCCGAGCGGATCGCGGAGAATTTTGCGCTCTACGGGTTGAAGAAGCGCGTGGCGGCGCTCGAGAGGTTCGACGCCGAACTGGGCGGAGAGATCGATTCGAGTCCTCATAGCTTGCGCAGGCGTGTTCAGCTTGTCGATTTGCGCCGCCGCATGGGCAGCCTCCATGAGGCATTGCGCAAAGCCAAGCGATGACCCATCCGCTGCTGACAGCGCTCGCGCAGGCGCGACGTCGTGATGCGCCGATGTTCGTCAAATGGTGTGAGCTGAACGGTGTGTCTGCCTGCCCGGCGACGCCCGCATCGGTTGCGCGTTTCATCACCGACTGCGCGGCGCTTGGCATGGACCGGCTCTGGCCGGCGGTCAACGAGATATCGCGGATGCACGCGTCGATCGGCTTGGCGGATCCCACGCTGGGCGGCGCAGCGGCAAACGCGATGAGCACGATTGGCGCTATTCCGCCGCCACGGTCCTGGCCGGGGGCGTTCAAGCAGCGGTTCGGCACACTACCCTACGACATCCAGGTTCATCTCGCCTCGCACGAAGCCCAGCGGGAACGCGCGCTCCGGCGCGCTCAGAACGAGGCTGCGTCGGCTCGTCAGAGGCTGGCGGCATTCGAGGCTCAAACGAAGGACGAAGAGACCAATGGCAACGAAGCAGCGGCGGCAGACAAGGATTGAGGAACGCATCGAGGAGCTGCGCGCTGAAATCGACGGTATCATCGACGCGCGTGTCGCCAGCATCGCGGGCGAGAGCCCGGGCGTGCCCGCAGGCGTGATCCGAAACCTCCTCACGGCCCGGTCGCCGTCATGTCGCTGCGCGCAATATATCGAGCTGTGCAGCAGCGAGGCGAAGCCGTCGGACTGACGGCGCATCAGCGACTGCCTTAGAAGCATACGATGCCGACGCATGATGTCGCCTCTTCACATCAAGGATACTAAATGACTCTCTATAAATGGTCCCAAACGGCCTCCGCCGACGCCACGGCAGATTCGACGATCAACTGGGCGGAGGGGCAGTCGCCGTCGAGCGTCAACGACTCCGCGCGAGGCATGATGGCGGCGATCGCCAAATACCGCGATGACACTGCCGGCGCGATCGTGACGACCGGCACCAGTACGGCCTACGCAGTCAATACCTATCAGGTCTTCCAGTCGTTCTCGCAGTTAAGCGGCCAGGTCGTCGCATTCACGCCGCATATAACGAACACCGCAGGGTCTCCGAATGTCAGTTTGAACGTGGACGGCCTCGGTACGAAGACGATCCGCGCGGATCCCGCGAGTGAGCTCGCGGCCGGCGTCATGGTCGCAGGCACGCCCTATGTCGCAACTTATAATGCGGCTCAAGGTGTGTTTTACCTGCATGGCGTTTTCGGCAATCCTTACAACGTGCCGATCGGGTCCTGCATCGACTTCTTCGGAATGACAGCGCCGAACAGTTCGTTCGTCCTGGCATACGGGCAGGCGATTTCGCGGACTACCTATTCAACCCTATTTTCTCTCCTTGGGACCACCTACGGCACGGGGGATGGGTCAACTACCTTCAATATTCCCGATCTCCGCGGGCGTATCATCGCCGGTAAGGATGATATGGGAGGGAGTGCAGCTAATCGCCTAACCTCGACTTATTTCGGCACAAGCGCAGCAATCGTTGGAGCAATTGGTGGTGCAGAAAGCCTAGCACTTTCCTTAGCCCAGCTTCCAACCGGCATTACATCAGTGAACTCATCTCAAAGCATCAGCGTGTCGAGCGGGTCGACAAATGTCACGCAGAATGCTGTGTACATATCATACCCGAACGCAGGCGGGGGTGGCACAATCGTCCTAAATTCTGGTCCCACCAATGCGCCATTGACTTCGACAGGCAGCAACTCAATTTCGGTCACGTCGAATAACACCAGTGGGAATGCCCATCGCACCGTGCAGCCGACGATAATTGCGAACAAGCTTATTCGCATCGTCTAAACATGCACGAATGGCAGGTCCTTTACGGAATGCCACTGGTCGGCGTGAGGTATTCCGGAGAATTGCTCTCTAAACATATTGGGTTTCCATGCGCTAATGGGATCTAGCGTGCCACCCCTGCGGAAGAACAAATTTGTTCCTCCGGATGAAACAGCTTCAAGACCATAACCGTGCTTGTCACATAGTGAGGCGAGGGCTGTAATTGACGCCCCATGGTACCAGCCGCGGGCGTGCATCTTGTGACGATCGAAGTCTGGATCATACGGCGTCGATATGGGGGCTAGTCCGAACGTTGAATTGTACTCAACCGCTATGATGGTTGGTTGTATGCCGATCAATCGTTCGAGGAACCAGTAGTCATTGCCGTCGACGTCGATGGAGAGAACGCCAACCTTCGGGAAAATCTCTCCGACCATATCAATGTTATCTAATGTCAAAAACCGCTGAAACGTACGAATCCGTTTCGGATATAAAAAACGAGCATCGGAAACTTGCTTCTCACTCCCATCAATCAAAGCGCCTTGCCAGTCATCGCGCTTGCAAAACGAGATGCAATTAAACTCGGTGGGGTGGAACCCGAACTCGACGAATGTTTTGGGTGCATCGGCAACCAGGCGATCAAGGATCGAGCCTTCGTCTGACTGCGCACGGGCGCGCTTCAATTGAGCCCAATAAACTGCCCGGCGCAATGCATCATTCTGTTTCAGAATATTTCTCATTGCGTCTGAATACCACTCCTCCCCCCAAGCGAGTCAACCCATGGTAGACCTGAACGCCCTCACCCGGGCGAATGCGATGCGCTGGGCGAATGCCAAGCCGACCCGGACTGCCGAAGCCGCCAATGTTGCGTTGCGCCTGTACAAGGCCAGGCAGCGATACCAGGCTGTCGAGCGTGAAACGGGCGTGCCTTGGCCGGCGATTGCGGTCATTCACCAGCGAGAATCCTCCCAGGACTGGAGGGCGTCCCTGGCGCAGGGCGATCCCTGGAATCGCGTGTCGGTTCACGTACCGGCCGGGCGTGGCCCGTTCGATTCATGGGAGGCCGCTGCAATCGATGCGTTGGTCAAGTGTCCGCCCTTCCTGGCGCGTCACAAGGACTGGTCGACCGCCGCAGCGTTGACCGCGCTCGAGACCTACAACGGCGTCGGGTACGCAGCCCGTGGCGTGCCGTCGCCCTATCTCTGGTCCGGCACCAATCAATATCGCGCCGGCAAGTATGTCCGGGATGGCGTTTACGACTCCAGCAAGGTCGATCCGCAACTGGGATGCGCGGCTCTCCTGATGGCTCTGATGGAGCTTGATCCCGGCATCAGGTTTGCCGGAGCGAGGAGCGCAAAGAACCCGTCGGACGGCGATTCAGCCGGGCCCTCACTGACGAACCCGTCGAAAGGCTCGATCGGCGCGTTCGTTGTCAACCTGGTCAGAGCGATTTTCGGAAGGACATGAACATGCAGACGATCCTCGATGTCATCCTCTTCACTGCCGGCTTCGCCGCCTGCTGGTTTTGCAAAGATCCGGTTCTTCGGTTCGTGACTGGCACCGAGGCCTTGATCAAGTCACTCGAGGCAAGACTCGCTGTGCTGCGGGCCAAATCGTGATGCTCGCGAGATTGAAGGCGGCCTGCTTGCACTCCATGACCATCGCCTGGAGCTATTGTCTCGCACTCACCGGCGCGCTGGCCTCGATCATCGACGACATCGCCGACACGCTGGGCGATCCAGGCGTCAAGGACCAGATCAGCGCGGCTGTCGGCGACGTCAAGACAACGGGACGAATCCTGCTGGTGATTTCCGTCGTCACGATCATCGCACGCCTGCGAACCATTCGGAGAAAAGACCCATGTGGATGACGCTTATCTCGTTTCTCGGCGGCCCTGTCGTCAAGGCACTGATCGATGCCTACAGCGCGAAGCTGAAGGCCGAGAACGTCGACTCAAAGATCGCGGCGGACCTGGCGGCGGGCGAGATCGCGTCGCAAACCGCCGAAACCAAAGCCGTCATGCAGTACCGCATCGCGGAGATCGGTCACTGGTACGAGCCGGACAAGCTGATGGGCTATTGCGTGGCGCTTTATTTCGCAAAACTCCTGGTCTGGGACAAGGTCCTTGGCTTTGGCTCCACCGATGCCCTGGCGGGATTTGCCGCGATCACGGCCAATCTTGTGGTCTCCTTCTACTTCGCCAAGCGTGGCTTCGAGAACGTTGCAAGGATCATGAAGCGGTGAAGGTGCCGGACGAGGAAATCAAGGCCATCGTCGCCGAGACGCTGGCCGAACAATACAGGCTCCAGCAGGACAGCATCGATGCCATCGTATTGAAGGCGGTTGCGTCGGTGCTGGCCTCTTTTGGAATCGAGGATGACGACCGGAAAGAAGTCCGGGCGGACTTCCAGCACTTGCGGCGTTGGCGCAAGAGTGTGGAGCAGGCGCAGAGCTACACGTTCAAGGCCGTGATCACGGTCATCGTCACCGGTTTGGTCGGGGCGGTTTGGCTCGGTGTCAAAGTCATGTTGGGCAAGTGAACGCGAGCGGCGACAAAGGTGGACGTCCTTCGCGTCCAGGAGAATCTTCGCTACCGGGCTATCCCATGTACAGCATTCGTACCGTAGATACCGAGGATGACGAGATCGCCGAGACGCTCGGCGATCTGCACCGGCTGACATTCCTCAACGGGGCTTCGTTGCCGCAATTCGAGAGGGGTGTGTGGTGGCTCGCCTATCACAATGATGCGGCCGTCGCTTTTGCCGGCGTTGTGCCGTCGACCCATGCGCGAAACAGTGGATATTTCTGCCGGGTCGGTGTCTTGCAACGTCATTGGGGGCGCGGTCTTCAGCGCAGGCTGATGCGAGCGATCGAGGCGAGGGGACGGCGCGTCGGATGGGACAGCATCGTCTCCGATACGACGGACAATCCGGCATCTGCCAACAATTTCATCCGGGCGGGGTATCGGCTCTTCGAGCCCGAGGTGCCCTGGGCCTGGGCGCATACGCTCTATTGGCGAAAACGGCTTCGCTAAGGAGGGTTTCCCGCAGCGTGGAACGCGACCCTCGGAACGTCAATCGGCCGGCGCGGGACGCGGCGCGGCCTTTACGGAAAATGGGGCCCGGCAGCTTGACCGCTGCCGGGCCCTTTCGCGTATTCGAGCGATGTCGCTGGAGCACTTGCGAAGTTCGCGTTGTCGGGCTTTAAGTTTGCTCCTGCATGAAATTCGGCGACGATAAGCCGATGTAAGGGAGCGCTGTCGATGCCCACCAAGCCTCAATTGCCGGAACGTTCGTCGCGGACGACAGGCGGGCCAACCGCGCTCGACGGCCTATTGGTCGTCGACTTCACGCGCGTCGTCGCAGGGCCGGCCTGCACGCAGACGCTCGCTGATTTCGGCGCGCACGTCATCAAAATCGAGAATCCGGACGGCGGCGACGACACGCGCGCGTATGAACACGCCGAAACAGGTGGCGAGAGCGCCGCCTACCTCAGTTTGAACCGCAACAAGCGCGGCATTTCGCTCGACCTCGCCGTGCCTGAGGCCCGCGAAATCGCGCTGGATCTGATCCGCAAGGCGGATGTGGTCGTCGAGAATTTTTCAAGCGGGGTTATGAAGAAATTTGGCCTCGACTACGGGGCCGTCGCGCCTCTCAACCCGCGGCTGGTCTATTGCTCGATCTCCGCCTATGGACGTACAGGACCGTTCGCTTCGCGCCCTGGTTTTGATCCGATCACGCAAGCCGAAAGCGGCTTCATGTCGCTGAACGGATTTGCTGACGGTCCTCCGGTTCGGACGGGTCCACCCATCGTCGACATTGCGACGGGGATGTCGGCCTGTAACGCCATCCTTCTGGCCCTGCTGGCGCGGGATCGGCTTGGGCGTGGACAGCACGTTGAAGTTGCCCTGTTCGACATCGCAATGGCGATGACTGGCTTCTATGGCATGGCCTATCTGATCAGTGGCGAAAACCCCGGCCGGTTCGGAAACTCGCCGAGCGGGTCGCCTACCGTCGGCGTCTACGAGGCCTCGGATGGGCCTCTCTACATGGCCTGCGCCAACGACCGGCTCTATCGCCGGTTGGTCGTCGAGGTGTTGAACCGGCCCGATCTGATCAGCGAGCCACAATTTGCGACGCGCAAGGCGCGTTCGGAGAACAAGGAACTGCTGCGGGCAGCCATCGCGGAGGTCTTTGCAAGCGACACCCTTGAGAACTGGATGGCGAAGATGAAACTGGCCAATATCCCGGTCGGTTATCTCCGCACCGTCGAAGAGGGTTTTAACGCACCCGAAGCTCGCGACCGCCATCGCCTGAGCCGGATTCCGCATCCGACCGCGGACTGGGTCCCCAACATTGAAACACCGATTGCCATGAGTCTGACCGGTGCGATTGATCCCGTGGCGGCGCCCTTGCTGGGAGAGCATACCGAGAGCATCTTGCGTAATACGCTGGGTTACGACCAGCGTCGGATCACGGAATTTGCCCAAAGAGGGGCCTTTGGGGCGGGCAAGCCCTCGGTCTGAAGCCCGGGCGATTAACCTCGCCGGGGGCGGCAGCGTGCGGCTTGCCGATTGCCGATTTGTTTTGGGTTCTCGGCAGTTGCCCCGCACTCGCATTGCATCGGCTTGATTTGGCGAGGTTCCCGCCGCATAAGTGTGGGGAAGCGAGGGATGCGAATGGCGCCTGGTCAAGACCCGAGCACGGGCCAGTGTGCGGGGCCGGAATCCGGCGAACGCGCCTATGCGGCCATGACCGCGAAGGCTCGGGCGCTTTTGCCACAACTGCGAGAGCGGGCGGCCCGAACTGAAGAACTGCGATGCCTTCCGCCAGAGACTGAGCGGGATCTGCACGACGCCGGCTTGTTCCGGATGCTCCAGCCCAAGCGCATCGGCGGTGCCGAACTCGACTATGTCGCCCTGATCGACTGCGCCGATCTGCTCGGACAGGCGGACGCGTCGGTGGCCTGGAATCTTGCCAATCTGGCAAGCCATCACTGGATGCTCGGCATGTTCAAGCAAAAGGCGCAGGACCTGGTCTGGGGCCGTGATCCTGACGCGCTGATTGCATCCTCGTTCATCTTTCCTGCGGGCCGCGCCACGAGGGTTGATGGCGGATACCGGCTGCACGGAAGCTGGCCATTCTCTTCCGGCGTGGCGTCCTGCGATTGGAACATGCTCGCAAGCGTGGTTTCCTCCGACGATGAGGCAGACGGCATCGAGTATCGGATATTTTTGCTCCCGAAGGGTGACTACAAAATACTCGACACCTGGAACGTCGCAGGCCTGCGCGGTACGGGCTCTTGCGACGTGGAAGTGCGGGACGCCTTCGTGGCCGACGATATGACGGTCGCGGTCGGCGAGCTTACCGGCGGCAGGACGCCGGGAAGCAGGATTAATCCCAATCCGTTGTATGCGCTACCTGTGTTCTCGCTATTTCCTTACGTCCTGTCCGGCGTCGCGCTCGGGAATGCGCAGGCGTGCCTGAACGACTATGTCGAGGTCGCGCGGCATCGCATTTCCACCTACAACCATGCCAAGCTGAGCGACTTTCAAAGCACACAGATCAAGATCGCGGAGGCCTCCGCAAAGATCGACGCTGCGCGCCTCATCATGCGCTCGGCCTGCACCAATGCCATGGAAGAGGCGAGACGCGGTCATATTCCAGATATGGCGACCAAGACCAGATATCGGCGTGACGGGGCTTTTTCGGTCAATCTGTGCACCGAAGCTGTTTCGATGCTGTTCGCGGCGAGCGGAGCGCGCGGCCTGTTCACGACGGGTGTGTTGCAGCGGCAGTTCCGGGATGCGCACGCGATCAACTCGCATCTCGCGTTCAACTTCGATGCGGCTGGAACCAATTATGGACGCGTGGCACTGGGCCTGCCGTCCGAGAACCTCACGCTGTGAGGCCGGCCGATGAATGATCTGCCGAAGCAGCCGGCCGTTCCCGATCCATCCAACGAACTCGCGAGTGACAGCTCGTCGATCGACCCTCGTGATTTTCGCAACGCGCTCGGCACTTACGGAACGGGCGTGACGATCATCACTGCCGCGGCTCCTGATGGAAAGCCCTATGGCATTACCTGCAATTCCTTTGCATCGGTCTCCTTGAATCCTCCTTTGGTCCTCTGGAGCCTCGGAGTTTATTCTTCGAGCCTGAGCGTGTTTCAGAACGCAAGCCATTTCACCGTTCACATTCTTGGCACTTCGCAACAGGCGCTTGCGAACAAATTTTCAAAATCGTCCGAGGACAAGTTCGCAGGTATCGACTGGGTGCCAGGTCTCGGTAACGCTCCGGTGCTCGCCGAGAGCGTTGCCAGCTTTCAGTGCCGATCGGTCAACCGCTATTATGGCGGAGACCACGTGATCTTTCTCGGGGCGGTTGAGGCCTATTCCTACAATACCTCGGAACCTCTGCTGTTTGCGCGGGGGACGTATGGCCGGTTCCTCGCTGACGACGAACGCAAGAAGTCGCCGTAACGCGCTTTGGCGCGCGACGGCTCAATGCTCTGCCGCCGAAAGCTTGTAGATCTCCAGCGCGTCCGCCTCTGCGCCGCGCGCAGCTTTTGCCAGTCTGAAAAGCTGTCCCGCAAGCGATGCCATCGGTACCGCCGTTGATGTCGTCTGCGCGACATCGGCGACCGTATCGAGGTCCTTGAGCATCGTGGCGATGTGACCGAGCGGCGGTGAGTGAATGCCCTGAACCATTCGCGGCACGAAGAGCTGCAGCGGAATGGAATCCGCAAAGCCGCCGGCAAGTGCTTCCGGCAAACGGCTGGCGTCAATTCCCGCGTTCACCGCGAGGCGTGTTGCCTCGGCTAGGACGGCCATCGCGCATCCGACGATCACCTGGTTGCACAGTTTGGTGGTCTGGCCGGCGCCAATCGGCCCCATGTGGGTGAATCTGCGTGCCATGGCGAGGATGTAGGGGCGGACCCTCTCGATGTCGGCCGCTTCTCCTCCGGCCATGATTGCAAGCGTGCCTTCCTCGGCGCCCTTGGTGCCGCCGGATACCGGTGCATCAATCCAACCCGTGCCGCTCGCGTCTTTCAGTCGCATTGCGAGATTGCGCGCGGCGTCGGGGTGGATCGACGAAAAATCGACGACGAGCTTGCCCGGGCCGCGCACCGCCGAAAGACCTTCCGGCCCGAAAAGCACCTCCTCGACGGCTGCGGCATCCGTCACACACATGAAGACGATGTCCGAGTCCGCCATAACGTCGCGGGGGGTGGCTGCGCGCTTGGCGCCGGCTTCGACGAGCGGAGCGACCTTGCCCTCCGAACGGTTCCAGACAGTGACCTGATAGCCGGCCTTGAGCAGGCGCCGGGTCATGGGCGTGCCCATGAGCCCAAGGCCGACATAGCCGAGCCTATCGACGCCCTGCGGGTTTGTCTTGCTCGCATCAGCCATAGGTTGCCTCCTTCCGTCGCAGCGCAACGGCGCGCGAGCGACGCCTTATCATACATGGCGCAGCTCGCCGCGAAACCGGACCGGCTTGCATGGCTTGCTTGATTGTTTGAACCATGAAACATTTGCGTCCGTCGGGTTGGTGGCGCCGTTCGGCGTCGGAGCAACGGAGTGGGCGCGATGCGAACGGTTTCGAGGTGGATGCTGGCATTAGGGACGGCGGCGGCCGTGATTGCCGGCGCAAGTCCCTCACGGGCGCAGCAGACGATCCGCGTCGGCTGGACGATCCCGGCCGAGGAATCCAAATACTGGATGATGCGCCGCCCGGCTGAGTTTCCCAATATCGGCAAAACCTACAACATCGAATGGACCCAATTTCAGGGCACCGCGCCGATGACCCAGGCATTGGCCGCAGGCGCTCTGGATTGCGCGACGCAGGCGCCGCTGTCGCTCTCCAACGGCGTGGTTGGCGGCAATCTCAAGGCCTACATCGTGGCTCAGCACGTCTTCGAGAAGCCCGGCGGTTTCTCGGTCTATTGGGCGGTGATGGACGACTCGCCAATCAAGACCATAGCCGACCTCAAGGGCAAAACCGTCGGCATTTCCGTGATCGGCGGCGGCACGCAGGGGCCCTTCAACCTGCTCCTGAAGCAGAATGGCGTCGATCCGGCCAAGGATATCAAGCTGGTCGAGGTCGGCTTTGCCGTGTCAGAAGATGCGCTCCGCCAGGGCCGCGTCGACGCGGTCAACATGAACCAGCCGTTTGCCGCACGCGCGGAGGCGAAGGGCGGCACCCGCAAACTGTTTTCGCTGTCGCAGGCCATGCCGAACATCGTGCACATCCTGGAAGCGTGCCGTGCCGATTTCGTCGACAAGAATCCGGAGCTGGTCAAGGCTTATGTTCGCGATATCACGTCAGGCATGAAGAAGGCGCTGGCGAACCGCGAAGAGACCTTGAAGGTCGTCAATGAAGTCCTGAAAGCGCCCATTCCGGTGCTCGAGACCTATCTGCTCAAGGATAACGATTTCGGGCGCGACTCGGGCGCGGCGCCGAACTTCCCCGCGATCCAGAAGATGCTGGATATCTACGCGGAGACGGGGATGCTCCCGAAACTGGACGTCGCGCAGTTCAAGCACCCGACGATCGTCGCTCCGCTGGAATAAGTGGCGCAGATTATCGGAACACGGAGATCGCAATGTCTCGGGTCATCCGGGACTTTGCACAAAGAAGATGCTCGAATGAAGAAGTTGCGATCACGGATAACGACCGATGGACTCGATCGGGCCCCACATCGCGCATTCATGCGCGCAATGGGGCTCGATGATGCAGCGATTGCCAAGCCGATGGTCGGCGTCGTCAGCATGAAGGGCGAGCAGACGCCGTGCAACATGACCCATGATTTCCAGGTGGCCGCGGCCAAGACGGGAATCGAGGAGGCTGGTGGCACGCCGCGTGAATTCTCGACCGTGTCGGTCTCCGACGGCATCAGCATGAATCACGAGGGGATGAAGTTCTCGCTGTTTTCGCGCGAGCTGATCGCCGACTCGATCGAGGCTGTCGTCCATGGGCTCGCCTATGATGCGCTGATCGGGTATGGCGGATGCGACAAGACGCTTCCCGGCGTGATGATGGGCATGGTTCGCTGCAACGTGCCGTCCATTTTCATCTATGGCGGCAGCTCGTTGCCGGGGCGGGTGGACGGGCGGACCCTGACGGTGCTCGACTCCTACGAGGCCGTCGGCAGCTTCATGACCGGGGAGATCGACGGCGCAACGCTCGAGCGGATCGAGCGGGCCTGCCTGCCGACCATCGGTGCGTGTGCCGGCCAGTTCACCGCGAACACGATGGGGATGGTGTCGGAGGCAATGGGCCTCACTATTCCCAACGTCTCGATGGTGCCTGGTGTCTACGCCGAGCGCGCGCAGATCTCGCGGGGCGCCGGACGCCTGATCATGGACATGCTGGAACGGGGCGGGCCGCTGCCGCGCGACATCGTGACGCGGAAATCCTTGGAGAACGGTGCGGCGATCGTTGCGGCCACGGGTGGCTCGACCAACGCTGCGCTGCATTTGCCCGCAATCGCTAATGAGGCCGGTATTGCTTTTACGATCGATGATGTCGGTGAAGTCTTTGCCAGAACGCCGCTGATCGGAAATCTGCGGCCAGGCGGCAAGTACACGGCAAAGGACGTCTACGATATCGGCGGCGCCGCCGTGGTGATCCGCGAGCTGATCCAGAGCGGCCACATCGACGGCAGCTGCATTACCATCACGGGTCGCACGCTTGCTGAAGAATATGGCGCTGCCAACGCGCCCGATGGCGAGGTCGTTTATGCGTCTCGCGCGCCGATCATGCCCGATGGTGGCGTGGCGGTTTTGAAGGGTAACCTCTGTCCGGACGGTGCGGTGATCAAGGTCGCGGGCCTGAAGAGTCAGTCCTTCGAGGGCGTCGCTCGTGTGTTCGAGGATGAAGAAGCCTGCGTCAAAGCGGTTCGGGACCGCAGCTACAAGGCGGGCGAGGTGCTCGTGATCCGCAATGAGGGACCGGTCGGCGGCCCTGGCATGCGGGAGATGCTCGGCGTCACCGCGCTGATCTATGGACAGGGGATGGGCGAAAGGGTCGCCCTCATCACGGATGGCCGGTTCTCCGGTGCGACCCGCGGGATGTGTATCGGCTATGTATCTCCGGAGGCGTTTGTCGGCGGTCCGCTGGCGCTCGTTCGCGACGGCGATACGATCCGGATTGATGCTGCAAACCGTCGAATGGATATGCTGGTCGACGAGCAGGAACTCGCTGCGCGCCGACGCGACTGGAAGCAGCGACCGCCGCGTCATCGCGCAGGCGCGCTCGCAAAATATGCGCGACTGGTTGGGCAGGCACCGGGCGGAGCCGTCACGCATACCGGCCCGGCGGAATGGCCCTGGTTCGAATGACGTGACGTATCCATGCGAATATGACCCGCCTGTCTGGCAAGTTTCTTGCTAAGCTCATCCTGCTGACGGAGGACATTCGGCAAACGGGTCGCGCGACGTTACGCGCGAGTGAAACGAGAGACTGATGAAGGTAGTGCCTTCGAGATCGAACGAATGGGTGGGACCGGTGACGTCACAAAGGCCGGCTTCTGCGATCATCGAGATCGACCGCGTCTCTCAGGTCTTCCAGACCTCGGCGCGCAAGGATCATTTGGCGCTATCGGACATCTCGCTGACGATCGAAGAGGGCGCCTTCGTCTCCATCCTCGGACCGTCCGGCTGTGGCAAGTCGACGCTGCTCTACATCGTCGGCGGTTTTGTCAGCCCGACCAGTGGTGGGGCGAAGATGAAGGGGAAGACGATCACCGGGCCCGGTCCGGATCGCGGTCCGGTATTTCAGGAATTCGCACTGTTTCCGTGGAAGACGGTCTTGGGGAACGTGATGTACGGCCCTCGCCAACAGGGCGTGCGCCCCACCGAGGCGGAAGTGCAGAGCCGGGCCTTGATCGAGATGGTTGGCCTAAAGGGCTACGAGAACTTCTATCCCAAGGAACTATCGGGCGGCATGAAGCAGCGGGTGGCGCTGGCGCGAACGCTCGCCTACCATCCCGAGGTTCTGTTGATGGACGAGCCGTTCGGCGCGCTCGACGCGCACACCCGGACGCGACTGCAAAATGATCTCCTGAACATCTGGGAGCGTGACCGCAAGACGGTGCTGTTCGTGACCCATTCGGTCGACGAGGCCGTCTTCTTGTCGGACAAGGTCGTGATGATGTCGAAATCTCCGGGCCGCATCCGGCAGGTAATCGACATCGATCTGCCTCGGCCTCGTCGCCGCAATGAGCTGTTGCTCGATCCGCGCTACCAGAAATACGTCGTCGACATCGAGCGCATGTTCGACGAGGTCGACGACCCCGGATCGCGGTCATGACATCGCTGGCCGCCGCCGCCAGACGTGCCGCTCCCGTGTTCGCGTGCATCGGGCTGCTGGCGGCATGGCAGGTCGCGTCGCTCGCGCTGAAGAACGACAGCTTTCCGACGGCGATTGAGGCGATCCGTGCTATCCCGGACATCCTTGGCGACAAGGAGTCGTTGATCAACATCCTGGCCTCGCTCCGCCGCATGGCAATCGGGTTCGCCATAGCCGTGCTCGTTTCGATTCCACTCGGTTTGTTGATGGGGCGGAGCCGGGCTGTCGCGGCTTTCTTCAACCCACTCCTGATGGTGATCTACCCCGTGCCGAAGGCAGCCTTGATGCCGATCATCATGCTGTGGCTCGGTGTCGGCGACATCACGAAGACGCTCGTGATCTTCCTCGGCGTCAGCCTGCCGGTGATTTATCACAGCTTTGAAGGCGCCAAGGCCGTCGAGGAGAAGATGCTGTGGTCGGGCGCTGCGATGGGGCTTTCATCGGTGCAACGCCTGGTGCGGATCGTGCTTCCGGCGGCGCTGCCGGAGATTCTGACCGGGTGCCGCACGGGGCTCGTGCTGGCGCTGATCACGATGATTACCAGCGAGATGATCGCCCGCCAGTCGGGGGCCGGGAACATCCTGTTCAATGCGCTAGACATGGGCCAGTACGATACCGTGTTCGCGATGATCATCATCGTTGGAGCGATGGGAATCTGCCTCGATGCGATCTTCGAGCGGGTCCGCGCGCGGCTGGTGCGCTGGTCCGAGCCTCAGTTCGACATGCCGCTGAGCTTCTCATGACATCGCGCTTAATCCCGACAAATGTCCTGCTTGGGCTCGCGCCGATCTTGCTGGTGATCGCGGTGTGGCAGGGCCTCGTGTCATTTGGCTTTGCGCCCGCGGTCTTGTTGCCGCCGCCGGGTTTTGTCTTCAGCCGGCTGCTCCAACAACTCGTGAATTGGACGTTTCAGCAAGAGATCGCGGCGACCCTGATCCGGTTATTCGCCGGTTTCGCCATTGCGGTCGTGCTCGGCGTCAGCATTGGCATTGCGGCTGCGGCCAGTCCGGCGATCAATGCCGTGGTCCGGCCGATTGTGCGCGTATTGGCGCCGTTACCAAAAGTCGCTCTCTATCCGGCGCTCCTGCTATTGCTGGGCTTCGGCCACGGGTCGAAGATCACGTTGGTGGCCGCAGACGCGCTGTTTCCCATTCTATTGTCCACCTATTACGGCGCGTCGACGGTGGAGCAGAAGCTGATCTGGTCGGCGATGGCAGCAGGTACGCCGCGTTATGAGATCCTGTTCAAGGTGGTGCTGCCGGCGGCGATGCCGTCGGTCCTGACCGGATGCCGGATCGGCCTTGTCATTTCCTGCATCGTGGTGTTTCTGGCCGAGATGATCACGTCGACGGACGGGCTGGGCCATGCCCTCGTGACGGCGGCCCGCACCTTCCAGGCGGTCGATATGTTCGTGCCGCTGATTACCATCTCGCTTCTGGGGTTGATCCTGAACGGCCTGTTGGGCGCCTTGCGATCGTACCTCTTACGAGGCTTTCCCGAAGCGTGATTGACTAACAAGAAACCAGAAGACCGGGAGTGGACCATGCTGGCTGATCGCATCGAGGCAAAATGGATCGACGCATTTTGCGAGATATTCGAGCGTTGCGCCGTCAAGGCCGGCGATACCGCAGCGATCCTGTCGGAAACTCAGTCACGCGCGCTGAACGTGCATCTGGCGGAACTCGCGCTGCTGCGGATGGGAGCCCGGCCGTTTCACGTGGTCATGCCGACTCCGCGCAACAGGAATATCGTCCCGGTTCGCTCGACCGGAGCAAGTGAGGCGATCCAGAAGCTTGGTCCAGTGATCACTGCGCTTCAGCAGGCGGGCTTTGTGGTGGATTGCACCATCGAGGGCCTGATGCATGCGGCGGAGACGCCCGAGATCCTGAAGGCCGGCGCACGGATCCTAGTGATCTCCAACGAACACCCCGAGGCGCTGGAACGCATGGTGCCGGATACCGCGCTCGAAAAGCGAGTTCGCGCGGCTGCCAAGATGCTGCGGGGGAGCAAGCGGATGCGGGTCACATCCAAGGCCGGCACAGCGCTCGACGTTGACATGGTCGGTGCTTCGACCGTCGGAGTCTGGGGCTGGACCGACAAGCCCGGCACGCTGGCGCACTGGCCGGGCGGCATTGTCGTCAGCTTTCCCAAGAGTGGAACGATCAACGGCACGCTGGTGATGGCGCCCGGCGACATCAATCTGACATTCAAGCGCTACCTGACGTCGCCAGTGAAGATGACGCTGAAAGACGATTATGTCGTCGAGCTGGAAGGCGAGGGTACGGATGCCGCGATGATGCGCGCTTATCTTGCGGCCTGGGGAGATCGGGAAGCTTATGCGGTCTCGCATGTCGGCTTCGGCATGAACCCGGGCGCGCGCTATGAAGCGCTCTCGATGTATGACCAGCGCGACACCAACGGTACGGAGATTCGCGCCGTGTCCGGCAATTTCCTGTTCTCGACCGGGGCAAACGAATTCGCCGGCCGCTACACAGCAGGCCATTTCGATCTTCCGATGATGGGAACGACGATCGAGCTCGACGGCGTGCCGGTGGTGCGGGAGGGCGTGCTCCAGGACGTCTTCGGTTAGCTGCGATCGAGCACGGGCGGGCGCGCCAGCTCGAAATGCCGGAGCAGGTCGACCATCGCCTGAAGCCGTTTCACCCGATAGGCATCGACGTCCATGCCTGAATAGTCGAGGAAGCCGGCGCCCGTACGCAGGCCGATCCGGCCCTCATGCATGTTGCGTGAGATGACGTCGGGTGCGCGATAGCGGTCGCTGCCGAGTGCGCCTTCGAGATAGCGGCTGGCATAGTAGAGAATATCGCCGCCGCCCCAGTCGATGAATTCGAGCAGCCCGAGAACGGCATAGCGGAAGCCGAAACCGTAACGGATCGCCTTGTCGATCTCCTCCGCGCTGGCGACGCCTTCCTCGACCATACGCGCGGCTTCGTTCATCGCCAGCGCCTGGATACGCGGAACGATGAAGCCCGGCGTTGCCGCGCAGACCACTGGTACCTTGCCGATGCCTTCGAGGAGCACTTTGACCTCGTCGACGATGGCAGGGTCGGTGGCTTTTCCGGGCGAAACCTCGACCAGCGGGATCAGATAGGCCGGGTTGAGCCAATGCACGTTGAGGAAGCGGCGAGGGTTTTCGATCGCGCCGGACAAATCATCGACGAGGATCGTCGACGTCGTCGATGCAATGATCGTGTCCGGGCCGACCTGCTTTGAAGCCGCGCTCAGCACTTCTCGCTTGAGCTCGACGACTTCAGGAACGCCCTCGAACACCATTCCGGCTTCGGACAGCGCCGCCGCGCTCTGGCTGGCTGGCACCACCGAGACCCGAGCGATGAGCGGATCGACATCTGCCTCGGTCAGGAGCCCCAGCTTTGACAGACTGGCAAAAGTCTTCCTGACCTCGCCGAGCGCGTCTGCCTCCAGCTTGATGAAGTCGTCCACTGAACGGGCCTTGATGTCGATCATCGTGGCAGTATGCCCCGCGTAGGCGAACGCGACGGCGATGCCGCGTCCCATGCGGCCGGCCCCAAGACAGGCAATGTTGGCGCGGCTGGTCATCGGTCAAAATCCCTGGCGAAGAAGCATCAGCAACTCGGCTTTGCCGAGATCGGCGAGCCCAAGTGCAGCAAGGGTCCGACCTCCTCGCGAAAAATCTTCGCCGCAGATTGCGCCGCCGATGGTTAGGAAGGCAGTGGCCAGTGGTGTGGCCACGCCCACCAGGCCGGCAACAGACACCAGCAGCGACAACCCAAGTCGCAAATCCTCGCGCATGTAGCGGTGCTCGGTCAGCACGATGCGTTCTCGCCAGTCGCCGGAATCGGTCAGGCGGTCATGCGAGCCGCGGCCATACATCCAGATCTCACCGTCCTTCGCATAGTGATGGGCGAGCGGAAAATGCGGTGCGCCATAGCCGAGCGCCTCGCGCACCGCGATCCGCTCTGCGTCGAGCGTGTCGGTGACCCGGCGGATCGCGGCTTGCGTCCCTTCCTTGTGGATGTCCCATCGCTCGAAATTCTCGATTGGCCCCGCGTTCATCACGATCAGCGGTGGGTGAATTATGGGGCCGGCATTCATCAGCGCCCCTGACAGAGCGTCTCCGCAAGGCTCAATTGCATCCGGGAAGGCGCGCCCGATGACTTCAAGCGCATGCGGCGCCTGATCGAGTGGGAACACGCCAACCGGCAGCCGCTTGGCGCGGATGGTGATCGCAACCTCGAACGGTCCGTGTTTGCGGGTCAGCCAGGGCAGCGTGCCGGTCTCGGCAAAGCTTGCCTTGGCGCGGTTGCCGATATCTCGCGCGGCCAGGGCGAAGATCATCGAGCCGAATGTCGCCGGCGGCAGAAATACGACCTGGCCGTCCCGCAAATGCGGCGCAAGCAGACGCGCGATATCCGGCTGCGCGAAGGCGGGGGCAGGGCACAGGATGAGCTCGGTCCCGCTCACGGCTTCGGCAATGTCGGTCGTGACCAACTCAAGCTTGACGTCGTGCCGGCCGTTGTGATCCTTCAACTGGATGCGCGAGCCGGCGGCACGATGTGCTGCGACCTGATCGGTGTCACGGCGCCAGAGCCGGACCTCATGTCCCGACAGCGCAAAATCGCCCGCGGCCGCGAAAGAGCCGTTTCCCCCACCCAGGACCGCAATCTTCAAGATGTTTCTCCTTGCGCACGCGACTGCGCATCAAGCTGCTTCAGCAGGAAATGCTGGACCTTGCCCAGCGCCGTGCGCGGCAGGTCGGTGACGAAGACGATGTCTCGCGGAATCTTGTAGCGCGCGAGTTGTCCCTGCAGATGAGCTTTCAATTCATCCGGTTCGGGCCGGCATCCGCGGCGCGGCAGGACATAGGCAACCGGCACTTCATCCCAGCGCGGGTCGGGCCTGCCGATCACGGCGCACTCGCTGACATCGGGGTGTTCGAGCAGGACGCGCTCGACTTCCGCCGGATAGACGTTCTCTCCCCCGGAAATGATCATGTTTTTCTTGCGGTCGCGGACCCAGAAATAGCCGTCGGTATCGCACAGTCCGATATCGCCGGTACGATACCAGCCGTCATGCAACGCATCCCGCGTTGCGTCCGCATTACCCCAATACTCGAAGAACACGTTGGGCCCGCGCACCACTATCTCGCCTGGCGTGCCCGCGGGCGCTTCGTTACCGGCCTGATCGATCACCTTCGCTTCGCAGCACAGGCCGGCAAGTCCGGTCGATCCTGCGCGCGAAAGATCGCCGCCAAGGCGCGTGTAGATGCCGATGGGACAGGTCTCCGTCGAGCCGTAGACCTGGAGCACGGGAACGCCGCGCGCAACGAAACGATCGATCAGGTGTGGCGGCACGATGGTCGAGCCGGTGGCGACGGCCTTCAGTGATGAAAGATCGGCCGTGGCCCAGTCGGGATGCTCGCTCACCGCCTGGATGATCGCCGGCACCATGACCGTCAGGGTCGGTCGTTCGTGCTCGATCGCGGCGAGCGCGGTATCCGGCGTGAAGCGGGCATGGATCGTGACGGTTGCGCCAAGCTGGAGGGCCGGCGTGGTCTGGATGTTGAGGCCGCCGACGTGGAAGAACGGCAGCACCGTCAGCACATGATCGTCCGACGTCATGTTGTGCATGTGCTGGCTCATGACGCCGTTCCAGAACAGCGCCTCCTGCCGCAGAACTGCGCCTTTCGGCCGTCCGGTCGTGCCTGACGTATAGACAATGAGGAGCGGGCAGGAGAGATCGGTGTGTGGATTGCGGCCATCCCCCTCGGCACGAGCCAGCAGGTCTCCAAATGTCGTACCTCGCGTCGGCGAGAAATCGAGGCCGACGACGGCTGTTCCCGGCGCAGTCTGCGCAAGCTCGGGGAGAACTCCCTCGAATGCCTGCTCGAGCACCAGGACCTTGGCGCCGGCATCGGTGAGAATGAAGAGTTGCTCGGCGACGGCTAGCCGCCAGTTCAGCGGCACCAGCATCGCGCCAAGCCGCGCGCACGCGTAGAGCAGAACCAGGTAATCCGGCCGGTTCAGGCTCAGGATCGCGACGCGGTCGCCGCGACCGACGCCCAGTTCCCGTTTTAAAGCGGTGGCGGTCCGCTCGATGCGTGTGGCGAGCGTTGCATAATTCAGCCGCTGCCCTTCGAAGGCAATGGCTGTCTTGTCTGGCGAAAACGCCGCGTTGCGATCGATCAGACTACAGAGGTCCACCGTCAATCGTCCGTTTCGCCAGCCTCGTACAGCGCCTCACGCCCGATCCGGTCGAGGCAGAGCTCGGCCGTCCAGGGCAGCATCAGCGAGCCGCAGCGGCTGTCGCGATAGATGCGCTCCAGCGGCAGCGATCGAAGCATGGCCTGGCCGCCGCAGGTGCGGATCGCGAGCGTGGCCAGCTCATTGGCGCCCTCCATCACTGAATATTGCGCGGCATAGGCGCGGAGCACCTGCTCCTTGCTCGGATTCGCGCGCGCTTCGGTAACAGCCTGGAACCAGATCGCCTTGATCTGCTCGAGCTTGATCTGCATCTGCGCAACCGCGATCTGCTTGGTCGGGTACATCCGGCGCTTGACCGGCGGCATGCCCGGCACCTCGCCGCGCAAGTAACGCACGGTGAAATCATAGGCCGCTTGCGCGAGGCCCATATAAGTCGGCGACAGCGTCAGAAACATGTGCGGCCAGCGCATCGCGGCCTGAAAATAGACGCCGCGCGGCATCAGCGCAGAATCGTCCGGCACGAACACGTCCTTGAACAATAGCGTCCGCGAGACCGTGCCGCGCATGCCGAGTGGATCCCAGTCGCCGACGACGGAAACACCTTCCGACTTTGCGGAGATGGCGAGGTAAAGGGTGTTGCGGCGCGAGGCCTTCTCACCTGCCTCGATCTCGGTGCAAAGCACGCCGTAATAGTCGGCGTGACCGGAGAGCGATGCAAAAATCTTCTTGCCGTTGACGACCCAGCCACCCGCCACGGGCTTTGCTTCCGTCCCGAAGGCGACGCCGCCCGCAGCCGCAGCACCTCCCTCGGAGAAGGGCTGCGAATAGATCGCGCCGTCCTCGACGATGCGCTTGTAGTGGACGGCGCGACGCCGCTCGTGCTCGGCGCGGGTCTCCGCGTCCATGTCGAGATCGTCGGCGAGGGGGCCCGACCACAGGGTCGAGCAGACATGCATGTTCCAGGTGAGCGCCGTCGCGCCGCAATAGCGGCCGATCTCGGCGGCTGCCAAGGCATAAGTCTGGTAGTTTGCGCCAAACCCACCGTGTTTCCTGGGAATGGCGATGCCGAGCAAGCCGACGCGATGCAGGTCGCGGTAATTCTCGGTGGGGAAGATCGCTTCGCGATCGTAGGTCGCAGCGCGACCGGCGAACACGCTCTGGCCAATCTCTCGTGCCCGGGCGATGATGCCGGCCTGTTCATCGCTCAGGCGAAATGCGACGGGATCGAAGATCGGCACATCCAACGCGACCTGGTCGGTTGCGCCGATGTTCTTGCTGACTTGCATGGTCATGGCGCGCTCGCCTTCCGTTTTGGTCGCGACTGAATTCAGGAACCGGCCGAGGGCTTCGTCAAAGGCATCAGGGCGTTCAAGATTGGCGAGATGGCCGACGCCGGCCAGTTCGACATATTCCGCCGACGGAATGTAGGTCGCCGTCTTTGCCATCATCGGCGCCGGTGCGTTGTTGTCCTTGGAGCCAGACAGCAGCAGCGTGGGCACGGAAATGTCCTTGAGCGTGCTGCGCTGATCGAACCCGATAAGGGCGAGCATCATGGCGCGATAGCTGGCCTCGGGGACACTTCCCATGCATGCGCGAGCAAGCTCCATTCCCTGGGGATCAGGATCGTCACCGACAAGTTCCTTGACCAGCGAAGGCGCCAGCGACGTCATCGTCTCGCCCCGGTCAAGCGGCCCAAGCCGCGCGGCGATGAACGACTTTTGCCAGTCACCATCAGCCTTGCCGAAGGCCGGGCTGGTCTGTGCCAGCACCACAGCGCGCGCAAGTTTCGGCGATTGCACCAGCCATTTCTGGACGATCATGCCGCCGATCGAATGGCCGACGAGAATGGGCCTGCTGGCGCCAAGCTGCTCGATGAATTGCTGGAGCGCCCCCGCCAGAGCGGCAATGCTGACGATGGGGAGCGGCGCCGACCCGCCATAGCCCGGCATGTCCCATGCGATCGCGCGGAAGCGATTGCCGAATGTGGCAAGCTGCTGTCGCCAGGCCCGCGCCGCGCCGCCGATGCCATGCAGGAAAATCAGAGGTGGCGCGTCCGGGTCCCCCGCGGCTTCATAGGCGAAGCGTCCGTCCTTTGTTATCATTGGCGAAGGCTGCGACACGCGACATCCTTTGGCTTGGCCGGTCGATGCTAACAGGCCTGTGAGGGATGGGAAGAGATAATTTTATACTTAAAGCAATTTTCGGGCCGGTCCCTCGAGCCGCAATGCGCGCGGCGTCGATCTGCGCTTTCGTTGCAAAAACTTGAAGGTTAAAATATATCCAAGGAACGATCAGCAGATCCCAGGGAGCTAGCGCATGTCCGGATTGTCGCATTCGCCGCACGCGCTGGTGACCGGTGGCGGCCGCGGTATCGGCCGCGCGATTGCGGCATCTCTCGTCCGCGCCGGTGCGACCGTAACGGTGCTCGGCCGGAACGCCGCCGCTCTCGAAGAGGCGGTTGGCGCGGGCGCGGCGCATTTTGCGGCCGTCGCCGATGTCTCGAACGAGACTTTGTTGAAGGCCGCTATCGCTGAAGCGAGTGCTCGAAAGCCGATCGATATCCTGATCGCCAACGCAGGCAGCGCGGAATCCGCGCCGTTTGCGAAATCCGACAGTGCCCTTTTTGCGCGCATGATGGATGTCAATTTCATGGGGGTGGTCCATGCGATCGGTTGCGTGCTTCCGGGGATGAAGGATCGTCCCTACGGCCGCATCGTCGCAGTCGCCTCGACCGCGGGGCTGAAGGGGTACGCCTATGTCAGCGCGTACTCAGCCGCAAAGCACGCTGTGGTCGGTCTCGTGCGTTCGCTGGCTCTTGAGATGGCCGGCAGCAACGTGACCGTGAATGCGGTCTGTCCCGGGTTCACCGATACCGATCTCGTCGCCGGCAGCATCGAGAACATCATGAAGAAGACCGGCCGGACCCGCGAGCAGGCGATTGCCGAGCTAGCGAAGCACAATCCGCAGGGACGGCTGATCTCACCTCAGGAAGTCGCCGATGCCGTGCTTTGGTTGTGCGGCGACGGCGCCAGTGCAATCACCGGGCAGGCGATCGCGGTTGCCGGTGGCGAGATCTAGCGCGCGTGGCGAAGACGCGGAACAACGAAGCCAAGGAGATCGCATGAGCAGACCAGCCAATCCCGTCACCGTGCCGCTCGCAGATTACTCGCCGCAGCATTTCCTGCTGGCGGTGGTCGACGGCGTCGCCACCGTGACGCTCAATCGTCCTGAACGAAAGAATCCACTGACCTTCGAGAGCTATCGGGAACTGACGGATTTCTTCCGCGCCTGCGCATTTGACGACGCGGTCAAGGCCGTCGTCGTCACCGGCGCCGGTGGCAATTTCTCGTCCGGCGGCGACGTGTTCGAGATCATCGGTCCGCTCGTGAAGATGGGCACCAAGGGGTTGACGGCCTTTACGCGGATGACCGGCGATCTCGTGAAGGCGATGCGGGCCTGCCCGCAGCCGATCGTGGCTGCGGTCGAGGGCATCTGCGCCGGCGCAGGCGCGATCATCGCGATGGCTTCCGATATGCGGCTCGCGGCGAGTGGCGCAAAGGTCGCGTTCCTGTTCAACAAGGTCGGACTTGGCGGCTGCGACATGGGCGCCTGCGCGATCCTGCCGCGGATCATCGGCCAGTCGCGCGCCTCCGAGCTGCTCTATACCGGCCGATTCATGACCGCGGAGGAGGGCGAGCGCTGGGGCTTCTTCAGCCGCATCGTCACGCCGGAGCAGGTCCTGCCCCAGGCGCAGCTGCTGGCCAAGCAGGTCGCGGAGGGTCCGACCTTCGGTAACACCATGACCAAGCGAATGCTGGCGATGGAATGGGCGATGTCGGTGGAAGAGGCGATCGAGGCGGAAGCCATTGCCCAGGCCCTGTGCATGACGACTGCCGATTTCGAGCGCGCCTTCGGGGCTTTCGCCAACAAGGTCAAGCCGGTCTTCAGGGGCGACTGAGCCGGCGAGCCCCTACGACGGGAGGGCCTCTGACGGGGACTTGCGCGAAATTATTTTAGGATTAAAGTAATTTCCGCGGGTCAATTGGTGAGGCTCCCATGAAAGTCGCGATCATCGGTGGCGGACCTGCGGGTCTCTACGCAGCGATCCTGCTGAAGAAGCAGCGTCCCAGCGCGGACGTCACCGTGCATGAGCGTAACCGCGCCGACGATACGTTCGGATTCGGCGTGGTGTTCTCCGACGCCACGCTGGACAATTTCGAGAAGCACGATCTTCCGAGCTATCGCCGCATCACCCAGGAGTTTGCGTACTGGGACGACATCGCCGTGCATTTCCGCGGCACTGTCCATCGGGTCGGTGGCAACGGTTTTTGCGGCTGCTCACGGCAGAAGCTGCTCCTGATCCTCCAGGAGCGCGCCATGGAGCTCGGTGTCACGCTGCATTTCGAGGTGGATGTCGATGACGAATCCCGTTTCGCCGATGCCGATCTCATCCTGCTGGCCGACGGCATTAACAGTCGCTTCCGCGAGAAGTATCTCGATCACTTTCAGCCCGAAGTCGACCTCCGCTCCAACAAGTTCGCCTGGATGGGCTCGACCAGGCCGCTCGATGCCTTCACCTTCATCTTCCAGGAGACCGAGTGGGGCCCGTTCATCGCCCACGCGTACCAATACGAGGCCGGGCACTCGACCTGGATATTCGAGACGGATCCGCAGACTTTCGAGCGAGCAGGGTTGACGGGCCTGAACGAGACCCAGTCCGCGGCTCGAATGGCTGAGATTTTTGGCTGGTTCCTCGAGGGGCACAAGCTGCTCACCAATCGCTCGATGTGGCGCAACTTTCCGATGATCCGCAGCAAGCGCTGGGTCAAGGACAACATGGTGCTGCTCGGCGATGCCAAGGCGAGCGCCCATTTCTCGATCGGCTCCGGCACCAAGCTCGCGATGGAAGACGCGATCGCGCTGGCCGAGGCGATGGCGAAGGCACCCGACATCGAGGCCGCGTTGGACGTCTACGAGCATGGCCGCCGTGAAGAGGTGGAGAAGACGCAGCATGCCGCTGACGTCTCGCTGGTCTGGTTCGAACATGTCGATCGCTTCTGGGAGTTCGATCCGGTGCAATTCGCCTTCGGCGTGATGACGCGCTCGAAGGCGATCACCTATGACAATCTGAAGCTGCGCGCGCCGGATTTTGTTGTCGAGGTGGAGAAGTCCTTTGCCAGGCAGGTGCGCGACCGCGGTTTTGACGTCGACACCGGGAAGCCGATCGTGCCGTTGTTCCAGCCGTTCCGTCTGCGCGAGATGGAGATCGCCAACCGGGCCGTCGTGTCGCCGATGTGCATGTACTCGGCGAAGGAGGGCGTGCCGGGTGATTTTCACCTGGTGCACTATGGATCGCGGGCGATTGGCGGTGCCGGCCTGATCTTCACGGAGATGACCTGCGTCAGCCGCGACGCCCGGATCACGCCCGGCTGTGCCGGTATCTGGAACGACGAGCAGGAGGCCGCGTGGCGGCGCATCGTGGATTTCGTCCATGGCAACTCGGCCGCAAAAATCTGCCTTCAGCTGGGCCATGCCGGCCGCAAGGGTGCAACCAGGTTGATGTGGGACGGCATGGATCGTCCACTGGAGGAGGGGGGCTGGGAGGTATTCTCGGCTTCGCCTTTGCCCTATTTCCCTGATAGCCAGGTGCCGCGCGAGCTCGATCGCGCCGGGATGAGTGCGGTGAGAGACTCCTTCGTGGCGGCGGCTGAGCGCGGCGAGCGCTGCGGCTTCGATATGCTGGAATTGCATTGCGCCCACGGCTACCTGCTCGCAAGCTTCATCTCCCCGCTGACCAACACCCGTACGGACGATTATGGCGGATCGCTCGCCAATCGTCTGCGCTTCCCGCTGGAAATCTTCGAGGCGCTGCGGGCGGTGTGGCCGTCGCACAAGCCGATGTCGGTGCGCATTTCCGCGACCGACTGGGCGGACGGCGGTATCACCGGTGATGATGCGGTGGCCATTGCGCGCGCTTTTGCGGAGGCCGGCGTCGATCTCGTCGACGTCTCGACCGGACAAACCGTGCGTGACGCGCAGCCGGTCTATGGCCGCATGTTCCAGACGCCGTTTTCCGACCAGGTCCGCAACGAGGCGCGTGTGGCCACCATGTGCGTCGGCAACATCACGACGGCAGACCAGGCCAACACCATTTTGGCCGCCGGACGGGCGGATCTTGTTGCGCTGGGGCGCCCCCATCTGGTCGACCCGTCCTTCACGATGAGGGCGGCGGCCTGGTACGGGGCAGATGGCGCCTTCTGCCCGCCGCAATATCTGCCCGGCAAGGAGCAGATTTTCCGCAACAGCGTGCGCGACAGGCAGGATCTCGAGGAGCTGCGAATTAAGGCTAAGCCCAAGACCCGGGCCGAACTCAAGGCGGAGGCGACAAAGCCGCTTGCGGCGGAGTGACCGCCCGTGCGACGTTAACCTCGTTGCCTGTGTATTGAGTGGAGTTGAGGGCGATGAAGGCGATTATCGTCGGTGGCGGTATCGGTGGTCTCACCACGGCATTGATGCTGCGCTCGCGCGGCATCGGGTGCGAGATTTTCGAGCAGGCCGATACCATCCGTGAGCTTGGCGTCGGCATCAACACGTTGCCGCATGCCATGCGCGAGCTCGCGGGCCTCGGCCTGCTCCAGAAGCTCGACGACGTCGCGATCCGCACCGATCAGCTCTACTACCTCAATCGTCACGGCCAGGAAGTCTGGCGTGAAGCCCGCGGCGTCGACGCCGGCCACGACGTGCCGCAATTCTCGATTCACCGCGGCCGACTTCAGGGCGTCATCCATCGTGCCGTCGAGGAGCGACTTGGGCACGACGCAATCCACACCGGCTGCCGGCTCGGCGCGTTCATGCAGGACGAGGGCGGTGTCACCGCCTATTTCTTCGATCGCGCGGGCGCACACATCCACACTGTGCGCGGCGATATTCTGATCGGTGCTGATGGCATCCACTCGCGTGTTCGCGACACGCTGTTTCCGAACGAGGGGCCGCCGTGCTGGAACGGTTTGATGCTATGGCGCGGTGCGCGCGACTGGCCGCTGTTCCTCACCGGCAAGTCGATGATCGTGGCCGGTGGCCTCAATGCCAAGGTGGTGATCTATCCGATCGCGGAGGGATCGAGCCCCGCGAGCCGCCTGACGAATTGGGCGGTGCTGGTGAAGGTCGGCGAGGGCAATGCGCCACCGCCGCGGAAAGAAGACTGGTCGCGGCCGGGCCGGCGCGAGGAACTGATGCCGCATGTGGCGCGCTTCTCGGTGCCCTATATCGACGTGAAGAGCCTGATCTCGGCAACGCCCGAATTCTACGAATATCCGACCTGCGACCGCGATCCCTTGCCCTATTGGTCGTCGGGCCGCGTCACACTGCTCGGCGATGCCGCGCACCCGATGTATCCGGTCGGCTCGAACGGTGCCTCGCAGGCAATCCTCGATGCGCGCTGCCTTGCCGACGCGCTGGTGCGGGCCGAGCATCCGCGTCAGGCGCTGCTCGAGTATGAGAAGAAGCGCCTGCCGATGACCGCGGATATCGTCCGCTCCAACCGGCGCGGTGGCCCCGAGGGCGTCATCGACGCCGTCGAGCAACTCGCGCCCGACGGCTTCGACAATGTTGAGAACGTGCTGAGCTATTCTCAGCGCGAGGCGATCGTACGCGGCTATGCCACCAAGGCCGGCTTCGCCGCAGTGCCGGGACTGGCAGCGGTGCGCGGTTAAGGCTCGCTGCTAGCCGCCGGGAGGCGGCGGCAGGAAGTGGATGTTGAACTCGGCCGCCATCGCCACCACGTCCTCCGGCTTCTGCTCCTTCATGTTGTGAAGGCCCCAGAACAGGTCGAACAGCTTGCGGGTCGGCGAGACCCAGAACAGCACTTTTGCGGTCTGCTCCGACTTGTTGAAGATGCCGTGCGGCACGCCCATGCCGAGCCGGATCAGGTCGCCGGCAGTTGCCTGCGACTCCGAATCACCGAGCATGAAGTCGAGCTTGCCCTCCAGCATGTAGAGATACTCGTCCTGGTCAGGATGGATGTGCGGCGGCACGAATGTGCCCGGCGGCAGCGTCGCGTGCCAGGAGAAGCTGTGCTCGGTGTTGCTCTTCGGCACATAGGTCTGGCCGAGGATGTTCCAGGAAATGCCCTGGATGCCCTCGTTGGCCCGCGTGATGCCGGTGATTTCGCTCTTCATTGCAGTCCTCCCTTAACGCGACGCGCGGCTTAGTTCGCCGCTTTGCAGTCCTTGGCATAGCGGTCGCCGTAATTTTCAAACACCTTCTGGACGATCTCGGTCTGGAACTTGCCGTCCGGACGCTTGGCGACCTTGGTCAGGTAGAAGTCCTGGATCGGATAGCCGTTGGTGTTGAACTTGAAGGCGCCGCGCAGCGAGGTGAAGTCCGCCTTCTTCAGCGCGGCTCCAACGGCGTCCTTGCTGGAGAGGTCGCCCTTCACACCCTTGATCGCGCTGTCGATCAGCATCGCGGCGTCATAGGCCTGGAAAGCGTAGGTGCCGGGCACGACATTATACGCGGCCTCATAGGCGGCGACGAACTTCCTGTTCTGGGGATTGTCGAGATTGGGCGCCCAGTTCGCGCCGCCGAACATGCCGACGGCCGCGTCCTGCTGCGCGGGCAAGGTCGATTCATCCACGGTGAAAGCCGAGAGCACCGGAATGGCGTCGGCAAGGCCGGCCTGGCGATATTGCTTGACGAGATTCACGCCGAGGCCGCCCGGCATGAACGTGAACAGCGCATCGGGCTTCTGCGACGAAATCTTGGAGAGCTCCGGCTGGAAGTCCAGCGTGTTCAGCGGCATGTAGGATTCCTCGACGATCTCGCCCTTGTAGTCGAGCTTGAAGCCCGCGACCGAATCCTTGCCGGCCTGATAGTTCGGCACCATCAGGTACATCCGCTTGTAGCCGCGATCCTGCGCGACCTTGCCGAGAATCTCGTGCACCTGGTCGTTCTGATAGGACGTCACATAGAAGAACGGGTTGCAATCCTTGCCGGCGAAGGTCGACGGGCCGGCATTGGGGCTGATCAGGAAGGTCTTCGATTCCGTGACGGGCCGGTGGATAGCCTGGAGGATGTTGGAGAAGATCGGACCGACCACGAAGTCGACCTTGTCGCGTTCCAGAAGGCCCTTGACCTTGGTCACCGCCGCATCCGGCTTGAGCTCGTCGTCGACGACGACGACCTCGACGTCACGGCCGCCCATCTTGCCACCGAGGTCCTTCACGCCGAGCGCAAAGCCGTCGCGAACCTGCTGGCCCAGTGCCGCGGCGGGGCCCGACAGGGTGACGATCACACCCAGCTTGATCTTCTCCTGGGCGAGGGCAGGGCTCATCGCGGTGCCGAGTAGCAAGGCGGCCGCGGCCAAGGTCTTTTGCGTCTTCATGATCTGTCCCCATGACATCAGGGCCTGCGTCGCAAGCCGCGTATTCCAATCCAAGCTTATGCCGATGATGGCTGCTGCGGCAAGCAAAGCTCAAGGCGTCGCCATCTCGCCGAGCAGCGTGCATGCAAGCGGCGCGCCAATTATTTGAAGCCTAAAGAAATGCACGTGCGGTCGATTGTTGCAGCTTTAGGCTTGCGGCCGGCTCGGATTTATTTGAAGCTCAAAACGTTGGGGAATCCGTGCCGGCGCGAATGCCGGCCGTGAGTGACTGCATCGAGATGCTCGATTCCGAGACCAAGGCCGTCGAAACACCTGAGGACCACGCCGAAGAGCTTCGGCTGTGGCTGCGTCTGCTCACCTGCACGACCCTGATCGAGGGCGAAGTTCGCGGCCGGCTGCGGCACCGCTTCGACGTCACTTTGCCCCGGTTCGATCTGATGGCGCAGCTCGACAAAGCGCCTGACGGCATGACGCTGTCCGACGTCTCCAAGCGCATGATGGTGTCGAACGGCAACGTCACCGGCCTCGTCGAACGCCTGGTGGAATCCGGCCATCTCGACCGGCGCACCTCGGAGACGGATCGCCGCGTTCAGGTCATCCGCCTCACAAAACTCGGCCGCGCCGAGTTCCGGAAGATGGCTGGGGAGCACGAGGCCTGGATCGCCGATCTCTTCGCCGACCTGACGCCGAAGGATGTGCGTGAATTGATGCGGCTGCTCGCCAAGACCAAGGCGTCGGCACAGAAATCGGCTGCACGCCGCCGGACTTAGGTCCGGCGGACCGAGGCGGCCCCCCGTCTCCGCTTTGGCGCAGGAAAATGCATGGGATGCCCAAAATCCGCTATTGCGCCGAATTGCTTTAAGCCTAAAATGTTTCCAAGTGAGTGCTGCCGGGTGCTTTCCATGCGCAAAGGAGCGTGCGATGGCCAACGCCGCCAAGATTCAAATGTCGGGTTCGTCTGACGGCAATGCTGCGACAGCCCATGTCGATACGTTTGCGCGGCAGCATCTGCCGCCGCGGGAGCTTTGGCCTGAATTCATCTTCACGCGGCCGGAGCTGCACTATCCCGAGCGGCTGAACTGCGTCAGCTATTTCCTCGACCGCTGGGTCGAGCAGGGCCACGGCGACGCGCCCTGCGTCATCAGTCCCGCCGTCAGCTATACCTATCGCGAGCTGCAAGCGCTCGTGAACCGCATCGCCAACGTTCTGGTCGGCAAGCTCGGTCTGGTGACCGGCGGGCGCGTGCTGCTGCGCTCGGCCAACAGCCCGATGATGGTTGCGACCTATCTCGCGGTGATCAAGGCCGGGGGCATTTGCGTTGCAACGATGCCGCTGCTGCGGGCCAAGGAAATATCCTATCCGATCCAGAAGGCGGAGATCACGCTCGCGCTATGCGATGGAAAGCTCTCCGAGGAGATGGAGAAGGCGAAGCTGGCTGCGCCCGGCCTCAAGCACGTGGTCTATTGGGGCAACGGTGCTGCCGACTCGCTCGAGGCGCTGATCGCTGATGCAAGCCCCGAGTTCACCGCTGTCGATACCGCCTCCGACGACATCTGTCTGATCGCCTTCACATCGGGTACGACCGGCGATCCCAAGGGCACCATGCATTTTCACCGCGACATGCTGGCGGTCTGTGATGGCTATGCGCACAACATCCTGCGGGCCGAACAGAAGGATCGCTTCGTCGGTTCGGCGCCGCTCGCCTTCACTTTCGGCTTCGGCGGCGTGCTGTTTCCCATGCATATCGGCGCCTCCTTCGTGGTGCTGGAGAAGACGACGCCGGACGATATTCTGAACGCGATCGAACAATTTAAGACCACGGTCTGCTTCACCGCGCCGACCGCTTATCGTGCCATGATCGGCAAGCTTGGCGGCCGTGACATCTCCTCATTGCGGAAGTGCGTCTCGGCCGGCGAGACCCTTCCCAAGCCGACATTCGATGCCTGGCTCAAGGCCACGGGTATCAAGCTGATGGACGGCATCGGTTCGACCGAGATGCTGCACATCTTCATCAGCGCGACCGAGGATGAGATCCGCCCGGGCGCGACCGGAAAGCCCGTGCCGGGCTATGAGGCCAAGATCGTCGATGACGACGGCAACGACGTGCCGCCAGGCATGATGGGAAAGCTTGCGGTGCGTGGGCCGACCGGTTGTCGCTATCTGGCCGACGAACGGCAGCGGAAATACGTGCACAACGGCTGGAACGTCACCGGCGACACCTATCTGATGGATCGCGACGGCTATTTCTGGTACCAGTCGCGCTCCGACGACATGATCGTATCGGCGGGCTATAATATCGCGGGTACGGATGTGGAGGCCGCGCTGCTGACGCATCCGGCGGTCGCCGAGTGCGGTGTCGTCGGTGCGCCCGACGAGGCGCGGGGGATGATCGTGAAAGCCTATGTCATTGCCGCACCCGGCGTGACGCCGGACGCTCAGCTCGCAGCCGAGTTGCAGGAACACGTCAAGCGCGAGATCGCGCCGTACAAATATCCGCGCGCGATCGAGTTCGTGACGCAGTTACCGAAGACAGAGACCGGCAAATTGAAGCGCTTTGCTCTCCGGCAGCTGGCGCAGGCCGCGGCGGCGTCTTCGGGTGTCGCGGCGGAATGAGAGAAGGATAGAGAATTGTCCGTGACGACGCCGAAAGGCCCGCAGCTCGCAGTGCTGCCGACCGACGATGACAAGGCCAGGTCGGGAGCGCAGGTGCTCCAGCCGTCCGGCTGGCCGATACCGAAGGGCTATGCCAACGGCATGGCGGCGGAGGGACGCATTGTCGTCACTGGCGGCGTGATCGGCTGGGATGCCGAGGAGCGTCTTGCTGACGGTTTTGTCGCGCAGGTTCGCCAGACCCTGAGCAACATCGCCGAAATCCTAGCGGAGGCCGGCGCGCGGCCCGAGCACCTGGTGCGCCTGACCTGGTACGTCGTCGACATGGACGAGTACCTTGCGAATCTGAGGGAGCTCGGCAAGATCTACCGTGCCATCTTCGGCGCGCACTATCCTGCGATGGCGCTGATTCAGGTCGTGCGTCTCGTGGAAAAGGCGGCGCGCGTCGAGATCGAAGCCACCGCCGTCATTCCGCACTGAGTGGGGTTTGCTCCCGGCCCGCCGTTTCAGCTTGCCTTGGCGAGATCGTCGTCCTCGGGCGAATTCAAATAGACGCCGGACATGGTGTCGACCCAGCACAGATGGTCGTGCACCTTCTTCACGCCCTCGACGTTCTCCGCAGCGACGATTGCGGCCTGCCGCGAACGTTCTTCGGTAATGACGCCGCTGAGGTGGACGATGCCGTCGCGGACAATGACGTTGAGTCCGAATGGGCACCAGTCATTCTTCTCCATGGTATCGATGATGCGGCTGCGAATGTGATCGTCATCAGCCGTGGGATCCGGCACCTCGCGGGCGAGCCCTGCGACCGCCTGCAAAAGGTTGGCGCGGGACACGATCCCGACGACTTTGTCGCCGCGGACCACCGGCAGGCGCTTCACGTTGTTCCGTTCCATGTGATCGACGATCTCGGCGAGCGCCGTATCCTCGGTGATGGTCACGGGCGAGGCGGTCATCACCTCCGAGACCTTGCGGCCGTGCTCGTGGACGAAGTCGCTGGCCGATTTGCCCGGACCGAGGATGAACCGCAACCAGCGCCCCCGCTTGCGCCCGGTGCCGATTTCGCTGCGGCGGATGAAATCTCCTTCCGAGACGACACCAACGAGTTTGCCGGTGTCGTTAACCACCGTGAGGCCGCTGACGTGCCGCTTCAGCATGATGTTCGCCGCCTCGACGATGCTGGTGTCGGGGGTGACCGAAATGACCGACCGGGTCATGATCTGGTGGGCGCGCATGGAAGACTCCGCTGGCTTGTCAAATTTCGATGCGCAAACCTAGCGCGGCCGTCGGGGTGTGGTTTGACTCAGGTCAAGGGATCCGAGCCGTTTCTCCCTGGTTGAGGAATTGTGATCCGTACCGGGATTTGATGCAGCTCAACGCGTGTCGAAAGCGTCCACATATCCTGCTGCCGACGTAGAACAGAAGCCCGCAGGACCATTCAGCCATGAGCGTCGTGAAGATATTTCCGCGGGCCGATGAGCCGCCGCAGTCTCTCGCTGCCAATCCGGTCGCCGAAACCTCTGTGACGCCCCCCGAAAGGACCCCGGAGAAGCCGGTCGTCGCCAATGCCCTGCCTGCATCGGAGCCATACCCGCTCGACCGCGCGTTTCATGCGACGTTGGCGCGGTTCACCGGCGGAATTTCGCCTGTGGCGTTGTCGCTGGCCTGGCTCGATTGGAGTTCGCATCTTGCTGCGGCGCCGGAGCGCCAGATGCAGATGTCCCGCAACATTCTTCGCGATACAGGCCGGTTCCTGGAAGCTGCCGCGCACGCGACATGGCAAAAGCCGTGGTCCGTGATTGAGCCGAAGGGACGCGATCGCCGCTTCAAGGACCCGCAATGGGAGGCCGCGCCCTTCAATCTGCTGGCGCAGGGATTTCTGCTCACGGAGCGCTGGTGGCACGATGCGACGACCGGCGTGCGTGGCGTATCGCACGCGAACGAAGCCATCGTCGAGTTCTCGGTGCGGCAGATGCTCGACATGCTGGCGCCGTCGAATTTCGCGGCCACCAATCCGCAGGTTCTGGAAAAGGCGGTTCGGAGCGGCGGAGAGAATTTCGTGTTTGGTTGGCAGAACTGGTGCAGCGACCTGATGCACATGCTGTCCGCCTCGAAGCCGGGTGGGGATGAGCAATTTGTCGTCGGCAAGACGGTAGCATCCTCGCCCGGCAAGATCGTCTACCGCAACGATCTGATGGAGCTGATCCAGTACCATCCGACAACCGCGCAGGTGCGACCCGAGCCGATCCTGATCGTCCCGGCCTGGATCATGAAGTACTACATCCTCGACCTGTCGCCGCAGAACTCCCTGGTCAAATATCTGACCGGTCAGGGCTTCACCGTGTTCGCGATCTCCTGGCGCAATCCGGACGCGAAGGACCGGGATGTTGCCTTTGACGATTATCGCAAGCAGGGCGTGATGGCGGCATTGGACATGATCGGCCGGATCATGCCAGGTCGGAAAACCCACGCGCTCGGCTATTGCCTGGGCGGCACATTGCTGTCGATCGCCGCCGCGGCCATGGCGCGCGACGACGACGGACGGCTCGACACCATCACGCTCCTCGCTGCCCAGACCGACTTCACGGAGGCCGGCGAATTGACGCTCTTCATCAATGAGAGCCAGGTCGCATTCCTCGAGGACATGATGTGGCAGCGCGGCTATCTCGACACGTCGCAGATGGCCGGCGCGTTCGCGCTGTTGCGTTCCAACGATCTGGTTTGGTCGCGGCTGTCGCGCGATTATCTGATGGGCGAGGCGACGCCACCGAGTGATCTGATGGCCTGGAACGCCGACGCCACGCGACTGCCTTACCGCATGCACTCGGAATATCTGCGCAAGCTGTTTCTCGACAACGACCTGGCCGAAGGCCGCTATGGGGTCGAAGGCAGGAGCGTCTCGCTCTCCGACATTCATACGCCGATGTTCGTGGTTGGCACGCTCGCCGACCACGTGGCGCCATGGCGATCCGTCTACAAGATCCACTATCAGGCTGATGCGGACGTAACGTTTCTGTTGACCAGCGGTGGCCATAACGCCGGCGTCGTCGCGCCGCCCGATCAGCCCGGGCACAAATATCAGGTGATGACCAAGGCCGCGGACGCGTCCTATGTCGGCCCGGACGAGTGGCTGAAGCTGGCGCCGCATGTTGAGGGATCGTGGTGGCCGGAATGGACCCAATGGCTGGCGGCGCGCTCAGGCGCACCCTGCGATCCGCCGTCGATCGGTGTCGGGGGCGTTGGCGGTCTGTCCGATGCGCCGGGAGACTACGTCCACACTTAATCCTCGGGCTCCGCATTCGGCGCGAGGTCTGACGAGCGGAACGGCTTGGCCTTGTCCAGTTTCCGGTAGGCTGCCGAGGCGGCTCGCAACAGCTTCTTTTCCCGCTTGCGGTCGTGGAAACGGATACCCGCTGCGGGCCCGGCACCGTTCAGCGATGCTGCCAACGCCTGGCCCCGCGCGTCGTCGTTCATTTGCCCGAGGGACTTTTGCGCCTTGCGCAATTGCTTGAGGAGGGATTTTTGCTTCGTCAGGGCGTCATCGGTGAACAGATCCTCGAGCGACTCGATCGAATAGGTCATTCGCTTGTTGAGCAGCCGCAGCTTGTGTCGTTTCTCGACGTCGAGCTTGCGCAGCTTCCGGGCCTTCTTGAGCAGCGTCTGTTCCCACTCGGTCAGCCGCGCCGTCGCGTGCTCGGTGAGCGGGCAGCGGCGTAGCCTGACGGCTTCCTTGCTGCGCCGGGTCGACCAGGGACCGCTCTCGATCCAGCCTGAGGTCTGCTCGACCAGGCGGCGATACCGCGCAGACTGCAGCGCGCGCGTAAGCAGGCGGTGGCTCTCGGCGCGCTTCTCGGTCCAGTGCTGAAGCTCGGCAATGACGTCGAGCTCGCCGTCGCTCTCGGCGATGACCCGATCGATCGCCACGTCGAGGTCGCGCACCATGCCGAGCTGGCTGTTCAGCCACTTCAACTCGGTCCAGACCTGCAGCCGTAACCCGTCATCGACCATGGGTGAGAAGAAACGGATGGCGGTGCGCAGATGTGTCAGCGCGATCCGGATCTCGTGCAGCGCCTCCGGATCGCCGCGGCATGTGCCGTCGTGCTGGGCGAGGACGGCACCGAGGTGGCGGCGGGCGATGATCCGGAACGCCGTATCACAGGCCATGCCGGGGCTGAGGCGGCCGGGCAGGGTGTTGCGCCGCGTCGACGGCTTGGCGCGCGCGGCAGCGGTCGAACTCGTGGTGGGTCGCGACATCCTTGCCCGCGTCAATCAGATTGCCTTATTTGCCGTGCGATCGCGTCCCGGCAGCGCTGGAGCGTCTGCTCTTGTGTTCTGGATGCATCGATGGTCGCCCAACCGACATGGCCGATATTATAGTGCTCTTGCTGCGCAGCAACCTCCTGCGTGGCGTCGGAGGCATCGCCTTGGCGGCCGCCGATGCGCGCTTGACGAGTCGCAAGGTCCGCGACGAGGAATAGTCCGCTCAGCGGCACGTTGCATTCGCGGGCCATGGCGGCCAGCTCGTCCCGTTCGGACTCGCTTGCGAATACGGCATCGACGATAGTGGAGTGACCTTGCGCCAGCACCTGCCGGGCACGCTGCACCAGCACCTCGTAGATGCGTGCCGTGACCTCAGGCCGGTACGTGGACGGCGGCAGGCGGTGGGTGTATTCCACCCGAAACAGCTGCTTGCGAATGACGTCGCTGCGCAGCACGACGGCTCCCGGTTGCGGCGCGACGCCGGGTGCCAGCGCGCGCGCGAGGGCGGATTTTCCGGTGCCCGAAAGTCCGCCGACCGCAATCAGGCACGGGGCGGGGGGATGGATCAGAGCCCGGGCAAGGTCGAAATAACGGCGGGCCTCGTGCAGAATTCCGGTCTGGTGGGCCTCGGGCCGCGCCAGCCGTGCCAGTGTCACCTGGGCGCGGATCGCTGCGCGAATGGACATGAACAGCGGAAAGGTCGAGAGCGCGTCGAGATTTTCCGGCGGCGTGGCGGCAAGGTACCGGTTCAGGACGATATTGGCTGCGCGTGGTTGATCGTGGTGCAGCAGATCCATCAGCGTGAAGGCGAGGTCGTAGAGCACGTCGATAGTTGCGATTCCCGCATCGAACTCGATGGCGTCGAACAGGACCGGCTGGTCGTCGATCGAGACGATATTCGCAAGATGCAGGTCGCCGTGGCAGCGGCGCACGAATCCCTGACGGCCGCGTTCTTCGAGCAGCGGCCGCAGACGCACGAACATTGCGTGCGAGGCCTGGCCGAGCAGCTCGATCTCTTCGGCTTCGAGATGATGGCCTTTCCGCAGACCGTTGCTGTTTCCGTCGATGAGGCCGGAGATGGAGGAAGCCCATGCCGCGCCGTCGGCGCGAGGCGCTGCCTCATGTGACGCCGCGATGGCGTCAGCGGCAGCCGAGGCGAGGTTTGCATCCAGCGGGCCCGCCTTCGCCAGATGATCCAGCGTCCGGCTTTCGTCGAAGCGGGACATGTCGACCGCATACTCGACCGGCTGGCCTCGGCCGTCGATCTTCAGCGATCCGTCCGGCTCTTGGGTGATCGCCACGACGCGGTGATAGATCTGCGGCGCCAGCGGCCGGTTGATGCGGATCTCCTCTTCGCAGGCCGCCTTGCGTTTCTCGAGCGTCGAATAGTCGAGGAACGGAAACCGGACAGCCCGCTTGATTTTCAACGCACGCGGCCCGTCGAGAAAGACCGATGCGGCATGCGTGTCGATCCGCGTCACGCCGGGATGCGCGCAGAGCACCTTGAAGATCCGTTCCTGGGCGGCCGTTTCGCCTGTCATCGAAGCTGGTGTCCCGGGATACGGTCAGGGCCTGAGCACGGCGGCGCCGAGAATCTGTCCGTTCCGTAGCATCTCCAGGACTTCGTTGGCCTGATCGAGCGGGAATGCGGTCGTCTCGGTGCGCACGCCCGCCTGCGGAGCGATCCTGAGAAAATCGAGGCCGTCCTGTCGGGTGAGATTGGCAACGGAGACCAGCTGCCGTTCCTGCCAGAGCAAATCGTACGGAAAACTCGGGATGTCGCTCATATGGATACCGGCGCAGACCACGCGGCCACCCTTCCGTACGGCGCGCAACGCGGCCGGCACGAGCTCGCCGGCGGGAGCATAGATGATGGCCGCGTCGAGCGGCGTGTCGGGCATGTCGTCGGAAGCACCCGCCCAGACGGCGCCAAGCCGGCGGGCGAGGTCCTGTGCGGCCATATCGCCGCGCCGCGTAAACGCATGGACTGATCGCCCCTGCCAGACTGCGACCTGCGCGATGATGTGTCCGGCGGCGCCGAAGCCGTAGATGCCGAGCCTCTCTGCCTGGCCGGCCAGGACCAGGGAACGCCAGCCGATCAGGCCTGCGCACAGCAGAGGAGCGAGGGCCACGTCGTCGCCGGCTTCGCCGAGCGGAAAGGCATAGCGTGCATCGGCGATTGCGTGCGTCGCATAGCCACCGTCGCGCGTATAGCCGGTGAAAAGCGGGCGGTCGCAGAGGTTCTCCATACCCTCCCGGCAGAACCGGCAGCTTCCGCAGGTGAACCCGAGCCAGGGAATACCGACCCGGTCACCCCGCGCATGCGTTGCGACATTGGGGCCGATGAGATCGATGTGGCCGACGATTTCATGGCCGGGTACGATGGGATAGCGGATGTCGGGCAGTTCGGCGTCGACGACGTGAAGATCGGTCCGGCAGACGCCGCAAGCGCTGACTTTCACCCGGATCTGACCTTCGCCCGGGATTGGATCCGGGCGCTCCTCCATCCGGAGCCGCGCTCGCGGGGCAGCCAAAACCATCGCACGCATCAGTCTCTCCGGGGCGAACCGCTCCGATCGAACTATCCATAGAATGGGAGCGCGCGGCCAGTCCTTGACTTCCGTCAATGTCTGCCTTTGCCGGCCGGACGGTTCCCCGGGCTTGACGAGGATCAAGCGTCCCGACGAAAGGCCGGCCTATTCTGGCGGGCAAGGAGAATCGCGATGCCCATCAAGGACGTCTTTCTGCCGCTTGTCGGCCAGCCGCGCGGGCCGGCGCTCGCCGCGATCGAGAAATGCGTGGCCGTCGCCGCCGACCTCGGCGCCAGGATCACTGCGCTTGCGCTGGAGGAAGATGCTTTCGTGCGACCGAAGGTGATGCTCCCCGATGATCCGGATGCCGCCGAGGCAAAAGGGGCTGCCGGAGCGGGCGACATGCAGCAACTCCTGAATGCCTTCGCCGCGGCAACGTCCCGTGCCAGCGTTCGCGCCCAAAGCCGATCGGGCAAGGTGCCGGCAGACCAGATCGCGTCGGTCCTGGCCGAACATGCGCGTTTCAGCGATCTCACGCTGGTCCCCGTGAAGCCGCATGACAGCCGAACCGAGCACATCATCGAGACCTTTCTGTTCGAATCCGGGCGGCCACTACTGCTGTGCCCGGAACAGCATGTGGACGAGCTGCGACCGGAATTCGAGAATGTCATGATCGCCTGGGATCACTCCGCGCGCGCGGCACGGGCGGTCGGCGACGCGATGCCGATCCTTCAGGCCGCGGCCTCGGTCTGCGTGGTGACCGTGACCGACGACAACACCGACGCGATGGCGCAATCGGGAACTGCTCTGGTCGACCATCTCAGGGAACACGGTGTCCACGCCTCGTTCGAAACCGCGAAAGGCAGCGGCAGCTCGATCGGCAAGGTGCTCGGAAGCTGGGCGAAGTCCCACGCCATCGATGCGATCGTGATGGGCGCCTATCATCATTCGCGGCTGAACGAGATCGTCTGGGGTGGTGTGACAAAGACCGTCATTGGCCAGCCACCGTGCTGGGTTATGATCTCGCACTAGGCTCGCTGCCAGCTCTCCGGCCTGATCCTTCATCCATCGGAACCGCGACCGACGGGGCGCATTTGCATTCATGTCGACCTATCGCCTGAAGAATCTGCTGTCGCCGCGTTCGGTTGCGCTTGTCGGGGCGAGCGCCCGTCCGGTCTCGGTGGGGCGCGCCGTTCTGGAGAACATTCACAAGGCTGAATTCACGGGACAGTTCGGCCTTGTTAATCCGCGCCATGCCGAGATCGGCGGCGTTGCCGCGGTGGGCACCCTCGATAAGCTTCCGTTCGTGCCCGAGCTCGTGGTCATCACCGCGCCGGCGCGGGAGGTTCCGGGCATCATCGATCAGGCCGGGCGGCTCGGCTCGGCGGGCGCGCTGATCGTCTCGGCCGGACTCGGTCATGGACCGGGATCGCTGCACGAGGCCGCGGTCGCCGCGGCCCGCAAATACGGCATGCGGCTGATCGGGCCGAACTGTCTCGGCATCATGATGCCGGGGGTGAGCCTCAATGCCAGTTTCGCCGCGCACATGCCGGCGGCCGGAAATCTCGCGCTGATTTCGCAATCGGGCGCGATCGCCGCCGGCATGGTGGACTGGGCCGCGCAGCGCGGGGTCGGCTTCTCCGGCATCGTCTCGATCGGCGATCAGATCGACGTCGATATTGCCGATCTGCTCGACTATTTCGCGATGGATCACAAGACCCGCGCGATCCTGCTCTATATCGAGGCGATCAAGGACGCGCGCAAATTCATGTCGGCGGCGCGCGCTGCTGCGCGGGTGAAGCCGGTCGTCGTGGTGAAATCCGGCCGCATGGCGCAGGGCGCGAAGGCGGCCGCGACCCATACCGGCGCGCTCGCGGGCGCCGATGCCGTCTACGACGCGGCATTCCGCCGTGCTGGCGTCCTGCGCGTCTCCGATCTGCGCGAGCTGTTCGACTGCGCCGAGACGCTCGGCCGGGTCGAATCTCCGGCGGGAAAACGGCTCGCCATCCTGACCAATGGCGGCGGCATCGGCGTCCTTGCCGTCGATCGATTGGTCGAGCTCGGCGGAATTCCGGCGTCCATATCGGTGGATACCCGTAAGAAACTCGATGCCGTGCTGCCGCCGACCTGGTCCGGCGCAAATCCCGTCGACATCGTGGGCGATGCCGATGCACCGCGCTACGCGGCGGCGCTTGAGGCGCTGCTCGCCGACCCCGACAATGACGCCGTTCTCGTTCTCAACGTGCAGACGGCGATCGCCTCGGCTGCCGACATCGCGACGACCGTGACGGAGCTCGTCGGCAAATATCGCCAGCAGCACCGCAGTTGGGCAAAGCCAGTGCTTGCCGCCTGGATCGGGGCCAATCAGCCGATCATTCAGACGCTCTCCGGCGCGGGCATTCCGAACTACCCGACCGAGGATGATGCGGTTCGCGGTTTCATGCATCTGGTCCGCCACCGCGAAGTGGTCGAGGAACTGAGCCAGGTTCCTCCCGCGATGCCCGACACGTTCGTACCAGACGCCCGGGCTGCCAAGCAGATCGTCGCTGCGGCGATTGCTGATGGCCGCCAATGGCTCGAGCCTGTCGAGATCAAGCACCTGCTCGAATCCTACGACATCGCAATGGTGCCGACCTATGCCGCCGGTGATGTCGAGCAGGCCGTGGCCTATGCAAACGAGATATTTGCGCAAGGCGGGACCGTGGTGCTGAAGATCATGTCGCGCGACATCGTGCACAAATCCGATGTCGGCGGCGTCGTACTCAACCTGACGACGCCGGAGGCGGTGCGTACGGCGGTCTCCGACATTCTCGCCCGGGCTAGGAAGCTGCGGCCTGAGGCCCGTATCGGCGGCGTCATCGTGCAGGCGATGGTCGTCAAGGCAAAGGCGCGCGAACTGATCCTCGGTCTTGCCGACGACCCCACCTTCGGCACCGTCGTGGTCTTCGGCCGGGGCGGAACGGCGGTGGAGATCATCAATGACAGGGCGCTCGCGCTGCCGCCGCTCGATCTGCAACTCGCCCGCGACCTGATCGACCGCACGCGCGTGTCACGGCTGCTTCGCGCCTACCGGGACGTGCCGGCGGTGAAGCCCGACGCGGTCGCCATGGTGCTGGTCAAGCTGGCACAGATGGCCGCCGACATCCCAGAAATCCGCGAGTTCGACATCAACCCGTTGCTCGCCGATGAGACCGGGGTGACGGCAGTCGACGCCCGCGTCGCGGTGGGGCCGTCGCAGCGGAAGTTTGCCGGCTCGGGCCCCGCCAATTTCGCCGTTCGCGCCTATCCCTCGCAATGGGAGCGCCGCCTCAAGCTCAAGGACGATTGGCGCATCTTCGCGCGGCCATTGCGCCCCGACGACGAGCCGACCATCCACGCGTTCCTGCGTCATGTGACACCTCACGACCTTCGCTTGCGCTTCTTTGCGCCGATGAAGGAGTTCACCCACGAGTTCATCGCGCGCCTGACCCAGCTCGACTACGCTCGCGCGATGGCCTTCATCGCATTCGACGAGGCGACCGGCGAGATGGTTGGCGTGGTCCGCCTCCATTCGGATTCGATCTACGAGAGCGGCGAATACGCGATCCTGCTGCGGTCCGATCTCAAGGGCAGGGGGCTCGGATGGGCCCTGATGCAGCTGATCATCGACTATGCGAGGTCGGAAGGACTGAAGACCATATCGGGCGACGTGCTCAAGGAGAACACCGTAATGCTCGAAATGTGCCGGCAGCTCGGTTTCGAAGTGAAGCCGGATCCGGCCGAGCATGACATCTGCGACGTCCGGCTGAAGCTTTGAGCCCGCCGGCTAGGAGCGCGATTCCGTCGATGCGGCGGCGCTCTCCTTGACCGATTTTCGCAGGCTCTTGGCGATGATCGCGATCAGCGGCACCAGCACCGGCACAACCGTGCTTAGCGGATGATGCACCGCGCCGGACACCTGGGCCTGGAGCGCGCGCGCCTCGAGCTGAAGGGCCTCGATGGATGCGCCGTGAATTTCGTTGGCGAGCTCGATGTCGCGACCGGACGGAGCACGGCCGGCGATGACGAAGAGAACTGCCGCGATGGCGAAATTGACCGTGCCGAGAATGGCCGCCGCCGCGATGGCGCTCCAGATCTGGACCAGCGCGAAATAGGCCGACAGCTCCAGCATCAGAAGCCCGAACGCCGCGATCAAGGCCGCGAAGGCGCGCAGGCCGAGGCCGACCAGGAGATGGCGCAGCCTGATGTCCGCGATGATCCTGTCGGTGCGCCACAGCACGCGCAGATGTTTGACGACATTCTCCGTATTCACCTAGTGTCTCCTCAGCATGAAGCCGACGACGACGCCGAGCGCGAAAGCGGAGGCAAGCGATGTCATCGGACGCTCCGCGATGAGGCCCTGAAGCTGCTCCTGCTCGTCGCTGACGGTTTCGCCGAGTTCGGCAAGTGCGGCCTTGATCTGGTCGGCCAGGGCCTCGGCACGGTCTTTCGAGCTCTCGAACATCTCCTCGCCGGCCGTGCTCAGCAGGCGCGTGACATCCACCTTCAGGATCCGAAGTTCTTCGCTCATCCTGTCGCTGTCAAACATGGATTTGATCTCTCCATTGAATAGAGCGAACCTAAGGTCCGCCGGCGCGATTGCGCTTGATTTGCGTCAAGGGGGCGGGCGTGGTCATGCTCTTGAGACAGGTCAATCCCGCCGCCACATGCTGGCCTAGAACTGGCGGCTGAATGGGGACCAATTGTCCCGATGAGGTGGAAGCGTGAACTCCGAACCGCTGTTGCTGACAACGCCATCCGGCGATGTGCTGAAATTGCGCCCGGAAGGGTCCTGGACCGCAGCGAATGTGACGACGCTCGAGACGCTGTCCCGTTCAGTCGGGGCTGATGTCGATCGATCCAGGGCCGTGACGCTGGACATGTCGGGCGTCAGTGCGCTCGACACGCTCGGCGCCTGGGTCCTGGAGAAACTGTCGCGCCGGGCCGCCTCGTCAGGCAGGTCGGCTGAATTCGTCGGCGTGGCCGATCATTTCAGCGGCCTGATGGACGAAGTGCGCCAGGTTAACCGTCATACGCCGGCGCCGGCAGCAGCGCCAAATCCGGTTCTGCTCAGGCTCGGGGATCTCGGTAAGTCCACAGTCGGCGCACGTGAAGACATCACGATCTTTCTTCAAATGCTGGGCGCGTTGTTCATGGCGGTGGGGGGCGTGCTGCGTCGGCCGCGGTCGCTGCGGCTGACGTCGCTGGTCTATCAGCTCTATCGCATCGGCTGGCAGGCGATCCCCATCGTCGTGCTGATCACCTTCCTGATCGGCGCCATCATTGCCCAGCAGGGGTTCTTCCATTTCCGCAGGTTCGGCGCGGAGTCGTACACTGTCGACATGGTCGGCATCCTGGTGCTGCGCGAGCTCGGCGTTCTGATCGTCGCCATCATGGTCGCGGGACGTTCGGGAAGCGCCTACACGGCCGAGCTCGGCTCGATGAAGATGCGCGAGGAAATCGACGCGCTCTCGACCATGGGGCTCGACCCCGTCCACGTGTTGATTCTGCCGCGAGTGGCAGCCCTGGTCATCGCGCTGCCGATCCTGGCCTTCATCGGCTCGATTGCCGCACTCTATGGCGGAGGACTGGTCGCCCAATTCTACGGCGGCATGGCGCCCGCAATCTACATCGCGCGGCTGCATGAGGCGATTTCCGTCACCCATTTCGAGGTGGGCATCCTGAAAGCACCGTTCATGGCGCTGGTAATCGGGATCGTCGCCTGTAGCGAGGGATTGCGTGTCAAGGGCAGCGCCGAGTCGCTGGGACGGCAGACCACGACGTCGGTGGTGAAGTCGATCTTCCTGGTGATCGTGCTCGACGGCCTGTTCGCGATCTTCTTCGCCTCGATCGGAATGTGACGATGGAGCAATCGCAAGAAGAGTTCGCGATCCGCGTCCGCGACCTCGTGGTCGGCTTCGGCCGCCAGACCGTGCTCGACCAGCTGTCGCTCAATGTCCGCAAGGGCGAGATCCTCGGCTTGGTGGGGGCATCCGGCGGCGGGAAATCAGTGCTGATGCGGACCATCATCGGCCTGATCCCGCGTCGAAGCGGCACCATCGAGGTCATGGGGCACGAGATCGGCGGCCGCACGCAAGGCGCGGCCACGACATGGGGCATCCTGTTCCAGCAGGGCGCGCTGTTCTCCTCGCTGACGGTCCGCCAGAACGTCCAGTTTCCGCTGCGCGAAAATCTGGTGCTGTCGCAGGAGCTGATGGACGAGATCGCAATCGCCAAGCTCGAGATGGTCGGGCTGCGCGCGCAGGATGCCGACAAATATCCGGCCGAGCTGTCCGGCGGCATGACCAAGCGCGTGGCGCTGGCGCGCGCGCTCGCGCTCGATCCGCCGATCCTGTTCCTGGACGAGCCGACCTCCGGCCTCGATCCGATCGCCGCCGGCGATTTCGATGCGCTGATCGGGACCCTGCAAAAGACCCTGGGCCTCACCGTGTTCATGGTCACGCATGACCTTGCAAGCCTGACCACGGTCTGCGACCGCGTCGCCGCGCTTGCCGACGGCAAGATCGTCGCGATTGGCCCGATGCGCGAACTGCTGCAATCCGAGCATCCCTGGGTGCGCGCCTACTTCCACGGCAAGCGCTCGCAGATGCTGCAACACGAGATGAGATAAGACATGGAAACCCGCGCTCCCTACGTGCTGATCGGCACCTTCGTGCTGGCCGCGATCCTCGCGATGTTCGGCTTCGTCTACTGGCTGAACAACACCGGCGGCATCGGGCCGCGCACGAACTATCATGTGCAATTCCAGGGCCCGGTGCCGGGGCTCTTGGTGGGTGCCGGCGTGCTCTTCAACGGCATCCGCGTCGGCGAGGTGACGCAGCTTGGCCTTGCGCCGGACAATCCGCGATTTGTCAACGCCACGATCTCCGTTGCTGCGACGACGCCGGTGCGCACCGACACCAAGGTCGGGCTCGATTTCCAGGGACTGACCGGCGTGCCGGTGGTTACGTTGGAGGGCGGCATGATCGTCGCCAAGTCCGGCGAGCCGCTGACTCTGATCGCCGAGGCCGGTGCAGGCCAGAGCATGACGCAGGCCGCGCGCGATGCGCTGAGGCGCGTTGACACCGTGCTGGAGGACAATTCCGGCCCACTGAAGGACACGATCGCCAATCTCAAGACGTTTTCCGATGGTTTGGCGCGCAACACCGGCAAGATCGACGGCATTCTGGCGGGGCTTGAGAAGATGACCGGCGGCGGGACGCCGGCGCAGAAGATCACCTACGACCTGCGCACGCCGCAGAATCTCGGACCGGCCGGCAAGACGCTCTCCGCGTCGCTGGCCATCCCCGAGCCGACCGCGGTCGCGATGCTCCAGACCCAGCGCATGCTGTTCGCGCCCAGCGGGGACAATCCGGGCTTTGCCGATTTCCTCTGGGCCGACAGCATTCCAAAGCTGGTGCAGGCGCGGCTGATCGACAGCTTTGAGAACTACGACATCGCCCACGCACCGCTGCGCACCAGCGATCTCGGCCAGGCGGACTACCAGCTTCTGATCGACATCAGGCGCTTTCGAATTGCCACTGACGGCGAGACAAGGGTCGAGATCGAACTGTCGGCGCGGATCGTCGACAAGAACGGCAAAGTCGTCGCGTCCCGCCTCGTCGAGAGCAGCGAGAAGCTCGACAAGGTCGAGCCGGCCGCCGCCGTCGTAGCGTTCGACACGGCCTTTGCCCGCATCGCCCGGGAGCTGATCGGCTGGACCGTGCAGGCGGTGTGAGGGCCGGCTATTCCAGCGTCTTCAGGTAGGACAGCAGGTCGTGGATCTGGTCCGGATTGAGCTCGAAGGTCGGCATGTCGGCGTGGCCGGTCGAGATACCTTCGGCCAGTGCCTCCTCCAGGCTGTCGATCGGATAACGGTTGTGCAGCGTGCGCAACGGTGGCGCAATGCTGAGAGGGCTCTTCGAAACCCGGTCGATTGCGTGGCAGCGGGCGCAATTGGCCCGCGCAAAGGCCTTGCCGCGTTGCTCGGCGGTCGGGGCCGCCAGCGCAGGCGTGATCAGGAAGAGGCCAATCAGGCCCTGGCGGAGCGCGTGCTGAAACATGGAAGGCGGGGTCCCGACGAACTTTCGGCGCAGGATAGGGTGGAGAGGCCCGCCAGGATTGATCTGGGTCAATTGCGTTTCTGACGGCGCAGTAAAATGCAAGCGCGCGTGGCGGACTCGGCCGGGGGGCGGAGCTGGGCAGACGCTAGGAGCGGTGGATGAAGCCTTCCGTGGTCACGACTGAGCCGAACGGGCATGTTTGCAGCGATTGTGCCGTGCGCGGATCGGCGGTCTGTTCGTCGCTGGATGCGGCCGAGCTCAGGGAATTCGAGCATCTTGGCCGCCGCGTCCATTTTTCTTCGGGCGAGACGGTGTTCTCCGAGGAGGACATCACCACATCGTTCTACAACGTCCTCGAAGGCGTGATGCGGCTGTACAAGCTGCTGCCCGACGGCCGGCGGCAGATCGTGGGCTTTGCCCTGCCCGGCGATTTCCTGGGGATGAATCTGTCCGGCCGCCACAATTTCTCGGCCGATGCAATCGGCATGGTGACCGTGTGCCAGTTTGCGAAGGCGCCTTTTGGCCGTTTCATCGAGGATCGTCCGCAACTGCTCAGGCGGATCAACGAGCTGGCCATTCGCGAGTTGAGTCAGGCCCGCGACCATATGGTCCTTCTCGGCCGCCGCTCGGCGGACGAGAAGGTCGCAAGCTTCCTGCTCGGCTGGCGCGAGCGACTGTTAGCGCTCAAGGGGCCGTCCGACACGGTTCCACTTCCCATGAGCCGCCAGGACATCGCCGACTATCTCGGCCTGACCATCGAAACCGTCAGTCGCACCTTCACCAAGCTTGAACGCCACGGCACGATCGAGATCATTCACGGCGGCATCAGCCTGCTCGACCCGGCACGCGTCGAGGCCCTGGCCGCCGCCTGACTGGCTTTCCACAACGCTCTCGGATTTTTGATCCTGATCAATGACGCCAGCCGCCGGCCACAAATAATGCCCTCAAACAAATCCGGGAGGAGCATGATGCCGGCTGACGCATTGCTGATGACCATCGTCGTCGTTGCGATCTTTGTCACTTTCGCCGCCGCCTTGGCGTGGGCAGACCGACAAACCAGCGCAGGCCGGCTCGATTCGGATTCCAGGCGCTGACGCTCCCGATCGGAACCCTCATCTGACCTGCACCCGCCGACGCTCGCCGGCCGGCTCCTCGCCGCTGGGCAGCGCCTCAACGCAATCGCGACGTGCGGTGCCTGCAACTCTGCATCGACCGGGACGCATCGACGCATCCTTCGGATGCCGGCTTCCAGGCGGGCGGCAGCATTTTCGCCGCATTTGCCTAAAAGCACACATGCATGCTTTCCGGTTGAAAAGCCGGGCAACACTGACTACGCAGGAACTCCAGTGCCTCGCAGTCTTAGGAGCCCAGCGGCGTGCCTCAGGACAAGACCGGCGACCCCCGACAAGCGGCGGGTAATAAATTATCGGTCCTGCGCAAGCATCCGATCTTCGCGGATCTGGAGCCGGACGCTCTCGACCAGCTCTGCCGCTATGCCAAGCACACCACGGTGAAGCGCGGTGCGACGATCGCCGCCAAGGGCGATCCCGGCAACAATCTGTTCGCGGTGATCACGGGGACGGTGAAGATATCCTCTTCTTCTCCCGACGGACGGAATGCCATTCTCAATCTGATCGGTCCCGGAGAGATTTTTGGCGAGATTGCGGTTCTCGATGGTGCGCCGCGTTCGGCGGATGCGACCGCCAACACCAATTGCGAGCTCTACATCATCGACCGCCGCGACTTCCTGCCGTTCGTAAAAAGTCAGCCGGCGCTGGCGATGAAGTTCATCGAGCTCCTCTGCGCACGGCTGCGCTGGACCAGCCAGCAGGTCGAGCAGGTGATCCTGCAGAATCTGCCTGGCCGCCTCGCGAGCGCGCTGCTCGGTCTCACCGAGGAGCGTAAGTTCGACTCCGGCAGCGGCACTCTCGCCATCACGCAGCAGGAGATCAGCGAGATGGTGGGGATGACGCGCGAGAGCATCAACAAGCAATTGCGCGCCTGGGCCGGTCGCAACTGGGTTCGCCTCGAGCACGGCGCCATCGTCGTGCTGGATACGGATGCGCTGCGCGAACTCGCCGAGAGCGGCCTCGACGGCGAGTGATACGATCTAGTCGTCGATGATTGCGACGGCGCGGGTCCAGCCTGCGGAGGCGCGCTCGATCTTCACCGGAAAGCATGAGACCGTGAACCCGGTCGAGGGCAATTGATCGAGATTGTGCAGCTTCTCGAGATGGCAATAGCCGATGTGCCGGCCCGCCTTGTGACCTTCCCAGATCAGGCCGGCATTTTTCGTTTCTGCATATTTCCTGGCGGTGTAGACGAACGGCGCGTCCCAGCTCCAGCCGTCGGTGCCGGCCAGCCGCACGCCGCGTCCGAGCAGGTACATGGTGGCCTCATAGCCCATGCCGCAGCCGGAATTGACGTAATCCGCCTGGCCGAACTTTGCGCCGGCGCTGGTGTTGACGACGACGATCTCCAGCGGCGACAGCGTGTGCCCGATCCGCTTCAGCTCCTTCTCGACGTCGTCGGCGGTGGCAACATAACCATCCGCGAGGTGCCGGAAGTCGAGCTTCACGCCGGGTTGAAAACACCACTCCAGCGGCACCTCGTCGATCGTCCATGACCGCTCGCCGCGATTCATGGTCGGATGGAAGTGCCAGGGCGCATCGAGATGCGTGCCGTTGTGGGTCGACAGCGAGACCTGCTCGACGGCCCAGCCCTGTCCGTCAGGCAAATCCTGCGCTTTGAGGCCGTTGAAAAACTGCAGCATGCGCGGCAGGTCCTGCTGGTGATCGATGTAGTGGATCGTCGGGTGATTGCCCGGTGGATCGGCCGTCACGTCGTTTCTGAGCGGCACGGAAATATCGATCAGCTTCCGCGGCATGGGCATTCCCTCGATGTGGTCCGTTCTGTTTCGGCGCATCTTGAGGTGGCTCCACCTGCGGCGTCAAGTAACGGGCTGGTGCGGATCATTCGGAAAAACGACGGCATGGCCGATCGATGCAACTCCAGCATTGATCGATGCCGGATTTGGCTTGGACACAGAATGCCGCCGGCCCTAGGGACGACGCTGGCGATATCGCGCTCGTGCAGCACGCATCGCACAAGGGGGCGACCGTCTCGCCCGCACCTCAAGCCGCAACCAATAGCGGTCGTGCCCAAAACCAGAGGAACGTCCATGGATATGACGAGCATCGTCACCTCGCATCCGGCATTGGCCGAAGGCGGGGCGGGATTACAGGGAAGCCGGCACCGGCCGCGCAAGTCCCCCGCCGGAGAGGACGCGACGAAGTTCGCGCTTTCCGTCGCCGCGATCATCCACCAGTCAAATCCGCTCGACTCCGCCGCGCAATCCTACCAAGGTGGTGCGTTTGTAACGCTTGACTTTACACCTGAAGTGGAGCGACCCAAGGCGGCCCTCAGCATCTGCCCGACAACGACATAATCAACTCAGGAGGAAGCCCAGATGAAGACACTGACCGGTATCATTGCAGCCGCCGTGCTGGTGGTCTCAGCGCCGCTGGCGACCGCACGCGATTTCCGCTCCGCCGACATCCACCCCGCCGATTATCCGACCGTCGAGGCCGTCAAGTTCATGGGCAAGCAGCTCGCAACCGCGAGTGGCGGCAAACTCGGTGTGAAGGTGTTTCCGAACGGCGCCCTGGGCTCCGAGAAGGACACCATCGAGCAGCTCAAGATCGGCGCACTCGACATGATGCGCATCAACGCATCTCCGTTGAACAATTTCGTGCCTGAGACCATCGCGTTGTGCCTGCCATTCATCTTCCGGGACACGCAACACATGCGCACGGTCCTCGACGGGCCGATCGGCGATGAAATCCTTGCGTCCATGGCGCCCGCGGGCCTGATCGGCCTTGCCTATTACGACAGCGGCGCCCGCTCCATCTACACCGTCAAGGCGCCGGTCAAATCGCTCGCCGACCTCAAGGGCCTGAAGATCCGCGTCCAGCAATCCGACCTCTGGGTCGGCATGATCCAGAGCCTTGGCGCCAACCCGACGCCGATGCCGTATGGCGAAGTCTATACCGCGCTCAAGACCGGCCTCGTGGACGCTGCCGAGAACAACTGGCCCTCCTACGAATCCTCGCGTCACTTCGAGGCCGCCAAGTTCTACAACGTCACCGAACACTCGCTCGCTCCCGAAGTCCTCGTGATGTCCAAGACGGTCTGGGACACGCTGAGCAAGGAGGATCAGGCGATGATCCGCAAGGCGGCCAAGGAATCGGTGCCCGTCATGCGCAAGCTCTGGGACGAGCGTGAGCAGGCTTCCCGCAAGACCGTCGAGGCGGCCGGCGTTCAGGTCGTGACGATCGCGAACAAGGCGGAATTCGTCGACGCGATGAAGCCCGTGTACCAGAAGTTCGCCGGCGACGAGAAGCTGCAGAGCCTCGTCAAGCGTATCCAGGACACGAAGTAACAAAACACGGCGGAATCGGGTCCGGCGTCGCCGCGAGGTGACACCGGACCTTTGCCAAGGAGACGCGGGATGACAGACCCACATGTCGCAAGCCACGAGCAGGAGGCACCGGCACGCCCGTCCACCGGCTTGCTGTCGCGGATCAATGCTCCCGTCGCTCGCGTGGGGATGTATCTGTCCGTCACCGGACTGCTCGTCATCGTCACCATCGTTTTCTACCAGGTGTTCGGACGTTACGTGCTCAACTCCAGCCCGACCTGGACGGAAAACCTCGCACTGGTCCTGATCCTCTATGTCACGCTGATCGGCGCCGCCGTCGGCGTCCGCGATGCCGGTCATATCGGCATGGACAGCCTGCTGGTGATGCTTCCGGATAGCGTGCGCGAGAAGATCGAGCTTGTGATCCATCTGCTGGTGGCGGTGTTCGGCATTGCGATGGCCTATAACGGCTGGATTCTCGGCGCCTCGGTCGGGACCGTGAAGATCCCCAATCTCGGCCTGCCCGAGGTCATCCGCTACGTGCCGCTGATCGCCTCCGGCGTCCTGATCGTCTCCTTTTCAATCGAGCACATCATTGCTCTGCTGCGCGGCGAAGAGGTCGTCCCCTCATGGAACTGATCATCCTCGGCGCCACGTTCTTCGGCTTCCTGATCCTCGGCGTTCCCGTCGCTTTCGCGATCGGCCTCTCTGCGATCTGCACCATCCTCTACGAAGGCCTGCCGGTCGCCGTCATCTTCCAGCAGATGATGTCGGGGATGAACATCTTTTCGTTCCTCGCGATTCCCTTCTTCGTCTTCAGCGGTGAGCTGATGCTGCATGGCGGCGTCGCCGACAAGATCGTGCAGCTCGCCAAGAATCTCGTCGGGCACATCCGCGGCGGGCTCGGCATGTCGAACGTGGTGGCCTGCACGCTGTTCGGCGGCGTGTCCGGCTCGCCCGTCGCCGACGTGTCGGCAATGGGCGCGGTGATGATCCCGATGATGAAAAAGGAAGGGTTCGACACCGATTACGCCGTCAACGTCACCACCCACGCCTCGCTGGTGGGGGCGTTGATGCCGACCAGCCACAACATGATCATCTATGCGCTCGCCGCCGGCGGCAAGGTCTCGATCGGCGCGCTGATCGCCGCCGGCCTGCTGCCTGCGCTCGTGCTGATGGTGTGTATGCTCGTTGCCGCCTACGCGGTTGCGGTGAAGCGCGGCTATCCGGCCGGCAAGTTCCCGGGCTGGGCCGAGGTTTTCCGCTCCTTCGCGGCCGCGCTGCCCGGCCTCCTGATCGTCGGCATCATCCTGGCGGGCATCCTGTCCGGCGTCTTCACGGCGACTGAATCCGCGGCCGTCGCGGTCACCTATACGATCCTGCTGACGTTCTTCATCTACCGCAGCATGACGTTGCCGAACTTCCTGCGCGCCGCCGCGAAAGCCGTGAAGACGACGGGCGTGGTGCTGCTGCTGATCGGCGTCTCCACCATGTTCCAGTATTTGATGGGACTCTACGAGGTCGCCGATTTCGCCGGTGACCTGATGAGCAAGGTGTCCTCGCAACCCTGGGTCATCTTCCTGCTCATCAACGTCATCCTGTTCGTGCTCGGCACATTCATGGACATGGCGGCGACCATCCTGATCTGCACCCCGATCTTCCTGCCGATCGCGATGAAAGCGGGCATGGACCCCGTGCAGTTCGGCATGCTGATGCTGATCAACTGCGCGCTCGGGCTCAACACCCCACCGGTCGGAACGACGCAGTTCGTCGGCTGCGCGATAGGGGGCATCTCCGTGGGCGCGGTGATGCGCACCATCCTGCCGTTCTACGCCGCGCTGATCGCAGCTCTGATGTTCGTGACTTACGTGCCCGCATTCTCGCTGTGGCTGCCCCGCCTGCTGATGGGCTACAAGGGATAGCAGCAACACAGGGAGAATCTGTCCGTGACTGACTATCGCAAGCTCTTCGATCTCACCGGCAAGACGGCCGTCGTGCTCGGCGCCGCCTCGGGCATCGGCAAATCGTCGGCCGAGGCGCTGGCCGGGCTCGGCGCGCGAATCGTCTGCGCCGATCGCGCGCTTGACGCAGCCGAAGCGACCGCCGCCGGCATTCGCGACAAGGGCGGCTGGGCCGAGGCGGCTGCGTGTGACGCCGCCAGCGCCGCGGACGTCAACGCGCTGGCCAAAATCGTGATGCAGAAATGTTCGCGGCTCGACATCGCCGTGACGACCCCCGGGCTCAACATCCGCAAAACCATCCTCGACTACACCGAAGAGGATCTCGACCGCGTCCTCAACCTCAACGTCAAGGGCACGGTCTGGTTCTTCCAGGCTTTTGGCCGCATCATGGTCGCCCAGAAGGGTGGCAGCATCATCGCCTGCTCCTCCGTGCGCGCGGTGACCATCGAGCCCGGCCTTGGCGTCTACGGCTCGACCAAGGCGGCGATCGGCTTGCTGGTGAAGGGCTTCGCTTCCGAGGTCGGCCATGCCGGCGTGCGGGTCAATGCGATCGCGCCGAGCATCGCCGAGACCGCGCTGACCGGCCCCTTCAAGCAGCGCCCCGACATCTACAATCTCTATGCCGGCCACACCGTCTTCAATCGTTGGAGCAGCGCCGACGAGGTCGCCACCGCCGTTGCCTATCTGGCCTCGGACGCCGCGAGCTATGTCAGCGGCAGCACGCTGTTCGTCGATGGCGGCTGGACCGCGGTTGACGGTCCGCCGACCGGTCTCACCCAGCTACACAAATAGCGCGGCCATCCGCATCTAGCCGGTAAAGCCCATGCGCTGGCGCAGCTCCTTCCGGTCTGCGCCGGTCAGCAGTGCGATCAGCGCGGCCGCTTCCGCCGGATGTACGGCCCGCGCCGTTACGCCGGCCGTGTACATCGTCACGAGCTCGCATCCCGGCGGCAACAATCCTGATAGCGAAATACCGTCGGTCGCGATGATCTCGGTCGCCTGCGTACAACCGATCGGCCTCTGCGCGGTGGAGGCCGCAAGCTCCCGCATCGCCGTCGCGCCGTTCGGAAAGATTTTCAGGCGCGAGGCGACTTCATAGGCAATGCCGAGCTGATCCAGCACCTTTGCGACATGCTGCCCGGCTGTCGATGCCTTGATGTCGGGGACGAAGATTGCGTCGGCGCCGCGCAGCACCTCGCGGAGGTCGGCTTCGGTCTTCGCCGTCACCTTGGGATCGCGGTTGCGCACCGCGAGCGCTGTCTCGACCCGGCCGACATCCGCGACCGAGGAGGGGATGACGAGATTCTCCTCGGCAAGCTTTGCGAGGAGCGCCTGCGTCAGGATGACGAGATCGGCCGGCGTGCCGGCGCGCAGCTTGTCGGCCATGAGACCGACCGCGCCGAACTCGCCGTCGATACCGAGGCCGGTCTGCGCCTTGAAGGCCGCGGTGAGGCCGCGCACCAGGCCTTGCGCCGCGCCGCCGCTCAGGATGTTCACTGTGGTCACGATGCGAGCTCCATGGCTGCAATGATTTTATCGCGCGTAATCGGCAGGTCGCGCACGCGAACGCCGAGGCAATCGTAGACGGCATTCGCGATCGCTGCCGTCACCGGGCCGTGTGCGGCCTCGCCGGCGCCGACCGGCTCGATCTCCGGCCGCTGGATGATCTCGACATCCACCGCCGGCACCTCGCTGAAGGTCAGGATCGGATAGTCGGTCCAAGAGGTCGATGTGATGCGCGATCGGTCGAAGCGGACACGCTCCTTGAGCACCCAGCTGGTCGCCTGGATCGCACCACCCTCGATCTGGTTGACCACGCCATCCGGGTTGATGGCCTCGCCGACATCGACCGCGAGCGTCAGCCGCTTCACGCGGATGTCGTCGGTGCCTTCGATCTCGGCAATCGCGGCGCAATAGGCCCCCGTGTTCTTGTAGCGCGCAAAGCCGACGCCATGGCCGACACCGGATCGCCTCTCGGGCTTCCACCGCGCGCGTTGCGCTGCGGTGCGGAGAACGTCCTTTGCGCGCTCGTCGCGCAGATGGCGCAGGCGGAATGCGATCGGATCTTCGCCGCGCAGGGCGGCGATCTCGTCGAGCAGGGATTCGATGGCGAACACATTGCCTTGCGCGCCGAGGGTCCGCAGCGCCGAGGTGCGCACCGGCATTGTCAGCAGCCGATGGCTCGTGATCGTCCAGGCCGGGAGCTCGTAGAGCGGAATGGAGTTGCGGTCGCCGCCGCCGCCATTGCCGGCCGGAGGATTGGTCGAGATCATGCGCGGGTAGGGCGCCGCAATCTCGGATGCGGCCAGCAGCGCGGGCTGCGCCGCGCGCCCCGGCCGTGCCGCGTGACCGTTGCTCCAGATCGCATGGCGCCAGCCGATGATCTCATGGTCCTCATCGAGGTCGGCCTCGATTTCGATGGCCATCGCCGCGCCGAACGGCGCGTGGAACATCTCGTCGTGGCGCGACCACTGCACCCGCACCGGCCGGCCGCCGGCCGCTTTCGCCAGCAGCACGGCATCGAGCGCGACATCGTCGGCCGCATTGTGACCGTAGCAGCCGGCCCCCTCCATGTGCTCGACGACGATGTTTTCGGCCGGCAGCTTGAGCACGATCGCGAGATCGGCGCGCAGCAGATAGACGCCCTGGCTATGCGTCCAGACATGGACACGATCGCCATCCCATCGCGCCATGGCGCAGGACGGTGCGATCGAGGCGTGTGCGATGTAGGGGCGGATGTATTGCCGGCGGAGAACGCGCGCGGCCTTTTGTGTCGATACCGCCGATCTGGTGTCAATGACGGTCGTCTCGACCGGTTGGCTCTTCAGGAAGCCCGCCAGATCGTTGCCGTCGGGCAGCGGCTCGCCGGCCGACCATGTCGCGCCCTTGCGCAGGAGATTTAGCGCGGCTTCCGCCGCCGCCTCGCTGTCGGCGACCACGCCGGCGAAACCGCCGTCGCGAGCGATCGCGACGAGGCCGGGAATGGTACGCGCGGCCGTTTCGTCGAGCGCGGTCAATCTGGCGCCCGACACGTCCGGCCGCAGCACGCGTCCGTGCAACAGGCCCGGCAGCGGGGAGTCATGGATGAAGCGCGGCCGCGCGAACAACTTGTCGGGAATGTCGACGCGCTGGACGGAATGCCCGGCGACGGCACGCCAGGCAACGGTCTTCGCCAGCACGACCGTACTGGCATCGTGGTCGAGAGACACGTCACCAGCCAGCTCCCAGTAGCTGGTTCTGACATTGCCGGGGCCCGAGATCACGCCGTCATCGACATCGAGCAGCGAGGTATCGACGCCGAGGCGTTCCGATGCCGCGACTAGGAAGCGCTGGCGCACTTCGGCGCAAACGTGTCGTAGCGCGCGGCCGGATTGCTGGATCGAAAGGCTGCCGGAGGTGACACCTTCGTTCGGGCTGGTCGCCGTCGAGGCACGGATCATCTCGACCTTGGCGGTATCGACATCGAGCTCGTCCGCCGCGATCTGGGCCAGCGCTGTGACGATGCCCTGGCCGATCTCGACTTTGCCGGGCGAGATCGCCACGCGGCCGTCATCGGTGAACCGCACCCAGGACGACAGTCTTGGATTGGCTTCGAGGCTGACCGGTAATTTCGGGGCAGGGGACGTCATGGGGTTGCCATCTCCGCGGCAGCCCGCAGCACTGCGCGGACCATGCGGTTGTGAGACCCGCAGCGGCACAGATTACGGTCCAGCGCCGTTCTGACTTCTGCCTCCGTCGGCGACGGATTGCGCTTGAGCAGGGCCGCCGCGCTGATCAAAATGCCCGAGACGCAATAGCCGCATTGCATCGCCTGTTCGGAGATGAAGGCGCGTTGCAGCGGATGCGGTCTTTCGGCGGTGCCGAGGCCTTCCACCGTGACGACATCCTTGTTCGCGACCGACCACATCGGCATGTCGCAGGAGGCCATGGCGCGGTCACCGACCATGACATGACAGGCGCCGCATTCGCCGGCGCCGCAGCCGAAATGCGCACCCGTCATGCCAAGCCGGCCGCGCAGCACATCGAGCAGCGTCTGATCCGGATCGGTATCCACGGCAATCGCCGCGCCGTTGAGCTGGAATTGAATGGTCGGCATGATCGCTCTACGGCCTCAGGACTTGTCGAACTTCTTGACGACATCGGCCCATTTTTCGATGTCGCCGCGCAGGAATCTGTCAAACTGCTCCGGCGTCATCGACATGGGGACGGCACCCTGCTCGGTCCAGAGCTTGACGATATCGGGCCGCTTCACCATTGCGTTCACGGCGGCGTTGAGCTTGTCGATGACAGGCTTTGGCGTGCCGGCCGGCGCCATCAGGCCAAGCCAGATCGTGGCCTCATAACCGGCTACGCCGGCTTCACCCGCCGTCGGCACGTTGGACAGCACAGCGGAGCGCTGCTTGCCCGTGGTGGCGAGCGCGCGGGCCTGGTTCTCCGCGATGTTCGGCGCCATCGCCGTCACGGCGTCGATCATCATCTGCACCTGCCCGCCGATCACGCCGCTGCGCGCCTCGCCGCTGTTGCGATAGGGGACGTGGACGATATCGATGCCGGCCATGGCTTTGAACAGCTCGCCCGCCATGTGATACGGCGTGCCCTGGCCGGAGGAGGCGTAGTTCAGCTTGCCCGGTTGTGCTTTGGCGAGCGCAATGAATTCCTGGAGCGTCTTCGCTGGAACTTGCGGGTTCACCACGATGACGAGATCGGAATAGTTCACCGGCGCGATCGGGACAAGGTCGCGCATCAGCTCGTATTTGCGCTTGTCCGCCGTCAGCAGCGATTCATTCGCGGTCTGGGTATTGGACATCATCAGCAGCGTGTAGCCGTCGGCCGGCGACTTCGCCGCTTCGACCGTGCCGATGACACCGCCCGCGCCGGTGCGGTTCTCGATCACGAAGGGCTGGCCAAACCCCTCCTGGAGCACGTTGCCGATTAGCCGGGCCGCGACGTCGGCCGGCCCGCCGGCGCCGAACGGGACGACGATCCGGACGGCGTGGTTGGGATAATCTTGCGCGGAGGAGGGGGCTGCGGCGAATGCGGCGGGCAGACCGGCCATCAGTGCCAGCACAAATCTTCGGGCTGTCATGCCCACCTCCCTGATGTCGTTTTTCTTGGCCAGTACTCTAGCGGCAGGGGATGCGGGCTGTCGACGCCTCACAAAGTCGATCGTATCGGGAATATCAGCCTGTTTTCGGTGTGGCCGCGCCGCCTTTCGCGGTTCTGGCCGGAACCGGCGGCGCGTTCGATTTGAGCAAATCGCATGGGCATTGTCGGATAAATGCGCTCGGCGGGCTGGTATTTTGGTGTTACGAATTTGGTCATGAACCAGCACGCCAAGATCGAAATCCGCCATTCGACCTGCCCGCATGATTGCCCGTCGGCCTGCGCCCTCGATGTCGAGGTGATCGAGGGCCGCAGCATTGGCCGTGTCCGCGGTTCGAAAAAGCAGACCTATACGGCCGGTGTCGTCTGCGCCAAGGTCGCGCGTTACGCCGAGCGCATCCACCATCCCGAGAGGCTGATGTATCCGATGCGCCGAACGGGCGCGAAGGGCTCCGGCCAATTCGCGCGCATCTCCTGGGACGAGGCGCTGGACGAGATCGGGCACCGCTTCAACGAGGCCGAGCGCGAGTTCGGCGCGGAATCGATCTGGCCCTATTACTACGCCGGCACGATGGGGCTGGTGATGCGCGACGGCCTCAACCGCCTCACGCATGTGAAGAAATATTCGCGCTTCTATCAAACGATCTGCGCCAATGTCGGCCGGATCGGCTTTGCGATCGGCACCGGCAAGATCGCGGGCGTCGATCCGCGCGAGATGGCGGTCTCCGACCTCGTGGTGATCTGGGGCACCAATCCTGTCAACACGCAGGTCAACGTGATGACGCACGCGGCGCGGGCGCGGAAGGAGCGGGGCGCGAAGATCGCAGCCGTCGACGTCTACGACAACGAGACCATGAAGCAGGCTGATATCAAGATCCTGCTGCGGCCCGGTACCGACGGCGCCTTTGCCTGCGGCGTCATGCATGTGCTGTTTCGCGACGGCTATGCCGACCGCGCCTATATGGACAAATACACCGACTGCCCCGCCGAGCTCGAGGCGCATCTGAAGACGCGCACGCCCGAATGGGCCTCCGCGATCTGCGGCGTGCCGGTGGCGGAGATCGAGGCCTTTGCGAAAGCGGTCGGCGAGACCCAGCGGACCTTCTTCCGGCTCGGCTACGGCTTCACCCGCTCGCGCAACGGCGCGACGCAGATGCACGCGGCGCTCTGCATTCCCGCGGTGACCGGGGCCTGGCAATATGAGGGTGGCGGTGCCTTCTTCAACAATTACGCGCTGTGGCATTTCGACGAATCCGTTATCGAGGGCCATGACGCGATCGACCAGAGCACGCGCGCGCTCGACCAGTCGCAGATCGGCCGCATCCTCACCGGCGATGCCGAGGCCCTGCTCGGCAAGGGGCCGATCAAGGCCATGCTGATCCAGAATACCAATCCCATGACGGTGGCGCCGGAGCAGGCCCTGGTAGCCCGGGGATTTGCGCGCGAGGATCTGTTCGTCGCGGTGCACGAGCAGTTCATGACCGAGACGGCGCAAATGGCCGACATCGTGCTGCCGGCGACCATGTTCATGGAGCACGACGACCTCTATTACGGCGGCGGCCATCAGCACATCTCGGTCGGACCGAAGCTGATCGATCCGCCCGGCGAATGCCGCTCCAACCACCAGGTCTTGCAGGCGCTGGCGCCGCGGCTCGGGGCCAGGCATCCGGGCTTCGAGATGACGCCGCGCGAACTAATCGACACGACGCTGAAGCTCAGCCACCACGGCGACATCGGCGGCCTGGAAGCCGATCTCTGGCGCGATTTGCAACCGGATTTCCGCACCTCGCATTATCTCGACGGTTTTGCCCATGCCGACAAGAAATTCCACTTCAAGGCCGATTGGGCACATCCGCCGTTCGGCCGGACGATGGGCGATTTCGACAAGATGCCGTCGTTGCCGGACCATTGGGCTGTGATCGAGCACACCGACCAGGCCCATCCGTTCCGGCTCGCGACCAGCCCTTCGCGCAGCTTCCTCAACACCACCTTCAACGAGACACCGTCCTCGCAGGCGCGCGAGGGCAAGGCGAGCGTGATGATCCATCCGCTGGATGCGGCCGCCCTCGACATCGCCGACGGCGATGCGGTGACGCTCGGCAACGAGCGCGGCGAGACCACGCTGGTTGCAACGCTGTTCGACGGCGTGCGGCGTGGCGTGCTGATCGCGGAATCCGTTCACCCGAACAAGAATCATATCGGTGGCCGCGGCATCAACGTGCTGACGGGTGCGGATACGATCGCGCCGATCGGCGGAGCCGCATTCCACGACAACAAGGTCTGGATCAGGAAAGCGGCCGCCGCCTGAGCGCTCGCACCTTGATGACCTGCAAATTTGTGTCGAGGCGCTAAAGCTGAGTCTCTCCGCAAATTGCCCTTGCACCATTCGCCCGAGCTGCCGCAAATGGCTGCAAACGGGAGCAAGGAAGCGAGCGTGCCATGACCGACACCACAGCCGTCATCACCGAGAAGCGCGGGCAGGCGTTCTGGATCACCATCAACCGGCCGGAGAAGCGCAATGCGCTGAACGGCGACGTCATCGCGGGCATCACCAAGGGTTATCGCGACGCGCATGACGACAAGGACGTCCGCGTCATCGTGCTGACCGGCGCGGGCGACAAGGCGTTCTGCGCCGGCGCCGATCTGCAGAATTCCGGCGCGGCGTTCGCGATGGATCATTCCAGGCCGAATGTCGACTATGCCGACCTGCTGCGTTTGTCGCAGAACGCCACCAAGCCGGCGATCGCGCGCGTCGGGGGCGTCTGCATGGCCGGTGGCATGGGACTGCTCTGCATGACCGACATGGCGGTGGCTGCCGATCACGTCGTCTTCGGCCTGCCGGAGGTGAAGGTCGGCGTGTTCCCGATGCAGGTCCTGAGCCTGTTGCAGTCCATCGCGCCGCCGCGCCTCGTCAACGAATGGGCGCTCACAGGTGAGCCGTTCGATGCGAAGGCAGCGCAGGCTGCGGGCCTGCTCAACTACATCGTGCCGTCTGCCGAGCTCGACGCCAGGGTGGACTGGCTGATCGGCCGCATCGTCGACAAATCCCCGACCGCGATCCGCCGCGGCAAATATGCGATGCGCGCCATCGCCTCGATGTCGTTCGACGAGAGCATTGCCTACACCGAAAGCCAGATCGCGCTGCTCGCCATGACCGAGGACGCCAAGGAAGGACTGAAGGCGTTCGGCGAGAAGAGGAAGCCGGTCTGGACGGGAAGGTAGAGGAGGCCATCGCTCTCTCCACATCGTCATTGCGAGCGCAGCGAAGCAATCCAGTATCCCTCCGCAGATACATTTCTGGATTGCTTCGCTGCGCTCGCAATGACGGCGTGTGCGGGTGATGGTATCGCTTTATTCATTCGCAATTTCATCGCAGACATGCCTTCGCCTTCTCGCGGCTGATTTCGCCCGAGCTTTGCTTCGTCGCCTTGCCCCCATGAAAGAGGGCGCAGGGAAGACCGGGCGCCGGCTGGCACCCGCGGTCCTCTGTGCGAAGTTGTCGTGAGAAAACTGCACAGCGGCATACAGGTGTAGCCAGGACAGCCCGGCCTTCCCTGCGCAGTGGTTTGACGGCTTATGTCGCGCTCTCCCCGGGGAGCGATGCACTATTGCCCCCGTCGCCTTGCGGATGGCTGATGCGCGGGTCCGGTTGGACCACACCCATCACCGCAACACTTGGCGCACAGACCCCGGGCGCCAGGACCACACGATTTTGCCGTACGCAAATCACACCGGTCGTGTGCGCGAGGTCTTCGCTCACGGTTGCCCGCCCTGCGAAACCCTTCGCGCCGATGTGACTTGCGTCCACCGCCGTCCGGCCCGCGTTCGTGACGATCGCGATACGCCCCTCTTCCTTGGGCCGGAGTGCGCGCAATATCCGCCGATTCCGAAATTCTGTAAAGGCGAATATTTTGCGCGGCGGCGATTGACCGAGCAATTGGGTGTTTTGTCCGTCGGGCAACGCAAGGGCTTGTGGCTTGTAGCCCGGATGGAGCGAAGCGCAATCCGGGACAGAGTATCGGTTGCGACAGGTTTCCCGGATTACGCTTCGCTCCATCCGGGCTACGAGAGAGGCTCACCCCGCGTTGGCCTTGAGCCCCGCCGCCTGAATTCCCGCCACCGCGCAGGCCTCGTCGTTGTCGGAGGTGTCGCCGGAGACGCCGACCGCGCCGAGCAGCGCCGTGCCGTCCATGATCAGCACGCCGCCGGGGACCGGCACCAGCGCGCCCTTGGCAATCGTGTTCACGGCGTCGATGAAATAGGCCTGCTCCTGGGCGCGCTGGAACAGCGCGCGCGAGCCCATGCCCATGGCGAGCGCGCCATAGGCCTTGCCGTGGGCAATCTCGGCGCGCATCAGGCTGGTGCCGTCCTGGGCGGCGGCGAGCTTGATCACGCCGCGCGCGTCCAGGATGGTGACGACCAGCGGCTTGAGCTTCAGTTCGCCAGCCTTGGCGAAGGCTGCGTCGAGGATTTTTCGGGCGGTGTCGAGCGTGAGGTCAGCCATGGCTGTTTTCCTTTGCAATGGGAGTGGTGGTGGATCGGGTTTCGGCGCGATCGAGGCTCATCGCCAGCACGCGCGCGACGTGAAGCGCTTCGCGCCTTGTGCCGTCGTGGATCTGGTGGCGGCAGGAGGTGCCGTCGGCGACGACCAGCGTCGCCTGATCCGCCTTCCGCACTGCCGGCAGCAGCGACAGCTCGGCCATCTCGATCGAGGCATCATAGGTGTCGGCACCATAGCCGAAAGCGCCGGCCATGCCGCAGCAGCTCGACTCGATGGTCTCGACCTCGAGGCCGGGGACGAGACGCAGCACCTGCTCGACCGGCTTGAAGGCGCCGAAGGATTTTTGATGGCAATGGCCGTGCACCACGGCCTTGTCGGCGACGGTGCCGAGCGGCAGTTGCAGCCTCCCGGCCTCGGCCTCGCGCACCAGGAACTCCTCGAAGGTCAGCGCATGGGCGCTGACGGCCCTGGCGTCGTCGTCCTTGCGCAGCGAGGCAAGTTCGTCGCGCAGCGTCAACAGGCAGCTCGGCTCGAGGCCGACGATCGGCACGCCGCGCGCGGCAAAGGGCGCGAACGCGGCCACCAGCCGATCAAGCTCGGATTTCGCCTCGTCGACGAGGCCAGCCGAGAGGAAGGTGCGGCCGCAGCACAGCGGCCGGCTGCCGCTGGCCGGCTTCGGCAAATGCACGCGATAGCCGCCGGCCGCGAGCACACGCAGCGCGGCCTCGAGGTTCTCGCGCTCATAGATGCGATTGAACGTATCGGCGAACAGCACGACCTCGCGGCCGGTCGCCGGTCCGACCGCTTCAGCGGGCGGAACGAATACGTCATTGCGGAAGGCGGGTAGCGCCCGGCGGGCGCTGATGCCGGCAAAGCGCTCGAACAGTTTTCGCAGCAACGGACTATGGTTGCGCAAATTCGCCAGCGGCGCGAAGCGCGCGGCGAGGCCGGCATAGCGTGGCAGATACCCGACCAGGCGATCGCGCAGCGTCAGCCCGTGGGTAGCTGCACGTGCCGCCAGCACCTCGATCTTCATCTTGGCCATGTCCACGCCGGTCGGGCACTCGTGGCGGCAGGCCTTGCAGGAGACGCAGAGCTTGAGCGTCTCCATCATCTCGTCGGAGGACAGCGCATCGGGGCCGAGCTGGCCGGAGATCGCAAGCCGCAAGCTGTTCGCGCGACCGCGGGTGACGTCCTTCTCGTTGCGCGTGGCGCGATAGGACGGGCACATCACGCCGCCCTCGAGCTTGCGGCAGGCGCCGTTGTTGTTGCACATCTCGACCGCGCCCTGGAAACCGCCGCCGGCGCCGGGATAAGCGGACCAGTCGAGCTTCGTTTTGAGGTCAGCGACGCGATAGTCCGGCTTGAAGCGGAACAGCGAGCGGTCGTCCATCTTCGGGGCGTCGACAATCTTGCCGGGATTGAGCACGCCGTCGGGGTCGAAGCGCTGCTTGACCTCCCTGAAATCGGCGACGAGGCGCTCGCCGAACATGGTTTCGTGGAATTCGGAGCGAACCAGGCCGTCGCCATGCTCGCCGGAATGCGAGCCCTTGTACTCGCGCACCAGCTCAAAAGCCTCTTCGGCGATGGCGCGCATCGCCTTGACGTCCTTCTCAAGCTTCAGATTCAGCACCGGGCGCACATGCAGGCAGCCCTCGGAGGCATGAGCGTACATCGTCCCGCTGGTGCCGTGCTTGGCGAACACCTCGTTCAAACGTGCGGTGTAGTCGGCGAGATGCGGCAGCGGCACGGCGCAGTCCTCGACGAAGGAGACCGGCTTGCCTTCCTGCTTCATCGACATCATGACGTTGAGGCCGGCGGCGCGGAAATCGGCGATGCCCCCCTGAAGCGCCGGCTCTGATATCTCGACCACACCGCCCCATTTGCGCTTGTCGTTGTTCCAGCCGAAGCCGAGATCGCCCATCAGCTCGCCGAGCTGCTTGAGGCGCACCAGATTGTCTGCCTGGTCCTCTTCGGCGAACTCGACCACCAGCACCGCGTCGGGATCGCCCTTGATGGCGGCGGAGATGATCGGGCGGAACATCGCGATGTCACGGCCGAGCGCGAGCATGGTGCGGTCAACCAGCTCGACCGCGATCGGCTTCAGCTTGACCAGATGCTGGGCCGCGTCCATCGCTTCGTAGAAGCTGCCGAAATGGCAGATTCCGAGCGCCTTGTTGCGGATGACGGGCCACAGCTTCAGCTCGACCTTGGTGGTGAAGGCGAGGGTACCTTCCGACCCCACGAGCAAATGCGCCATGTTGTTGCGGGCATTGCGCGGCACCAGCGCATCGAGATTGTAGCCGCCGACGCGGCGCTGCACCTTCGGGAAGCGCGCGGCGATCTCGTCGGCTTCGCGGGTGCCGAGATCGAGCATGTCGCGGAATAGGGGGAGCATCCTGTTGCCGGCATCGAGATCAGAGAGATCGCGCGACACCTCGCCAAAACGGCTGAGCGTGCCGTCGGCGAGCGAAGCCTCCATCGACAGCGTGTTGTCGCGCATGGTGCCGTAACGCAGGCTGCGGCCGCCGCAGGAATTGTTGCCGGCCATGCCCCCGATGGTGGCGCGCGAGGCCGTCGAGACGTCCACCGGAAACCACAGTCCGTGTTTCTTCAGTTGTCGGTTGAGGTCGTCGAGCACGATGCCGGGCTCGACCACGCAGGTGCGGCCTTCGACGTCGAGCGACAGGATGCGGTTGAGGTGTTTTGAGAGATCGACCACGAGCCCGTCATTGACGGTCTGGCCGCATTGCGAGGTGCCGCCGCCGCGCGGGGTGACCTTCACCCCCTCGTCGCGGGCAATCGCCAGCGCCCGCAAGGCCTCGTCCATGGTCTTGGGCACCACCACGCCCGATGGCACGATCTGGTAGAACGAGGCGTCGGTGGCGTAGCGGCCGCGGCTGAAGCCGTCGAACAGGACGTCGCCGGTCATGTCCGCGCGCAGGCGCCGTTCGAGCGAGGAGGCGTTTGTCATCCCTGGTCCCGGACTGACCCGGCGAGGCTGGGCCTGGCTGGGTTATTCATTCTTATTCATGACCGATTATATTATGAATTCAAAATGAGCAAGCCGACGGCCCTCAGGGCGAGGCAGGCGCGCCCTCTTGGGGCTCGGTCAGGTGCTCGATCGCCGCCAGGCGCTTGTTGCGCAGGTGCTGGAACAGGATGTCGCTGAGCTCGCTGCCGGCCCTCCGGCGCAGGGCGTCCAGAATGGTCTCGTGCTCGCGCATCGCCTCCGCCCAGCGCTGACGCTTGCGGGCGAAATTGGCGGAGTAGCGGACGCGGCGGATGCGGCCGGCGAAATTGGCGTAGGCGGTCTTCAGCGTCTCGTTGCGCGCGGCCGTGACGATGCTCTCGTGAATGCGCTGATTGGCCAGGAAATAGCCGTGCATGTCGCGATGCAGATAGTGGCCGTACATCTCGTAATGCAATTGCTCGATCGCGGTGATTTCCTCATCCGTAATGGCCTCGCAGGCGAGGCGCCCCGCAAGGCTCTCCAGCCCCGCCATCACGTCGAACAGTTCTTCCAGGTCGCGCTGGCTGAGCTGGCGGACGCGCGCGCCGCGGTTGGGCAGGAGCTCGATCAGTCCCTCGGAGGCGAGCACCTTCAGGGCCTCGCGCAAAGGTGTGCGGGAGATGCCGAGCATTTCGCAGAGCTGCCGCTCGGGGACGCGGGCGCCGTCGGGAATGTTGCCCTCGACCACGTGGTCGCGCAGCCGCAGCAGGATCTCGCCGTGAAGCGAGGCCTCGTGACGGTTTTCCTGGCGCTCGCCGCCATTGCCGGCGGGCGGGGTGATCGGAACCCCGGTGTCGGGAATCGTGGATTTCATTTGCAGCACAATAGTTTGCCCGTTTGGTCGCGTCGACGGCCTCAATCGAATACCAAATTTCGGTTGATATGACAAAAAATGAATGCAAAATGATGGTCAGAGCCGGCCAAAATCCGCCGACAGGGAGGTTTTCATGCACCAGGGACGCCATTTCCTTCAGATTCCGGGCCCGAGCCCGGTCCCCGAGCGCGTCCTGCGCGCCATGGACATGCCCGTCATCGACCACCGCAGCGCCGAATTCGGCGAGCTCGGCCGCACCGTGCTCGAAGGCAGCCAGGCAATTTTCCAGACCAGGGGCCCGGTCATCATCTTCCCCTCGTCGGGGACCGGCGCCTGGGAGGCGGCGATCGTCAACACGCTGTCGCCGGGCGACAGGGTGCTGATGGTCGAGACCGGCCATTTCGCCACGCTGTGGCGGCAGATGGCGGGCCGTTTCGGCATCGAGGTCGATTTCGTCCCCGGCGACTGGCGCCGCGGCGCCGATCCCGCGGTGATCGAAGCGAAGCTCACCGAGGACAAGGCGCGCGCGATCAAGGCCGTGATGGTCGTGCACAACGAGACCTCGACCGGCGCCACCAGCCGCATCGCCGAGATCCGCGCCGCGATCGACCGCACCGGCCATCCGGCGCTGCTGATGGTCGACACCATCTCCTCGCTCGGCTCGGTCGACTACCGCCATGACGAGTGGAAGGTCGACGTCAGCGTCAGTTGCTCGCAGAAGGGCTTTATGCTGCCGCCCGGCCTCGGCTTCAACGCGATCTCGCAGAAGGCCCTCGCTGCGTCCAAGACCAACAAGATGCCGCGCTCCTACTTCGACTGGGAGGAGATGCTCAAGCCGAACGCAAAGGGCTTCTTCCCCTACACGCCGGCGACCAATCTGCTCTACGGCCTGCGCGAGGCGATCGCGATGCTGCTGGAAGAGGGGCTCGACAACGTTTTTGCGAGGCACCAGCGGCTCCCGGCAGCCA
>NZ_AKIY01000181.1 GCF_000282615.1 Bradyrhizobium sp. YR681 | reverse complement strand
CGCTCGGCGAGCCGCTGTTCGATCTGCCGCTGTCCGGCTGGTACTGGCAGATCACGCGCACCGACACCGAGAAGCCGGAGGTGCGGTCCTCGCGCTCGCTGTGGGACAAGAAGCTGCCGAAGCTGGAGGAGCAGGGCGCCGAGCTTACCGCGGCCGGCATTCGCCTCGCCTATGTCGACGGGCCCGAGGGGCAGAATTTGCGCATGGTCGAGCGTCCCGTCGATCTCGGCGCCGACGGCAAGTTTCTGGTCAGCGTCGCCGGCGACGACACCGAGATCTTCGACGAGACGCGCAGCTTCGACTACTACCTCGGCGGCACCTTCACCGCGCTCGGCATCGTGCTGCTGCTGACCACCGTGTTCCAGGTCAGGTTCGGCCTCGCGCCGCTCAAGCGCATCTCGGAATCGATCGCCGACATCCGCTCGGGGCGCGCGGAGCGGCTCGAGGGCGAATTCCCGGTCGAGATCGCGCCGCTGGCCCGCGAGACCAACGCGCTGATCGACGCCAATCGCGAGATCGTCGAACGTGCGCGCACCCATGTCGGCAATCTCGCCCATGCGATCAAGACGCCGCTCTCGGTCATCGTGAATGAGGCAGGCAGCCACGCCGCCGATCCGTTCGCGGCCAAGGTGATGGAGCAGGCCGGCGTGATGCGCGATCAGCTCGCCCACCACCTGGAGCGCGCGCGCATTGCCGCGCGGGTCTCGGTGGTCGCGACCGTGACGGAAGTCGCGCCCGCGATCGAGGCGCTGCGGCGGACCATGGAGAAGATCCACCGCGACCGCGGCATCATGGTCGAGGCGAAGGCCGATGCGTCGGCGAAATTCCGCGGCGAGCGGCAGGATCTGGAGGAGATGGTCGGCAATCTCGTCGACAATGCCTGCAAATGGGCGGCCTCAAGGGTCTTCATCGAGGTTCTGGTCGAGCCGCCGCAGCAGGCGGGCGCCGGCCCGCGGCTGCGGATCATCGTGGATGACGACGGCCGCGGCCTGTCCGAGGCCGAGCGCGCCCAGGTCTCCCGGCGCGGCCAGCGGCTCGATGAATCCAAGCCCGGCTCGGGACTGGGCCTGTCGATCGTGACGGACCTCGCCGCCCTCTATGGCGGCCGCCTCTCGCTCGGTGGCGCCCCGACCGGGGGCCTGCGGGCCGAATTGATGCTTCCGGGAATATAATCCTCTGTTCCCAAGGGGTTATTTGCCCCGCGCAGGGCCGATCCGGAGCAAAACGGAGGCATTCGCGCCAACGTCCTCAACCGCTTCTTAAGGCGCAGCCTCCTATGATCGCGCCCGGACGCATCCCACGTCCGCCATTTTACCGTGCATTACCCGGGCGCATGAGCCAGACATCGATCGAGCGGCTGAGGGAATATCTCGCACAGCTCCCGCCGCAGTCGCAGGCGCTGCTGATGCGGGAGTTCGAGCGCGCGCTCGAACGCGGCCAGGACACGGCCGTGGCAACCCTCGTGCTCGAACAGCTGCGCAAGATCGTCCGCAAGAGCGAAGCCGAAGAAGCCCCAGCGCCGCGCACCGACGACCTGTCGCGGCTGCTGTTCCAGGCGCTGGAACCATTCCTGGTCGAGGCGGGCGCCCCGATCCGGGTCGGCCAGATCCGCCGCTCCTCGCTGCAGCCGATCTGGCAGTGGCTCGGCCGCGACGGGGCCCCCGACAAGCTGAACGAATTCGAGGTGGCGCTGGCGCGCATGCCGGCGGACAGCGCAGGGCAGGTCGAAGCGCTCGCCCAGAAGCTGCAGGCGGTGGCCGCGGACGCGATCTTCACGCTGACGGGGCCGGGCGGCGGCGACAAGTCGCGCGCGCTGGCCCGCGTCGGACCGCCCAACGTGATCGAGGACCTCTATTCGGCCGGAGCGGTGCTCGGGGTTCGCGAGGCCATCGCCACGTTGAACGAGAAGCTGCCGCGCTTCCTGCGCGCCTTCGGTGAGCCCCAGATCGCCTCGGTGACCTCCGCGCTCAACATTCCCGCCCTCCAGACGCCGCAGATGCTGCCCTTCGCGCTGTCGATCGTGGTGCAGCGGATGACCGCGCCCTGGCAGATCATCCGCCTCGCCATCAAGATCGCCGCCTCCGACGACGAGATCCGCGTCGCGGCGACGCCCTATGGCGTCGCGGTCACGATCGCCCTGCACGATCTGTCCTGCGTGGCCGCGATCCTGCGCGCGGACATCAAGCGCGGCCATTTCGAGACCGTCGCCGACAACCTCAAGGCGCTGCATGACGGCGTCCGCGGCCTGCGCACCGAGCTCGACCTGCGCAACGATTCCGCCTGGGGCAAGCAGCTGACCTCGATCCGAGCCGACATCTCCAACGCGCTGCAATCCGAGATCGACAGCGTTCCCGGCCGCGTTCGCCGCATCCTGCGCCAGCGCCCGGAAAAAGACATTCCGCCGGGAGCGCGGGTCGACAGCACCGAGGTGGAGGAAACCGCCGCGCTGATCGATTTCGTCGCCACCTGCCGTAATTACGCCAGCGAGCTTGCGATCAACGAGGTGACGCTGCGCACCTATTCCGACCTCCAGCAATATGTCGAACGCTCGACCGAGCAGCTGGTGCAGTCGCTGCGCGCCGCCGATCACAAGGTCCGCACCTACCGCCAGCAGCAGGTGCAGGCCGCGATTCGCTTCTGCCAGGTGTTGTTCGGCGACGATTATGCGTCGCTGATGAGCCGCGCCGCGGAGAACGCAGCGACAGGCGAGCGCAGCAAATCGTCGCGCGCAAGCTGATCCAGGCGCATATTTTCCTGATCACAATTTGAGGTTGACGATGCCGGTGGGGAGCCCTACGCTCGCCGTGCAAGTTTTTGGAATTTCTATCTGTGGGCGCATGAAACCCGTTATCAGCTCCATCGAGATCGAGAACCGCGTCATTGTTGCCAAATATCAAAGGCTGATGGTCGGCGCGAAGGTGGTGCTGGTCGAGAAGGCAAGCGGTCGGCAACTGCCTGAGACGGTCACCAGGGTTGCGTCTCCGGTTCCGGTCGGGGCGGTGCGCATCAGATTGCCGGAGGCAATCGAGCCCGGAACATACTTCCTGAGGGCCTTCAACGGGCACGGCGAGGACGCCGCCCGGAGCGCCGACTTCGAGATCGGCTAAGCCGTTGGATTTTCACCGTTTCGGGACTGTGCGCGGTCGCGCCGAATTGACAATTGTCAATTGCCGCATCGTCCGGCCGTGGTGTAAAGCCACCTATGGGCGCGGGTGGCGCGCTGCCGGAAGCTTGCCAGATGACGCTATGGTTCGTGTTCGCGCTGATGACGGTCGCGGCGATTTTCGCCGTGCTCCTGCCGCTCGGCCGCGGCGCGCGCGCGCAGATCCAGGGCAGCGAGGTCGTTGTCTACAAGGACCAGCTCGCCGAGATCGAGCGTGATCTCGCGACCGGACTGATCGCCGCACCCGAAGCCGAGGCCGCGCGCGTCGAGATCAGCCGCCGGCTGCTCGCTGCGGCCGGCAGCGAGCCCGTTTCGGAGCCGACATCGAGCCTCAAATGGCGGCGCGCGGCGGCCGTACTGGCGCTCGTTGGGCTGCCGCTGGTTGCGATCGGCATCTACATGCCGCTCGGCTCGCCGCTGCTGCGTGACTTTCCGCTGGCGCAGCGCGAGCGCGGAGCCGGCTCCGGCATGGCGCAGTCGCTCGAAAATCTCGTCGTGCAGGTCGAGCAACATCTGGAAAAAAATCCGACCGACGGGCGCGGCTGGAACGTGCTCGCTCCGGTTCTGGAGCGGCTCGGCCGTTTCGACGATGCAGTGCGGGCCTATCGCAACTCGATCACCTACAATGGCGAGAGCGCGGAGCGCCGGTCCGATCTCGGCGAAGCGATCGCAGCCGCGGCAAGCGGCGTGGTGACGGCCGAAGCCAAGACCGAGTTCGAGCGTGCGCATACGCTGAACGCCGATGATCCCAAGGCCAACTACTTCCTCGGTCTTGCCGCCGAGCAGGACGGCCGCAAGGACGATGCCGCCAATATCTGGCGCGCGCTGCTCGTGAAGGCGCCGGCGGATGCGCCGTGGCGGCCCCTGGTGCAATCCTCGCTGGCGCGGGTCGGCGGCGGTGCCGCCACGATGCCGGCGCTGTCGGACGAGACGATCGCTGCGTCCAAGGACATGAACGAGGGTGATCGCAACGCGATGGTCCGCGGCATGGTCGAGCGCCTCGCCACGCGCCTCAAGCAAAATGGCGACGACGTCGAGGGGTGGCTGCGCCTCGTGCGCGCCTATCTGGTGATGGGCGATCGCGACAAGGCGGTGGGCGCCTCGGGCGATGCGCGTCAGGCCGTCGCGAACGATGCCGCGCGGCTGAAGCAGCTCAACGAAGGTCTCAAGACGCTCGGGCTCGACGGATGATGATGTCTGGGCGAAGCGAGCAGGGAACGGATACGCCATGACGCGCAAGCAGCGACGTATGACCATCATCGGCGGTTCGCTCGCCGTGCTCGCGCTTGCGGCCGCGCTCGTGCTCAATGCCTTGCGCGACTCCATCGTGTTCTTCTCGACCCCGACCATGGTCGCCGAGAAGCACGTCGAGCCCGGCAAGCGGTTTCGTCTCGGCGGCCTGGTGCAGCCCGGCTCGCTCCAGCGCGGCGACAATCTGGCGGTGACCTTCGAGGTCGCAGACGGCGGTGCAAAGCTGCCCGTCGCCTACAAGGGCATTTTGCCCGACCTGTTCCGCGAAGGGCAGGGCGTCGTTGCCGAGGGCGCGCTCGACGCCAACGGCGTGTTCAAGGCCGACACAGTGCTTGCCAAGCATGACGAGACCTACATGCCCAAGGATGTCGCAGACGCCCTGAAGAAGCAGGGGCACTGGAAGGACGATTACGGCGCCCAGGCTTCCGGCGGCGGCAAGCCTGGAGCAACGACGGCGCAGGGCAATCCGCAGGGAGCCGTGCGGTGATCGCAGAATCCGGACACTACGCCCTGGTGCTGGCGCTGGGCCTTGCGCTGATCCAGTCCATCGTGCCGCTGATCGGCGCGCGCCTGCGCGATGCCGCGCTGATGAACGTGGCGCGCTCGACCGCGCTGGCGCAGCTGCTGTTTGTCGGCGCATCGTTCGTCGCGCTGGTGACGTTGCACGTGAACTCGGATTTCTCCGTCGCCAACGTCTACGAGAATTCCCACTCGATGAAGCCGCTGCTCTACAAGATCACCGGCGTGTGGGGAAACCATGAAGGCTCGATGCTGCTGTGGGTGTCGATCCTGGCGCTGTTCGGCGGACTGGTCGCGGCCTTCGGCAACAATCTGCCGCTGTCGCTGCGCGCGCATGTGCTGGCGGTGCAGGCCTGGATCGCCAGCGCCTTCTATCTCTTCATCCTGATGACCTCGAACCCGTTCCTGCGCCTCGTCAATCCGCCGATCGAGGGGCGCGATCTCAATCCGGTGCTTCAGGACATTGGCCTCGCCGTGCATCCGCCGATGCTCTATCTCGGCTATGTCGGATTCTCGATCTCGTTCTCCTTCGCCATCGCCGCGCTGCTGGAGGGACGCATCGATGCTGCCTGGGCGCGCTGGGTGCGGCCGTGGACGCTGGTCGCCTGGATCTTCCTGACGCTCGGCATCGCGATGGGCTCCTACTGGGCCTATTACGAGCTCGGCTGGGGCGGCTGGTGGTTCTGGGATCCGGTCGAGAACGCTTCGCTGATGCCATGGCTCGCCGGCACCGCGCTGCTGCATTCGGCGCTGGTGATGGAGAAGCGCAACGCGCTGAAGGTCTGGACCATCCTGCTTTCAATCCTGACCTTCTCGCTGTCGCTGCTCGGCACCTTCCTGGTGCGCTCGGGTGTCATCACCTCCGTGCACGCCTTCGCCACCGACCCGACCCGCGGCGTGTTCATCCTCTTGATCCTCTGCCTGTTCATCGGCGGCAGCCTCTCGCTGTTTGCGGGCCGCGCCACCTCCCTGAAGCAGGGCGGGCTGTTCGCGCCGATCTCGCGCGAGGGGGCGCTGGTGCTGAACAATCTGCTGCTGACGGTCGCCTGCGCCGTCGTGCTGTTCGGCACGCTTTATCCGCTGGCGATGGAAGTGCTGGCCGACTTCAAGATGTCGGTCGGCGCGCCCTTCTACAATCTGACCTTCGTGCCGCTGTTCACGCTGCTGCTGCTCGCCGTCCCGTTCGGGCCGATGCTGGCGTGGAAGCGCGGCGATCTGCTTGGCGTCACCCAGCGGCTGCTCGCGGCCGGCGTTGCCGGCCTCGTTGCGGTGGCCATCGTCTGGGGCTGGGCAAGCGGAGGGAGCACGCTGGCGCCGCTTGCGATCGGGCTCGGTATCTTCGTCATCGCCGGTGCGGTGACCGACATCGTCGAGCGCACCGGCCTCGTGCGGCTGCCGTTCGCCACCGTGCTGCACCGGGCCCGCGGCCTGCCGCGCTCGGCCTGGGGCACCGCGTTCGCGCATGCTGGCCTCGGCGTCGCGCTGATCGGCATCGTCTGCGAGACCACCTGGAACAGCGAATATATCGCGACCATGAAGCAGAACGACGTCGCCCATGTCGCCGGCTATGATCTCAAGCTCGACGGCCTGTTCTCGCGCCAGGGCCCGAACTTCCGCGAGATGATCGCCGAGTTCAACGTCAGCCGCGATGGCGAGAAGCTCAGCGTCATGACGCCGTCCAAGCGCAGCTTTACCACGCGCGGCTCCTCGACGACCGAGGCCGCATTGCTGACGCGCGGCGCAAGCCAGCTTTACGTCTCGCTCGGTGACGCCACCGCCGAGGGTTCGATCGCCGTGCGCATCTATCACAAGCCGCTGGTGCTGATGATCTGGTGGGGACCGGTGCTGATGGCGTTCGGCGGCGTGCTGTCGCTGTCCGACCGCCGCTTGCGCGTCGGTGCGCCAAAACCGGCGCGGGCCAAGCAGCGCCTCCAGCCGGCGGAGTGATCTGATGCGGCGGATGACGGTTGCGATCCTCGCGCTGGTGCTGCTGGCATTGCCTGCGGCGCACGCCGTGCAGCCCGACGAGATCATGTCGGATCCGGCGAAGGAAGTACGTGCGCGCGACTTGTCGCGCGAGCTGCGCTGCATGGTCTGCCAGAACCAGTCGATCGACGATTCCGATGCGCCGCTGGCGCGCGATCTGCGGCTGCTGGTGCGCGAGCGGATAGCGGCCGGTGACAGCAATTCGCAGGTGCTCGATTTCCTGGTCGCGCGCTACGGCGAGTTCGTGCTGCTCAAGCCGCGCTTCGAGCGACAGACCATGGCGTTGTGGCTGCTTGCGCCGCTGCTGCTGCTTGGCGGGGGCCTCGCCTTGTGGCTGCAGATCCGCCGGCGCGCGCGGAGCGGTGCAGACGTACCGGCTCCGCCGCTCACGCCCGAGGAAGAGGCGCGTGTCGCAGCCTTGATGTCGGAAGAACCAAAGTCGCCCTGACCTGAGTAATGATACTTAGGCCGCTGCCAGCGCGTGTTTCATGCTCTGTTGACCTTTGTCTGGAAGCTTGGCGCAAGATTCGATTCCAGACTTTTGAGTCCTCAGCGATGTTCACGAACAGCAATCTGACGATCCGCTTCCTGGTCGGCGCCGTCGTCGCTGCATTATTGTTCCTGCTGGGCATCGGCGGCGGCACCGGCTTCGTTGCGGTGCTCTATCTCAACAACGAGATCACTGGCCTCTCGTCGGACTTTGCTGCGCTCAGCGGCCCCGCGCACGACCACGCGATGCTGATCTACCAGCAGGCGCAGACGGCATTCTCCTGGTTCCTGATCGCCTGCGGCGGGATCGCGCTCGTCGCCGTTGCGATCTGTCTCACGACCTGGTTCGCCGTGCGCAACGGCATCCTCAGTCCCCTGGCGGCGATCGTGCATGCCATGCGCGAGGTCGCCGACCAGAAGTTCGAGACGCCAGTGCCGGGGCTCGGCGGCACCAACGAGATCGGCCTGCTCGCCGGTGCGCTGGAAGTCTTCAAGACCACCGGCCTCGAGCGGCGCCGGCTCACCGAACAGCAGCTTCACGAGGCTCAGCATCAGGCCGAGCGCTCGAAATTTCTGGATGCGCGGATCAAGCGCTTCAACGATCTCGTCGCCAGCGTCGTCGACAGCGTGGCATCGTCGGCCGTGCATCTGAAGAGCAACGCCGAGACGCTGTCGCGGACGGCCAACGACACCAGCAGCAAGGCTAGCGCAGTAGCGAGTGCGGCGGGCAAGGCCAGCACCAGCGTGCAGACTGTTGCGGGCTCGGCCGAGGCGATGACGAATTCGATCGTCACCATCAGCCGCCGCGTCACCGATGCGACCCAGCGCGCCGAGGGCGCGGCGACGCAGGCCGAGAAGAGCCGCGACACCATCCATACGCTGTCCGACGCCGCCGACAAGATCGGCGAGGTCGTGCAGCTCGTGCAGGCGATCGCATCGCAGACGAACCTTTTGGCGCTCAACGCCACCATCGAGGCGGCGCGGGCGGGCGAAGCCGGCAAGGGCTTTGCCGTCGTTGCCTCCGAGGTGAAAAGCCTCGCGCACCAGACCAGCAAGGCGACCGAGGAGATCACCGCCCACGTCGCCAGCATCCAGGGCATCACCGCGGAGACGCGCGGGGCGATCGACGGCATCTCGAAGACGTTGTCGGAGATCTCCTCGATCATGTCCGGGATCGAGGTCGACACCGCCCAGCAGCGCAACGCCACGCAGGACATCACAAGCAGTGCGCAGGACGCCGCGCACGGAACGCTCGACGTCTCCAATCACATCGTCCAGATCACCTCGACCTCGGCCGAGACCGGGCGCATGGCGGCGGAGGCCCGGGATTCCGCCGTCGATCTGTCGCAGCAGGCCGAGACCCTGAAGCGGGAAGTCGACGAGTTCATCGTCAGCGTCAGGGCGAGCTGAGGGCGCCAAAAAGGCGGCTCGGCGCGCGTCGCCGGAACTCGATTAAGTTCCTGTCAGGCCACAACTTTCCGCCTGCGCTAAACCGCCGCATCCATCTTGCCCTTCATTACAAAAGTTTAACCCCGCCGCCAGCGCACGGTAAGGCGCGAGCCCCCATGTTGAGCTCCGTAAGGTGCTGCCATCCGGCACCGATAGGAATTCAAGGCCCTGGAGACCTCTGCATGAGCGATCGTATCGACCTTTCGAACCTTCCGTCCTACCGGCAGCGCCGGTCGGTTTTCTCGGCGCGCAGGATCGCGCTGATGGCCTCGGTCGTCGCCGGCCTCGGCGCAGCCGTCTACGGCTTCAGCCCGTCGGTGTCGCCGGCCGACCTGTTCAGCACCCCCGCGCATGCGCAGGTCAACAACGAGGTCCGCAAGGTCGAGCGTCCGATCGGCTTCGCCGACATCGTGGAGCGCGTGAAGCCCTCGGTGATCTCGGTGAAGGTCAACATCAAGGAAAAGACCGCGAGCAACGATGACGGCGATGACGCGCAGTCGCCGTTCCAGCCGGGCTCGCCGATGGAGCGCTTCTTCCGCCGCTTCGGCGGTCCGGATGGTTTTCCGGGCCTGAAGGGGGGCGGTCGTGGCCGCGTCGTGCAGGGCCAGGGCTCCGGCTTCTTCATCTCGGCTGACGGTTTTGCCGTGACCAACAACCATGTGGTCGACGGCGCCGACAAGGTTGAGGTCACCACCGACGACGGCAAGACCTACACCGCCAAGGTGATCGGGACCGACCAGCGCACCGACCTTGCCCTGATCAAGGTCGAGGGCAGCACCAACTTCCCGTTCGCCAAGCTTGCCGACGGCAAGCCGCGGATCGGCGACTGGGTGCTGGCGGTCGGCAATCCCTTCGGTCTCGGCGGCACCGTGACGGCCGGCATCGTCTCGGCCAGCGGCCGCGACATCGGCAACGGTCCGTATGACGATTTCATCCAGATCGACGCGCCCGTAAACAAGGGCAATTCCGGCGGTCCCGCGTTCGACACCAACGGCGAGGTGATGGGCGTCAACACCGCGATCTACTCGCCCTCCGGCGGCAGCGTCGGCATCGCGTTCTCGATTCCCGCCAGCACCGTGAAGAGCGTGGTGGCGCAGCTTAAGGACAAGGGCTCGGTCAGCCGCGGCTGGATCGGCGTGCAGATTCAACCGGTGACGTCAGACATCGCCGACAGCCTCGGCATGAAGAAGGCCGAGGGCGCGCTGGTGGCGGAGCCGCAGGCGAATGGCCCGGCTGCCAAGGCCGGCATCGAGTCCGGTGACGTCATCACCTCGGTCAACGGCGAACCCGTCAAGGATGCCCGCGAGCTCGCCCGCACCATCGGTGGCCTCGCGCCCGGCGCGACCGTGAAGCTCAACGTGCTCCACAAGGGCCAGGACAAGGTCGTCAACCTCACGCTCGGCCAGCTGCCGAACACGGTCGAGGCCAAGGCCGACACCGATCAGGACAGCGGCAAGGGTGCGAGCAAGGGTACCGACGTGCCGAAGCTCGGCATGACGGTCGCGCCTGCCAATTCGGTCGCCGGTGCCGGCAAGGAAGGCGTCGTCGTCACCGAAGTCGATCCGAAGAGCGCCGCGGCCGAACGCGGCTTCAAGGAAGGCGACGTGATTCTCGAAGTCGGCGGCAAGAGCGTGGCCACCGCGGGCGAGGTCCGAGACGCCATCAACGCGGCGCGGACCGACAACAAGAACAGCGTCCTGATGCGCGTGAAGAGCGGCGGCCAGTCGCGCTTCGTCGCGATCCCCCTCGCCAAGGGCTGAGGCGCCAGGAGCCCAGGAGACGACAAGAGTTGAGGGGTGTCGCCGGCATCAGTCGCCCCCGCCGACGGCGCCCTTCGGGGGAGCAGCGTAAGTTTCGCTTCCCCAGCCTACCTTCCGGTGGAAAAACGCCCCCCTCCGTCGGAAGGCCTAGGGCGGTGAGGTCCCCCCAGCTTCACCGCCCGCCCTTTTTCTCGCTGCGAGACTCTGCCGCTCGGCTTGCATGCGATTACCGCTCGCGCCATGTTTAGAGAAGGTTGACCTCCTTGACCGCCGCCGAACGCACGATGCGCCTCCTCATCATTGAAGACGACCGCGAATCCGCCGACTACCTCGTGAAGGCGTTTCGCGAAGTCGGACACATTGCCGACCACGCCGCCGACGGCGAGGAAGGCCTCGCCATGGCCGAGAGCGGCGATTACGACGTGCTGGTGGTCGACCGCATGCTGCCCAAGCGCGACGGCCTGTCGCTGATCGGCGCGCTGCGCGACAAGGGCAACACGGCGCCGGTGCTGATTCTCTCCGCACTCGGACAGGTCGACGATCGCATCAAGGGCCTGCGCGCCGGCGGCGACGACTATCTGCCAAAACCCTATTCCTTCGCCGAGCTTTTGGCCCGGGTCGAGGTGCTGTCGCGCCGCCGCGGTGGGCCTGCCGAGGACACGCTCTACCGGGTCGGCGATCTCGAGCTCGACCGGCTGTCCCACCGCGTCGCCCGCGGCAAGGACGAGCTGACGCTCCAGCCGCGCGAATTCCGCCTGCTCGAATACCTCATGAAGCACGCCGGCCAGGTGGTGACGCGCACCATGCTGCTGGAGAATGTCTGGGACTATCATTTCGATCCGCAGACCAACGTGATCGACGTGCACATTTCGCGGCTGCGCTCCAAGATCGACAAGGGTTTTGAGCGGCCGCTGCTGCACACGATCCGCGGCGCCGGGTACATGATCCGTGACGGCATTCGGTAAACTCGTCCGCACCACGGCATTCCGGCTGACGCTGGTCTACCTGTTCCTGTTCGGGATCTTCGCGGCCTCGCTGCTCGGCTATTTCGCCTGGAATACGCGGCGGCTGATTACCGAAGAGATCACGCAGACGGTCAATGCCGAGACCTCGGAGATCAACGAGATCTACGGCCGCCGGGGCCTGCGCGCGCTCGTGCTCGCGATCGAATACCGCGCGCTGCGGCCGGGCGCCAACCTCTACCTCGTGACGACGCCGACCGGGCAGTCGATCGCCGGCAATGTCGGCTCGCTGGCGCCGGGCGTAATGGCGACGCGCGGCTGGTCCGAGACCGCCTACCGGCGGATCGAGGATGCCGACGACCGCGACCATCTCGCGCTGGTTCGCGTCACCGAACTGGAAAACGGTTTCAGGCTTCTGATCGGACGCGATCTCGCCGAGCGGCGGCGGCTGTTCGGCATCGTGGCGAAGGCGGCGCAATGGTCGATCCTGATCGTCGTCGTGCTTGGCCTCGGCGGCGGCATCTTCGTCGCGCGCAGGGTGCTGACGCGCATCGATGCGATGACCGGCACCGCCCAGCGCATCATGACCGGCGATCTCAGCGGGCGCCTGCCGGTGGGGCGCAGCGGCGACGAGCTCGATCGTCTTGCGGAAAATCTCAACGCCATGCTCGAGCGGATCGAGGCGCTGATGGCGGGATTGAAGGAAGTCTCCGACAATATCGCCCACGACCTCAAGACGCCGCTGACGCGCCTGCGCAACCGCGCCGAGGAGGCGCTGGCGAAATCGGGCAGCGAGGCCGATTACCGCGCCGCGCTGGAGCGGACCATCGAGGAATCCGACGGCCTGATCCGTACCTTCAACGCGCTGCTGATGATCGCGCGCGCCGAGTCCGGACAGGCCCGCGGCAACATGGATGATTTCGACGCGGCCGACGTCGCCGGTGGCATCCACGAGCTTTACGAGCCGCTGGCCGAAGACGACGGCATGACCTTGAAGGTCAAGGCCGATCCGACGCCGGTCCACGCCAACCGCGAATTGATCAGCCAGGCGCTCGCTAACCTGGTCGAGAATGCGATCAAATATGGCAAGCCGGTCGTGCAGACCGCTGGAACCGTGGTCAGCATGGACTCCAGGCAGATCACGATCGAGGCGAGGCGCGAGGGCGACCAGGTGCTGCTCAGCGTCACCGATCGCGGCCCCGGTATCCCGGAAGCCGATCGCAAGCATGCCGTCGAGCGATTCGTGCGGCTGGAGGCCAGCCGCACGCTGCCGGGCTCCGGCCTCGGCCTCAGCCTCGCCTCCGCCGTCGCGACACTCCATGGCGGGGAATTGCGGCTGGGGGATGCCCATCCGGGCCTCGTCGCCACGCTGGTGCTTCCGGCGCGTGCGGGCGCCGGTGACAGGGTTGCTCCCCCAATACCGGATGTGCCACAGAAGGTGGCATGAACCACTCCGCGCCGGGAAACGCGGACAAGCATGGTGAGAGCCTGGCCGCGCGCTTCGCGGAGGCTCCCCATATTGCCGCTTCCACCATCGACGAACGACGCTTCGAGAACTGGCTGGTCGAGCTCGAGCCGGCGCAATCGGCCCGTCTTGGCGCGTTGCTGGTGCATCCCTTCGCGCGGGATATCCTGACCGGGATCGCGGAGTTCTCGCCCTATCTGTTCGATCTGGTGCGCGCCGATCCGCCGCGCCTGATCCGGCTGCTGGAATGCGATCCGGATCTGCATCTCGCCGCGCTGATCGCGGAGACGAGGGATGCGGTGCTCGCCGCAGGCGACGAGGCCGAGGTGATGCGGCTGCTTCGCCGCATGAAGGCGGAGGCAGCCCTGCTGATCGCGCTGTGCGACATCGGCGCGGTCTGGCCGGTGATGCGGGTGACGGCGGCGCTGACCGATGTCGCGGTGTCCTCGGTGCAGGCGGCGCTCGGATATCAGCTGCGGCAGGAAGCCGCACGTGGAAAAATCCTGCCGCCCGATCCGGAGGCACCGGAAGAGGGCTGCGGCCTGATCGTGCTCGCCATGGGCAAGATGGGCGCGGGCGAGCTGAACTATTCCAGCGACATCGACCTCATCGTCTTCTTCGATCCCCACACGACGACGCTGGCCCCCGACATCGAGCCGCAGCCTTTCTTCGTCCGCGTGACCCAGGGCATGGCGCGCATCCTCCAGCAGCGCACCTATGACGGCTACGTCTTCCGCGTCGATCTGCGGCTGCGTCCCGATCCGTCCTCGACGCAGGTCGCGATCTCGCGCGACGCCGCGCTGCATTATTACGAGCGGGAAGGGCGCACCTGGGAGCGCGCCGCGATGATCAAGGCGCGGGCCTGCGCCGGAGATCCCAAAGCGGGCGAGGCGCTGCTCGCCGAGATCGCACCGTTCGTCTGGCGCAAGCATCTCGACTTCGCCGCGCTCGCCGACGTCCACGACATGAAGCGGCAGATGCAGACCTATCGCGGCCAGAGCGAGGTCGCGGTCGAAGGCCACAACGTCAAGGTCGGCCGCGGCGGCATCCGCGAGATCGAGTTCTTCGCGCAGACCCAGCAATTGATCGCCGGCGGGCGCCATCCGGAATTGCGGGTTCGGTCGACGCTGGCCGCGCTCGACATTCTCGCGTCCAGCAACTGGATCACCTCTGTCGCCCGCGATGAGCTGACCATAGCCTATGAATTTTTGCGCCGGGTCGAGCACCGTCTCCAGATGATCGCCGACGAGCAGACCCATGCGCTGCCCGACGACAAGGAGGCGGTCGAACGCTTTGCCCGCTTCTTCGGCTACCCCGATCGCGAGGCCCTTGCGCGCGATCTGTTGCGGCAGCTCGGGATCGTGCAGGGGCATTATGAGAAGCTCTTTGAGGGCGATGATCCGACCGGCACGGCAAAGCTGCCGGCGCTCGACTACGGTGTGGGCCCGGACGACCCGCGCCTGCTGCAACATCTGGCGACGCTCGGTTTCAAGAAGCCCGCCGCCGTCGCGCAGACCGTGCGCGACTGGATCACCGGCGACTATCGCGTGTTCCGCAATGAGACGACGCGAAGCGCCTTCGTCGAATTCGTGCCGGCCCTGATCGACGGCCTTGCGCATGCCGAGGAGCCGGACCGCGCCGTGGTGTCGTTCGATCATTTCCTCGGGGCGCTCCAGCGGGGCGGCCGGCTGATCACGCTGCTCGGCCAGAACCGCGACCTCGTCGCGCTCGTGGCGCTGGTGCTGGGGGCAGCGCCCCGGCTCGGCGAGATGCTGGCGCGGCAGCCGCAGCTGATGGACGGCCTGATCGATCCGCGCTTCTTCGGCGCGATGCCGGACAGGCGGGAATTGTCGGCGCGTCTCGCCGCCACCGTGCAGGATGCAGCCTCATACGAGGAGTTCCTCGATCGCCTGCGCCTATTCGGACAGGAGAGCCTGTTCCTGATCGGCACGCGCATTCTGTCGGGCACGGTCTCGGCACAACAGGCGAGCACGGCTTTCGCCGACGTCGCCGAAGGCATCGTCCACACCGTGCACGGACTCGTCGCCGATCGATTTGCGGCCCAGCACGGCCGGATCAAGGGGCAGGAGACCGCCATCATCGCGATGGGCCGGCTCGGCAGCCGCGAGATGACGGCGTCATCCGACCTCGACCTGATCCTGCTCTACGATTTCGACGGCGAAGATCCGGACTCCGACGGCGTGAAGTCGCTTCACGGCGCGCATTATTTCGCCCGCTTCACCCAGCGCCTGATCAGCGCCTTCACCACGCGCACCAATTACGGCGTGCTCTACGAGATCGACATGCGGCTGCGCCCGTCCGGGCGCGCCGGCCCCGTGGCGTCGAGCCTCGCTTCCTTCGCAGATTACCAGGCCAACGAAGCCTGGACCTGGGAGCACATGGCGCTGACGCGCGCGCGCGTGGTGTCGGCATCATCTGAGTTTTGCGAGCGGATCGAGCGCGTCATCCGTGACGTCCTGACCCGCCGCCGCGACCGGGCCGTCGTCGCCAATGACGTCGCCGACATGCGGCGCGCGATCGCGCAGGAGAAAGGCGAGACCGACCATTGGGATCTCAAATACGCCGCCGGCGGCATGGTCGACATCGACTTCATCGCGCAATATCTCCAGCTCGTGCACGCCCATGCCAAGCCTGAGATTCTCGATGTCAGCACGCTTCAGGTGCTGGACAACGCAGCCAGGCTCGGCGTGCTCGCGCAGTCGGAGGCCGAGATCCTGCGGGCCGCGGCGCGGCTCTATCACGACCTGACGCAGATCCTGCGGCTGTGCGTCAGCGACCGCTTCAAGCCCGAAACCGCCGGCACCGATCTGTTGCGCGTCATGGCACGCGCCGGCGATGCGCCGGACTTCTCGTCGCTGGAGGCACGGGTAAAGGAGACGCAGGGCGAGGTGCGGCGCGTGTTCAGGGCGTTGCTGGAAGGCTCTGCTTCAACGAGGTGAGGGCCTCGCGGACATCAGGCTCGAGGCCGACGCCGCCTGCATCGAGATGAGCGAAGATCGCGCGCTTCATCCGGGGATCCCAGAATTTCTTGATGTGGTCGGCAATCCCCGGCACGGCCTTGTCATGGCCCTGGCTCCTGAAGAACGTCCCGATCTGGTTGGCCATGTAGACGAGGCGGTCAGGCGACGACATCGATGATCTCCTGGGCAGTCCCCTGGGCACGATGAACCGCAACGCGGCCCTGGTGCGTGAACACTTCAAACCCGTCGCTGCGGGCAATCGCGATCAGCGTGATGCCGGCGGCCTCCGCCGTGCGAACCGCAAGCGCAGTCGGGGCGGAGACCGCGACCAGCACGGGGGCGCCGATCGCGGCCGTCTTCTGCACCATCTCGACCGAGACGCGGCTCGTCAGCAGCACCATGCCGCCGCTCGCATCGGTCCGGCTGCGCGCCAGTGCGCCAGCGAGCTTGTCGAGCGCGTTGTGGCGGCCGACGTCCTCGCGCAGGGCGACGATGCCGTTCGCCGGCGACCAGAAGGCCGCGGCATGAACCGCGCGCGTCTGCATGTTGATCGCTTGCAGGGGCGCGATTGCCTGCATCGCCGTCATGATCTGCTGCGCCGTGAAGCGGGCCCCTTGCGGAACGATGGCCGCCGGCCGCACGGCTTCGGCGATGGAGTCGATGCCGCAGATGCCGCAGCCGGTGGGGCCTGCGATGTGCCTCCGCCGCTCGCTGATGCGCGCGGCGTCTTCCGGGGCCAGCCACATCCGCAGCTCGATGCCGTCGTCGAGGCGGACCATTTCGAGCGACTTGATGTCGTCGACCGATTTGATGATGCCTTCGTCCAGGCTGAAGCCGACCGCAAAATCCTCGAGGTTTTGCGGCGTCCCCATCATGACGGCGTAAGTGCCGCCATTATAGGTCAGCGCCAGCGGCGTCTCCTCGGGGATCAGCCGTGTCCCTTCCGAGGTGACGCCGTCACGCCAGGTTTCGCGGTCGATGGCCTGGACGGGCACATGCATGCCGCTACTCCGCAGCCTCTGCCGGCACGATGCGGCGGGAATGCCGCGCCTGCTCGTCATAGGCCTTCTGCCAGTCGGACGGGCCGTTCGAGGGCGAGATCTGCACCGCCGTGACCTTGTATTCCGGACAGTTGGTCGCCCAGTCCGAATAGTCTGTCGTGATCACGTTGGCCTGCGTGTCCGGGTGGTGGAAGGTGGTGTAGACGACGCCCGGCGACACGCGGTCGGTGATCTCCGCACGCAGGGTGGTCTCGCCGGCGCGGCTCTGCAGCCGCACCCAATCGCCGTCGCGCACGCCGCGCTGCTCGGCATCGTGCGGATGGATTTCCAGCCGGTCCTCGGCATGCCAGACCACATTCTCGGTGCGCCGCGTCTGCGCGCCGACATTGTACTGGCTGAGGATGCGCCCCGTGGTGAGCAGCAGCGGGAAGCGCGGGCCGGTGCGTTCGTCGGTCGCGACATATTCGGTGACGATGAACTTGCCCTTGCCGCGGACGAAGCCGCCGATATGCATCACCGGCGTGCCCTCGGGCGCCTTCTCGTTGCAGGGCCACTGCACCGAGCCGAGCTCGTCGAGCTTGGCGTAGGAGACGCCGGTGAAGGTCGGCGTCAGCGCCGCGATCTCGTCCATGATCTCTGAGGGATGGTTGTAGTTCATCTCGAAGCCCATCGCCTTGGCGAGCGCGATGGTGACCTCCCAGTCGGCCATGCCGTTCTTCGGCGACATCACCTTGCGTACGCGCTGGATGCGGCGTTCGGCATTGGTGAAGGTGCCGTCCTTCTCGAGGAAGCTCGAGCCGGGCAGGAAGACGTGGGCGTAGTTCGCTGTCTCGTTCAGGAAGAGGTCGTGAACGATGACGCATTCCATCGCCGACAGTGCCGCCACCACGTGCTTGGTGTTGGGGTCGGACTGCAGGATGTCCTCTCCCTGCACGTAGATGCCCATGAAAGTGCCTTCGATCGCGGCATCGAACATGTTGGGAATGCGCAGGCCCGGCTCCGGGTTCAGCTTGACGTTCCACAGCGCCTCGAACTGGTCGCGCACGGCGTCGCCCGAGATATGGCGATAGCCCGGCAGCTCGTGCGGGAACGAGCCCATGTCGCAGGAGCCTTGCACGTTGTTCTGGCCGCGCAGCGGGTTCACGCCGACGCCGGGACGACCGATATTGCCGGTCGCCATCGCGAGGTTGGCGATCGCGATCACGGTGGTCGAGCCCTGGCTGTGCTCGGTGACGCCGAGGCCGTAATAGATCGCGCCATTGCCGCCGGTGGCGTAGATGCGGGCGGCTTCGCGCAGATCGTTCGGATCGACGCCGGTGAGGATCGCGGTCGCTTCCGGGCTGTGCTTGGGTTGGGCGACGAAGGCGGCCCATTCCTCGAACTCGGCCCAGTCGCAGCGCTCGCGCACGAAGGCTTCGTTGGCAAGGCCCTCGGTGACGATGACATGCGCCAGCGCGGTGACGACCGCCACATTGGTGCCCGGCATCAAGGGCAGGTGCAGCGCCTTCACATGCGGGGATTCCACCATCTCGGTGCGGCGCGGATCGATCACGATCAGTTTTGCACCCTGGCGCAGCCGCTTCTTCAGACGCGAGGCGAACACAGGGTGAGCCGAGGCGGGGTTTGCACCAATGATGACCGCGACGTCGGTATCCTCGACCGAGTCGAAATCCTGCGTGCCGGCCGAGGTACCAAAAGTCTGCGACAGGCCATAGCCGGTCGGCGAATGGCAGACGCGGGCGCAGGTGTCGACATTGTTGTTGCCGAAGCCGCCGCGGATCAGCTTCTGCACCAGATAGGTTTCTTCGTTGGTGCAGCGGGACGAGGTGATGCCGCCGATGGCGTCGCGGCCGTACTTCTTCTGGATGCCGCGCATTTTCGCAGCGGCGAACGAGAACGCCTCGTCCCAGGAGACTTCCTTCCAGGGATCCTCGATCCGCTCGCGGATCATCGGGTTGAGAATGCGTTCCTTGTGATTGGTGTAGCCCCAGGCAAAGCGGCCCTTGACGCAGGAATGGCCGCGATTGGCCTTGCCGTCCTTGTAGGGCACCATGCGCACGACTTCCTCGCCGCGCATCTCCGCCTTGAAGGCGCAGCCGACGCCGCAATAGGCGCAGGTGGTGACGACCGAATGCTCGGGCTGGCCGATCTCGATCACCGACTTTTCCGTCAGTGTCGCGGTCGGGCAGGCCTGCACGCAAGCACCGCAGGAGACACATTCGGAGCCGAGGAAGCTCTCGCTCATGCCGGGCGAGACGCGGCTGTCGAAGCCGCGGCCGGAGATGGTCAGCGCGAAGGTGCCTTGCACCTCCTCGCAAGCGCGGACGCAGCGCGAGCAGACGATGCACTTCGACGGGTCATAGGTGAAATAGGGATTGGACTCGTCCTTCGGCATCCAGGCGGCGTTGATCTCGCCATGGGATTTGGCGAAGACGTGGTTCTCGCCCTCGTAGCCGTAGCGGACGTCGCGCAGGCCGACGGCGCCGGCCATGTCCTGCAATTCGCAGTCGCCATTGGCGCCGCAGGTGAGGCAGTCGAGCGGATGGTCGGAGATGTAGAGCTCCATCACGCCCTTGCGCAGCTTCTTCAGCCGCTCGCTCTGGGTGTGGACGACGAGGCCCGGCATCACCGGCGTGGTGCAGGAGGCCGGCGTGCCGGCGCGGCCCTCGATCTCAACGACGCAGAGCCGGCAGGAGCCGAACGCGTCGACCATGTCGGTGGCGCAGAGTTTGGGGATCTGGTGGCCAGCATCCATCGCGGCCCGCATGATCGAGGTGCCCTCGGGCACCGTGACCTCATTGCCGTCGATGGTCAGCGTCACCATCGTCGTCGATTTGGAGCGTGGCGTGCCGTAGTCGATTTCTTCGATCAGAGACATCGTCGTTCTCCTATTCCGCGGCTTGAAGCGTGGTCGGGGCCGGGATGAAATCCTCCCGGAAATGCTTCAATGCGCTGAGCACGGGGTAGGGCGTGAAGCCGCCGAGTGCGCAGAGCGAGCCGAATTTCATGGTGTTGCAGAGGTCTTCGACGAGCGCGAGGTTTTCACTGACGCGGTCGCCGCGGATGATCTTCTCGATGGTCTCGACGCCGCGGGTCGAGCCGATCCGGCAGGGCGTGCATTTGCCGCAGGATTCGATGGCGCAGAACTCCATGGCGAAGCGCGCCTGCCTGCGCATGTCGACGCTGTCGTCGAACACGACGATGCCGCCATGGCCGATCAATCCGTCGCGTGCCGCAAAGGCCTCGTAGTCGAATGGCGTGTCGAACAGCGCGCGGGGGAAATAGGCGCCGAGCGGGCCGCCGACCTGCACAGCGCGAACCGGGCGACCCGTGAACGTGCCGCCGCCGATGTCGTCGACGAGCTCGCCCAGCGTCACGCCGAACGCGGTTTCGAACAGCCCGCCGTGGCGGATATTGCCGGCGAGCTGGATCGGCATCGTGCCGCGCGAGCGGCCCATGCCGAAATCGGCATAGGCCTTGGCGCCTTCGGCGAGGATGAAGGGGATGGCCGCGAACGACAGCACGTTGTTGATCACGGTCGGCTTGCCGAACAGGCCGTGATGCGCCGGCAGCGGCGGCTTGGCGCGCACGAGGCCGCGGCGGCCTTCGAGGCTCTCCAGCAGCGAGGTCTCTTCGCCGCAGACATAGGCGCCGGCGCCGACACGCACTTCCATATCGAAGCTGTAGGTCGAGCCGCCGATCCTGTCGCCGAGATAGCCGCCGCGCCTGGCCGCCTTGATCGCGGCGTTCATTGCCTCGACCGCGTGCGGATATTCGCTGCGGATGTAGATGTAGCCCTTGGTGGCGCCGACGGTGATACCCGCCGTCGTCATGCCCTCGATCACCAGGAAGGGGTCGCCTTCCATGATCATGCGGTCGGCAAAGGTGCCGCTGTCGCCTTCGTCGGCGTTGCAGACGATGAACTTGCGGCCGGCCTTGGCCTGCGCCACCGTCTTCCATTTGATGCCGGTCGGGAAGCCCGCGCCACCACGGCCGCGCAGGCCGGATGCGGTGACCTCAGTGAGGATCGCCTCCGGGCCGAGCGAGAGGGCGCGCTCAAAACCCTTGTAGCCGCCGTGGGCGCGGTAATCGTCAAGCGAGCGCGGATCGATCACGCCGCAACGTGCGAAGGTGAGACGGGTCTGGCGCTTCAGCCAGGGGATCTCGTCGGTCGCGCCGATCCGCAGCAGATGCGGTGTATTGCTGGCGAGCGCGTCGAGCAGGGAGGGCACGTCGGTCTCGGTGACCGGGCCGAAGGCGATCCGGCCCTGCGGCGTCGCGACCTCGACCAGCGGCTCCAGCCAGTACATCCCGCGCGAGCCGGTCCTGACGATCTCGACCGCGACGCCGCGCTTGGCCGCAGCCTGCTCCAGCGCCAATGCAACCTCGTCGGCGCCGACGGCCACCGCACCCGCATCGCGTGAGACGAATAGACGCATGCTCATCGCTGTGCCTCCGCCACGAGTGCATCGAGGCGCTTCTCGTCGAGCCGGCCGATCAGGCGGCCGTCGAGCATCGCGGATGGCGCGGTCGCGCACAGACCGAGGCAGTAGATCGGCTCCAGCGTGACGCGATCATCGGCCGTGGTGTTGCCGAGCGCCACGCCGAGCTTTGCCTCTGCCCGCGCAGCCAGCGCATCGCCGCCCGCAGCCTGGCAGGCCTCCGCGCGGCACAGCTTCAGCACATGGCGGCCTGCCGGCTTGTGGCGGAAATCATGGTAGAAGGTGAACACGCCGTGCACCTCGGCGCGCGACAGATTCAGCGCCTGCGCCACCATGGGAATGGCCGCCTCGGGCACGTAGCCGAACGCCTCCTGAAGGGCGTGGAGGATGACCAGCGTCGCGCCTTCCTGGCTGGCGTGTTCGGCGATGATCTCGGCGCCGCGCGTCTCGTCCCAGGATTCGTAAGAAGCCTCGTAAGCAGGCTCGTAAACCGCTGTCATTCTTTGTTCTCAGATTGAGCGTCCCTTGATCGCAAACTATTTGGAATCGTTCGAAGATCAATAAAGCTGTCTCATGCTGCGATTGCGAATTCAGATCGATTGACGGAGGCGATCGATCGATATGAAAATGCAATCGACGCCGTTCCGCTTGCCGGTTTTTCCGTGTTGGTAAGGACCTGCCGTGCTAGCTTGCATGCCACGATGGAATCCGAGGGGACCTCCGGTTGATCGACAAGCTTGAACTGCTGCTGGCGCTGGCGAAGGAGCGGCATTTCGGACGCGCGGCGGAGGCTTGCGGGGTCACCCAGCCGACCATGTCGACCGGGCTGAAGCAGCTCGAGGAGATTTTGGGCGTGATGCTGGTCCAGCGCGGCTCCCGCTTCCAGGGTTTCACCCCCGAGGGTGAGCGGGCACTGGACTGGGCGCGGCGCATCGTCGGCGATGCACGGGCCATGCGGGACGAGATCAACGGATTGAAGCACAAGCTCTCGGGCGAGATCCGCATTGCCGCGATCCCGACCGTGCTCGGCATGGTCGCCCAGCTGACGACGCCGTTCCGCGCCCGGCACCCCGAGGTGCGGTTCAGCATCCGGTCCACCACGTCATCGGAGGTGCTGGGGCTGCTCGAAAATCTCGAGGTCGATGCGGGGCTGACCTATATCGAGAACGAACCGATCGGCAAGGTGCGCACCATTCCGCTCTACAACGAGACCTATCGCCTGCTGACCGCGCCGGATGCGATGTTCGGCGATCGCGAGACGGTGACCTGGAAGGAAGTGGGGCAGGTGCCGCTCTGCCTGCTGACGCCCGACATGCAGAACCGCCGCATCATCGATCGCGCGCTGCGCTCGGTTGGCGCGGAGGCAACGCCCACCCTGACCTCGAACTCGCTGCTTGTGCTGTTCACGCATGTGAAGACCGGTCGCTGGGCGAGCGTGATGCCGGCCAAGCTCGCCGAGACGCTCGGCCTGTCCGACACCGTGCGTTCGATCCCGATCACCGACCCCGATGTCAATTACAGCATCGGCATGGTGATCCCGCAGCGCGACCCCATGACGCCGCTGATCGCGGCGCTGGTCAATGTCGCACGTGAAGTGGCGCCGTCGCTGCAATTGTAGCAGGGCGATCGCATATCGCCGTTGCAGCCTGCCGGACGAGCTCCGCCTGCATGGTTCGAGACGCCTGGGCGGGGTTAACTCTGCGCGGCGAGCAGAAAATCCTTGACGCAACAGAACGCCATGGACTTCTTTCGGTCGGTACACCCTGATTGGTCGATGGACGGAGCCGAGCCGTGAAATTTTTGCTGAAAATTATACTCGCAACCGCTTTCGTGAACCTTGCTCCAGCCGTCGCCCAGGCGCCGAAGAAGGCCGTCGCTTCTCCTGCCTTGCAGAAGGAGTTCGATGGCTTCATCGAGAAGTTTCGCGCGGCGCTGAGGACAAACGATTCCGCCGCCGTCGCCGGTATGACGCGATTGCCGTTCATGAACGACAGCGCAATTCGCGACGCCGCGCAATTTCGCGCCAAGACTTATCCAACCTCTTTCACGGCGAAAAATCGCGCGTGTATCCAGCGCGGCAAGGCCGTCTACGATCGCGATCAAGAGAACAATGACAATTACTTCGTCTTCTGCGGCGAGCTCATCTTCGTCTTTACCAGGACGCCGGCGGGGTTCCTTTTTACGGACATCGGCGCGAATGACTGATCAGGCAACAACGCTATCCACTGCCGCCGGACGTGTGATCGACGCCTCGCTCAGCGACCTCTTGGATACCGCACTTTAGGCGATGGGCCGCACTCATCAACGAAAAGGGGAAGCTCACGTTTAAGAGCTCACGCCCTAGGCCGCAACCGATACGCCGGCGGCCGCCTTGATCGCATCGCGCGGCAGGGTCACGCGCACGACGGTGCCGACGTCGATCTTCGAGCGCAGCCGCATCGAGCCGCCGTGGAGCTGCGCCAGCGAGCGGGCGATGGCGAGGCCGAGGCCCGAGCCGTGATAGGTCTTGGTCAGCTGGCTCTCGACCTGCTCGAACGGACGGCCGAGCCGCGCCAGCGAGTGCGGGGCGATGCCGATGCCGGTGTCGGCGATCATCAGCACGATCCGGTCGTCGAGCTGCCGGCTGCGGATCACGATGCGGCCGCCATCGGGGGTGAACTTCACCGCGTTGGACAGCAAATTGACGATGATCTGCTTGGTGGCGCGGCGGTCGGCGACGACCGAGATCGATGTCCCGATGTCGGCATCGAGCGTCAGGTTCTTGTCCTGGGCACGGCCGGTGACGACGCGCAGGGATTCCGCCAGCGTCTGTGCGAGGTCGAGCTCTTCCATGTCGAGCTTCATGCGACCGGCCTCGATCTTCGACATGTCGAGGATGTCGTTGATGACTTCGAGCAGGTAATGGCCGCTGGTCAGGATGTCGTGGCAGTATTCCTGGTACTTCTCGCTGCCGAGATCGCCGAACATGCCCGAGCCCATGATCTCGGAGAAGCCGATGATGGCGTTGAGCGGCGTGCGCAGCTCGTGGCTCATATTGGCGAGGAATTTCGACTTGGTTTGGTTGGCTTCCTCGGCGCGGGTCTTCTCGCGCTGGTATTTTTCGGCGAGGTCGGCAAGCTCGTTGGTCTGACGCTCGAGAGCGGCCTGCGAACGCTTCAGGTCGATGACGGTGGCGCGCAGGCGCAGATCGTTGTCGACCAGCTTCTGCTCGTGCTCCTTGATGCGGGTGATGTCGGTGCCGACCGAGACGTAGCCGCCGTCCTTGGTGCGGCGCTCGCTGATGTGCAGCCAGCTGCCGTCGTCGAGCTGAGCCTCGAAAGTGCGGGCGCCCGGGCCTTGGGCAGCGGTCTCGTTGTGGCGGGTGCGCACCTCCGGCATGCGGCCGACCTCGAGCACGGTCTCGTAGGAGGTGCCGGGGATGACGGCCGAGTCGGGCAGCTTGTGCAGGCGCTGGAAGTGCGAGTTGCAGAGCACCAGGCGATCGCTGGCGTCCCACAGCACGAAGGCTTCCGGGATGGTCTCGATGGCGTCGCGCAGGCGGAGGTCGGCTTCGACGGTGCGCTCGGCGAGGCTCTTCTGCTCGGTGATGTCGACGGCGATGCCGATCAGGTGCACGCTGGAATCGGTCGCGCCGCGTGTCTTCTCGCAGCGGACGCGCAGCCAGATCCAGTGGCCGTCGACATGCTGCATGCGGAAGGTCTGGTCGATGTGGTCGATCTTCTCGGAGATGAGCTGGTCGGCGATCGCGAACAGGTCGATATCGTCGGACTTCACCAGCGCGTTGACCTCGCCGAAGGTGAGGAGCTCGTTGCGGCCGTCGAGGCCCAGCATCGAGAACATCGATTGCGACCAGAAGATCCGGCCGCGCGACAGGTCCCAGTCCCACAGCCCGCAGCGGCCGCGGTTGAGCGCGGTGTCGATGCGGCCGCGCACGGCGTCGTTGATGAGGTCGCCCTCGCGGGCGCGGGTGGACTGCCAGTGGAAGGCGAAGCCGAGGATCAGCACGACGAAGCCGGTGGTTGCCGACAGCGTCACCGAGAGCGCGGCGTCCGAGCCCCAGAGCGGCTCGTTGCGCTCCTGGATCACGATGACGAAGCCGGGCAGCGACTTGATCTGCCGCGAGGTCGCCATTGCGGCGTTGCCGTTCGGCAGCGTCATGTCGGAGATGTTGCCCTCGCGCGGCGGTGCCGCAAGCAGCTGCGCCGTGGTGATGGCATCGAGCAGGCGGTCATTGCCGGCAGGGTCGCTGTCGATCGGAATACGGGCGAGGATATGGCGATCGATCCCGGCCGAGGTGACGATGACGTGGCGGCCCGTGGCGTTGCCCCAGGACGGGATCAGGTCGGGCAGCAGCGTCGGCAGGCGCTCGATGTTCTTCTGCCGCTCGCTCCGCGAGGAGGCGAGACGGTCGATGCGCTCGGCCAGCAGATCGGAGAGCGCGGAGATGCCCTGCCGGATCTCCTGCCGCTTCTGGCGCGTCTGATCGACGACCTGCACGAATGCGCCGAGGCAGATCGTGATCAGGAACGCGATGATGAGCGTCGGCACGGCGCGTCGCAGCGCCGGCTCCGCGATCAGGAGCCGATGATAGGCAGGTTTCGCGATCGATTGCGCCAATCCTTTGATCGAATCGGATTGGACGCACGCGTTCGCGGCGTCTGCACGCGGCATGCCTTCGGCCCCCTGAAAACCAGCTTGCAACTTGAGTTTCGAAAGCAGCCCCACGTCGCTTTCGAATCACACCGATTTGAATCCAGTTTGCGCAGGCTGTCGAGAGTCAACGAAACGTTAACGCGAAATTATTCTTATCCAATGCGTAGTTTACGCCTCTCGGACCCGTAAACGCACGTTCGCGATGAGTCCGAAACGAGAACGCGCGATCGCCTGCACATTCTACGTCACGCGCGCGGCGGCTCCGCGTGACTGATGACGCGCTTCACGCTCGGGAACGCGCGGCGCAAGCGGCGCTCGATCGCGTCGACATGCTCGTGCACCCTGATGACGCTCATCGACGGCGTGGCGCGGCAGTGGAAGTTGACGATCTCGCCGGCATCGGTGTTGCGGACACGGACATTATGGATGTCGTGGATCTCGCTGCCGGCGGCATATTCGGTCAGCGCGGCCGCGATGGTCTGCACCCGGTCCGGCGCGGCGTCGACCCCGAATGGCAGTTCCGGTTCCAGCGGCTCGATATGGACGTCGACCTCGACATCCGCACCGAACTCTTCCTGGATGTTGCGCTCCAGCGCGTGGGCGACGTCGTGAGCGGCGTCGAGCCGCATCCCGGCGTCGACCTCGAGGTCGATGCTGACGATCAGCTTGCCGCCGAGATCGTGCACCGTGACATGGTGGATGGCGAGGCCGGAATTATGGGCGATCACCATGATGCGGTCGCGTACGGTCTCGTTGTCGCGGGCGACCGGGACCGGGGTGAAGGTGAGGTCGGCATCGCCGAACGCCTTGTCGACGGCGGCTTGCACCCTGCGCTTGATCTCCTCGACGCGGTCGATCGGGTAGGTCCGCGGCACGTTGACGATGGTGTCGATGAAGGTGGTTGCCCCGACCATGCGTACGCGCAGGCGCTCGACGTCGATCACGCCGGGTACGCCGCGGATCGCGGCCGTGGCCTTCTCCTGCGCGCCCTCCGGAGCACGGTCCACGAGTGTCTGCACCGTCGAGCCGGCCATGCGCAGGCCGAGCAGGGCGATCATCACGGCGACCGCGGCGGCGGCCGCGGCGTCGCCCCACCAGAAGCCGAGACCGGCGAGGATCAGGCCGATGATCACCGCGAACGAGCCCATCACGTCCGAGGCGAAATGCAGCGCGTCGGCGGCGAGCGCCTGGCTCCGCGTCTCACGCGCGGCCTTGTGTAGCGCCCGCGCCCGCCAGAAATTGACGACGATGTCGATCACCAGCACCACGAACGGCACGGCCGAGATGGTCGGCGGCGCGGTTCCCTCGCGCAGCCGGCTGTAGGATTCGACCAAAATGCCGCCGGCGAGCACATAAAGCAGGGCGGTGACGCCGAGCGCGGAGATGCTCTCCAGCTTGCCATGGCCGTAATGGTGCTCGTCGTCGGCGGGTTTGTCGGACACCCGCACCACCGCCCAGGTGATGATGGTCGCGACCAGGTCGATCGAGGAGTGCAGGGCTTCTGAGATCAGCGCGAGCGAGCCGATCGCGATCCCGACCGCGAACTTGGCCGCCGCCATGCCGCCGCTGGCGAAGATCGAGATGGCCGCGACCGAAGTCTTGCTGTGCTGTGCGCTCATGGCCGGGGATTTAGCAGGCCAGCACAGGACATCAAGCGATGATCCACAGTTGTAGTCGCAAGTGAGTTGCAGAAGCGAAGCTATTGCGAATGCTTCCGAATTGAAGGCTCGCGCATACTTCAGGCCCGGTGTCGTAGGGTGGGCAAAGGCGCGAAGCGCCGTGCCCACGTTCTTGCGCGATGGAAACAAATCGTGGGCACGCTGCGCTTTGCCCACCTGATGAGACCTCGGCCGCGGTTACAGCGTCACCACGATCTTCCCCAGATGCTTGTTCGCCTCCATGTGCTCGAACGCCTTGTCGATGTCGTCGAACGCATAGACCTTGTCGATCGGCAGTTGCAGCTTGCGGGACTCGACCGCACCCCAGATGTCCTTGCGGACTTCGTCAAAGATCGTGCGGACCTCCTCGATGCTGCGGGTGCGGAAGGTGACGCCGATATAGCTGATGCGGCGGGCGGCATGGAGGTCGAAGTTGAAATCGGCATGGGTGCCGCCGAGCCGGCCGACATTGACGATGCGGCCGAGGATCTTCGTCGCAGCCAGGTTCTGGTTGGCGACTTGGCCCGAGACCTGGTCGACGATGAGATCGACGCCTTCGCCGCCGGTGGCCTTCAGGACGTCGTCGACCCATTTGGGATCGGAGGAATCGACCGCGAGGTCGGCGCCATATTCGGTCAGCCGGCCGCGGCGGTACGCATCGGTGGACGAGCCGATCACCAGCTTTGCGCCCTTGAGCTTTGCAATCTGCATCGCCATCAGGCCGACGCCGGAGCTGGCACCCTGGATCAGAACGCTTTGGCCAGGCTGCACGCCGCCGACGGTGACGACGGCGTTGTGCATGGTCGCGAGCGCGACGGGCAGGGTGGCGGCCTCCTCGAAATTCATGTTCGAGGGTGCGCGAAACAGCCGGCCGTGATCGGCGAGCGTATACTCCGCGAAGGCTGCGCCGCCCGAGCCCATGATGCGGTCGCCGACCTTGACGCCCTTCGCATCCGGTCCGAGCTCGGCGACTTCGCCCGCCCATTCCATCCCGAGCACGGCGCCGACGCCGCCGGCCGCGCCATGGGCGTGGCCCTTGCGCATGCCGGTGTCGGCGCGATTGAGACCGCAGGCGCGCACGCGCACCAGCACCTGGGTGCCCTTGGGCTTTGGCTGAGCGACGTCGGAAATCTTAGCGCCCTCAGGGCCGTAGACGTAAGCCTTCATGAATTGCTCTCGCTTCTTGCAGTGATTATTCGGCAGCTTGCGCGCTGGGATGAGCGATCATGCCTTCGAGCCGGTTGCGAATGATCGCCTCCGCCTCGCGCACGATGCGCGAGATCAGCTCGCCGCAGCTCGGGATGTCCTGGATCAGGCCCTGCACCTGGCCGGCCGACCATATGCCTTCGTCCGAGTTGCCTGTCGCGTAGACCATCTTGCCGCGGGCGCCCGCGACGAGTTCGCGGATGTCCTCGAACTTGGCGCCTTCCTTCTCCATGGCGACGACCTTGGTCGAGATCTCGTTTTTGGCGACGCGCGAGGTGTTGCGCATGGTGCGGAAGATCAGCTCGGTCTCGCGCTCGTCATTGGCGACGATCTTCTCCTTGATGGATTGGTGGATCGGGCTCTCCTTGGTCGCCATGAACCGGGTGCCCATGTTGATGCCCTCGGCCCCCAGCGCCAACGCCGCGACGAGGCCGCGCGCGTCGGCAAAGCCGCCCGAGGCGATCATCGGGATCTTGACCTTGTTGGCGGCGGCCGGGATCAGGATCAGCCCGGGGGTGTCGTCCTCGCCGGGATGGCCGGCGCATTCGAAGCCGTCGATCGAGATGGCGTCGACGCCCATCCGCTCGGCCGAGAGGGCGTGCCGGACGCTGGTGCATTTGTGCACGACCTTGACGCCGTGCTTTTTGAACTCGTCGACATGCTCCTGCGGCTTGTTGCCGGCGGTCTCGACCACCGTGATGCCGGCCTCGATGATGGCGGCGCGGTATTCGGCATAAGGCGGCGGCTTGATCGCGGGCAGGATGGTGAGGTTGACCCCGAACGGCTTGTCGGTGAGGTCGCGGCAGCGCGCGATCTCCCTGGTCAGGTCCTCCGGCGTCGGCTGGGTCAGCGCCGTGATGAAGCCGAGCGCACCGGCGTTCGCAACAGCTGCGACCAGCTCGGCCCGTCCGACCCATTGCATGCCGCCCTGGACAATGGGGTGCTCGACGCCGACGAGCTTTGTGAACCGTGTCTGCAACATGATCAGTTTCCCCCGCCCGCGTGGGCCGCAGGCACTATTATCGGTTGATGGCCGGGAGGATGCCGCCGGGGTGGGAAAATGTCTATTGCGCCGGCGTGCGGGGCGATCATGCGGAGGTGTGGGTGATTCCGCGGGGCGGATAATTTTGGGGATCTTGTTCCGTCATCCTGAGGTGCGAGGCGTGCGATGCGAAGCAGCGCACGAGGAGCCTCGAAGGATGAACGGCCGAGATGCAGTCGGGCCGTCGCCCTTCGAGGGCCGCTGAAGAAGCGGCCACCTCAGGGTGACGGTGATGGTGTCGTAGCCTGGATGGAGCGCGCAGCGTAATCAGGGGTTCGTGCAACAAAGCGGCGCCGGTCCCGGATTGCGCTGCGCTCCATCCGGGCTACGGAATCACGGCTACTCCGCCGACAGCCGCACCATCTGCCGGCCGCCGTTCATTTCCTTGAGGCGGTTGACGAAGTTTTCCGGGCGCTGCCAGCGATAGGGGACCTGCAGGCCCATGTATTCGGCGATGTCGCCGATGAAGCCGGTGCAATTGGTGGTCTCGGCGTTCCAGACCGGCGAGCTTGCCTGCAATTTCTTGATGTAGGCGAACACGCGCTTGGCGTCGGCCTCGTTCAGGTAGACGCGGTAGCTGGCGGTCAGATAGTCTGGATCGAGATCGCCGTAGCTCGCGCCGGTCTCGGCCGGCACCCAGGTGAGGTGGCCGAGCACATAGGCCCAGGTATCGCCGGCAGGCGTGAGGCCCGCCACTTCGACGGCGCGCTCGCTGGTCTTGCCGTACCAGACGAAGGCATGGCCCCAGCTCGCCGCCGTGCGGGCGCGGAAGTCGACGTAATAGGGACCTTTCTCCGCACGCGCGACCGGGCGCCGCGATTGCGGCGCCGATCGTGACGTGGAGTCGGTCGTGGCAAGCGCATTTGCGTCGGCAATGCGCTTGTTCGCCTCATGGGCCGAGGCCGAGGGCATCGTGCATGCGATCATCGCCGCAAGCGCGAACCCCGCAAGGATGCAGGATCCCGATCGATCAGGTTTGTTCGTCACGCTATGCCCCTCGACTCGTCGACCGTTCACACCAATGCAGCGGTTGCGCTGATCAGTAGCGCGCAGCGACCGGGCCGGGCGCCTTGCCGATCGGGGCCTTTCCAATCGGGCTCTTGCCAATCGGCATCTTGCCGATCGGGGCCTGCTCGGCCGGATAGACCGGCACGGGCTGGCGGCGCGGCAGATCCGCAGCGTTCGCAGCCGTCACCAGAGCAAGCGTCGCACCCAGAACAATTACAATCTTCTTCACGTTGATACCCCTAGAAGGTTTGGCCCGAACACGGCCATGCCGTGCCCCCAGACACGCCTCGCAGATGGGCGGCCGAATGCGTCCAAGTTGCGGCACGGCCGCGACATGTTGGCGGCAATGATCGGGCGCGCGCAGATGTGATGTGTCCGGATGTTTCGGGTCGCGGCTCGCAGCATGGATAGAACGCAGCGAAACCCATCCTGCGCAGCAACTCACCCGATCCGGTTGAGGCTGTTCCGGATCGTCGAGAAGATGCCGCCGATGTCCTTGCGCAAGCCATCGAGCGCATTGAAATTGTCGAAGATGCGGGCGAGGCGGTCCTCGACCTCGCGCTTGCTCTTGGTCAGCGTCTCGACACGCGAGGCCAGCGTCACGCCGGCGTTCGCCTCGATCTCGCCGACGGTTTTGGCGAGGAGATCGCGGGTGGTGCTGACGTCGGCGATCATGGCCTCGATGCCGAACACCGGGGCCTTCAGCGGCACGAGGTCGGCCTGCGACTTCGACAGCTCCGCCTTGAAGGCGTTCAGCGTCGCCAAGGTCTCCTGCAACGCGCCGAGGCGCTGGCGCGACTGGAGGACGAAATCGTTCAGCGCATTCTGACGGTCGGCGAGGGTCTTGCCGTCGGGGCCGGTCTCGACCTCCGCAATCGCGCGTTCGAGCTGGGTCTGGCGCTGGCCGAGCTCCTCGAAGTCGAGGCTGACAGTCTTGAGAATGTTGAAACTGTCGTCGATGCGCGCGAGACGCTGCTCGATCTCGATCTTGCTCTTCGACAGCGTCTCGACGCGCGCGCTGAGCGGCGCATCGCCGCCGGTCTCGAGCTCATCGACGCTCTTGGTGAGGCGGTCATGGCTGAGCCCGAGCTCGCCGATCAGGGCGTTGATGCCGGCATCCGTCGCGCGCAGCGGCACCAGCTCGGCATGGGATTTCGCCAGATCTTCCTTGTATTGGCTGAGCGTTGCAAACGTCTCCTGGACCGTGTTCACCCGCGACAGCAGCGTCGACATGTCGCGTGCGATGTCCTTGAGCCGATCGGCGAGGCTGTTCTTGCGGTCGTCGGTTTCGAGGTCGTGCAGGGAGCGCTCGAGCTGGTTCTGGCGGTCGCGGATCTCGGTGAAGACGGGTTCGACCGCGCGGCGCTGATCTGCGACCTTGCCGACCATGTCGCGCAGCGCCTGCTGGCGGCGACGGATCTCGGCGAGCTGGTCATGCATGTCGGTGGATTCGTTGCGGCCCTGCTGGAGCAAAGCGCGCTGCTCGGTCTCGCCCAGCTTGTCGTGGAGGGTGGAGACGGCTTCCCTTGGGTCGCTCTCGATCAGGTGCTGGACGGTGGCGTCGAGGTGGTTTTGCAGGGCGTGGGCGACAACGACGTCCTCGCGGGTCTTTTTCAGGCGGTCGCGCAGCGTGCCGAGGCGCCGGTCCTGGCGCGAGAGCTGCCAGACGGTTGCGCCGATCAGTGCGAGCCCGAGCGCCACAATCGCCCCGATCGTGAGGCGCTGCGGCATCGGCAGGCCCGCGAACCAGGCGGGCAGGTGGCTGACGTCATAACCAAACGCCTGTTGGGCGAGAAACGCGATGGCGACGAGCAGGACGAACCAGGCAACCAGGAAAAACAGCCACATCGTGACTTCCTCACGCCGGCACACATTATCGCCATATTTGCTATTGGAGAGCGGAACCGAGCGCAAGGGGCGGGCGGGTTGCGGCATGGGTCAGCTAGCGCGATCCACAGCCGTCGGCGTCAGCCGATTGGTGGAGGGGCGGCGAGGAGAGTGCCGGGTTTTCCCGAGACGTGGGGGGCGCTGACTAATCTGCGGCGTCATTCCGGGGCGGCGCACAGCGCCGAGCCCGGAATCCATAACCACGATCGCAAATTGGGTCAGGCACTGCGCACCGCCGAGTTCGCTCCACGACCGCTGCCTGTGGTTATGGATTCCGGGCTCGCGACTTCGTCGCGCCCCGGAATGACGGCGAGAGCTACAGCCGAAACTCGTTCGTCAGCTCGCCGATGCCGTCGATCGCCACCGTCACGACATTCACCAGCTCTTTCATCACGCCGACGCCGACCGAAGTGCCGACTGCGATGAGGTCGCCGGGGAGCAGGGTCATGTCATGGGAGATCTTGCTGACCAGCTCCTGCGCCGAGAAGATCATGTCCGAGATCGGATAGTTCTGCCGCTCGGCGCCGTTGAGGATGGTGCGGACAACGAGTTTTGCGGGATCGAGGCCGGTCGCGATGACGGGGCCGAACGGGCCGTAATCGTCGATGCCCTTGGCGCGGGCCCACTGAGGAAAGGTCGGATCGCTGGTCAGGATGTCGTTGGCCGTGATGTCGTTGACGCAGGTGTAGCCGAAGATGAAGGCGTCTGCTTCCGCCGGTGACACGCGGGCGCAGGTCCTGCCGATCACGATGCCGAGCTCGCCTTCATAGGTGGTCTTGCCGTCGTAGTAGGAGGGGCGGCGGATCACGGCGCCCGGCGTCGTGATGCTGCTGGTGGCTTTCAGCAGATAGAGCGGCTCCGGCGGCTCGGGCTGGTTCAGTTTTGCGGCGAGCGCGTGAAAGTTGTTCCAGAGCGCGACGATCTTGCTGGGTGCGCAGGGCGTCAGCAGCTCGACCTCCGACAGTGCCAGAGTCTTGCCGGTGGCTGCATGGCGGCCGAACATCTCGCCCTCATGCACGCTGATGCCTGATGGCGTCAGCGTGCCGAAGCCGGTCGCGCCATTATTCCGGAAGCGGAGCCATTTCTTGATCTCGCCGGACATCATGCCACCGCCAGTGCGCGGGGATCGGCCGGTGCCGACACGCCGTCATAAAGGCCGGCAATGCGGGCGCGCTGGGTCACCATCGCCAGCACCGAGTCCAGGGCAGGCGTGGCAACGCCGGTGAGGCGGCCCATCTCCTGCACCACGGTGACGAGCGGGTCGATCTCCATGGGGCGGCCGCGCTCGAGGTCCTGGAGCATCGAGGTCTTGTGCGCCCCGACCTTGCGGGCGCCCTCGATGCGGCGCTCGACATCGACGCGGAATTTGACGCCGAAGGTCTCGGCGATGCCTTGTGTCTCCACCATGATCGCGCGCGACAGCGCGCGGGTGGCGGGATCGGTGCAGATCACGTCGAGCGTCGCATGGGTCAGCGCGCTGATCGGGTTGAAGCAGACATTGCCCCAGAGCTTGAGCCAGATCTCGTCGCGGATGCGGTCGAGCACCGGAGCCTTGAGGCCCGCTGCGACGAACAGGTCGGCCAGGCGCTGCACGTCGGATGTGATTTCACCGGAGGGCTCGCCCAGCGGAAAGTTGTTGCCGTAGACGTGGCGGATCACGCCGGGTGCCTCGATCTCGGTGGCGGGATAGACGATGCAGCCGATGGCGCGCTCGGCGCCGATCTCGCGCCACTGCCGCCCGCCGGGGTCGATGCTCTCCAGCGTCGAATTCTCGTATTCGCCGCCATGCTTGTAGAAATACCAATAGGGGATGCCGTTGACGGCGGTGACGATGCGGGTGTGCGGGCCCAGCAGCGGCTGCATCTTCTCGATCACGCCGGTGATCGAATGCGCCTTCAGCGTGATGATGATGTAGTCCTGCACGCCGAGTTCGGCGGGATCGTCGGTGCAGCGCGGATGCACGGTGTGCTTCTCTTCGCCCGCGAGCAGCGTCAGGCCGCGCTCGCGCATCGCGGCAAGGTGCGCGCCGCGTGCGACCAGGCTGACATCGGCGCCAGCGCGGGCGAGCTGAACCCCGAGATATCCGCCGATCGCGCCGGCGCCGTAGATGCAGATCTTCATGAAATCCTCGCGGGTAGCCGGATTTTGGGACGAAAGATCCGGTCCGGCTCGAACAGGTTCGAGCCGGGGCCGGTCGTCGCAGGGGAAGGGTCGTGCGGCTTAGGCGGCGGCTTGCGGCGAGCCGTTGATCGCC
>NZ_AKIY01000180.1 GCF_000282615.1 Bradyrhizobium sp. YR681 | reverse complement strand
GGGGGGGGGGGGCTCTCCACGAGTCCAACTCTCACCGTCCCCGCGGAGAGCCCCCCTCACCCCAACCCTCTCCCCGCAAGCGGGGCGAGGGAGTGCAGCACGCTTGTGGAGCTGCCTGTGACCGACAAATTCATCTCCATCGAAGGCATCGCGAAGCGCTATCCGGGCGCCAATGGCGCCACGACGACGGTCTTCGAGAATTTGTGGCTCTCGATGGCCCGCGGCGAGTTCTGCTGCGTGATCGGCCATTCCGGCTGCGGCAAGACCACGGTGCTCAACATCCTCGCCGGCCTCGATGCGCCGAGCGAAGGCGCGGTGATCGTCGACGGACAGGCGATCTCGGGCACCAGCCTCGACCGCGCCGTGATCTTCCAGAGTCACGCGCTGCTGCCCTGGCGTACCGTGCTCGGCAATGTCAGCTATGCGGTCTCGTCGAAATGGCGCAAATGGGACCGCGCCAAGGTCAGGGCGCATGCGCAGAAATTCATCGATCTCGTTGGACTCACGGGCTCGGAGCACAAGCGACCGTCAGAGCTGTCGGGCGGCATGAAGCAGCGCGTCGGCATCGCGCGCGCTCTCTCGATCACGCCAAAAATGATGTTGATGGACGAGCCGTTCTCGGCGCTGGACGCGCTGACGCGCGGCACGCTCCAGGACGAGGTGCGGCGCATTTGCCTCGAGACCGGGCAGACCGCGTTCATGATCACCCACGATGTCGACGAGGCGATCTATCTCGCCGACAAGATCTTTCTGATGACCAATGGCCCCGGCGCGGTGCTGGCCGAGGTCGTCGAGAATCCGCTGCCCAGGGATCGCGGCCGCACCGATCTGCACCGCCATCCGCTCTACTACGCGCTGCGCAACCACATCATCGATTTCCTGGTGACGCGCAGCAAGACGTTCACCACCGAAAAGCCCGATCACGATCCACGCAATGTGCCGGTCGTGCACATCGGCAAGCCCGGACTGACGATCGCGTCAAACGGCGAAGATCAACGACAGACCTGGACACCCGGGACCACCCCCGGATTGACCGCTTAAGAAGGGAGATTCCACATGAAGCGCGAAGACCTCACCGAAAAGCTGCTCGACATCAAGCGCGAGAAGGGCTGGACCTGGAAATACATCTGCGAGCAGGTCGGCGGCTATGCCGAGGTGCTGATCGTCGGCGCAATCCTCGGCCAGATGAAGCTGACGAAGCCGCAGGCGGCCAATGCTGGCGAGCTGTTCGGCCTGTCGAAGGCTGAAACGGCGATGCTCAACGAGGTGCCGATGCGCGGCACCGGCACGCCGATGCCGCCGACCGATCCCTTGATCTATCGCTTCTACGAGATGGTAATGGTGAACGGCCCTGCCTGGAAGGCGCTGATCGAGGAAGAGTTCGGCGACGGCATCATGTCGGCGATCGACTTCGACATGGGGATCGAGCGCGTCGCCAACCCGAAGGGCGACCGCGTCAAGATCACGATGTCAGGCAAGTTCCTGCCGTACAAATATTACGGCGCCAGCGGCAACGTGCCGGAATACGGCTTCAAGGAAGGCTGACGGGGGCGACTGGGGAATTGCGAGTAGCGAATGGAGTTTGGCCCATTCGCTATTCGCAAGCCACAATTCGCTAGAGAATCGCGCCCGGCGCATAGCCGGCCGCTTGCGGATTGGCCTTGGCCAGCGCATCGACCTGCTCGGCGAAGTGATCGACCTGTGCGCCGGCATCGCCTGAGTTGGCGCGGCCATGATCGAGCACGCTCTGCAATTCGGCTTCGCTGAGGCTCAGGCGCTGATCGGCGGCGAGGCGCTGAAGCAAATCGTTCTGCACGATCTTGCCGGTGCGCAGGTCACGGATGGCCGCGACCGCGTGCTCCTTGATCGCCTCGTGCGCGCCTTCGCGGCCGGCGCCCTTCTTCACCGCTTCCATCATCACCGTGGTGGTCAGCAGGAAGGGCAGATAGCGGTTCAGCTCGGTCGCGACGACGGCGTCGAAGATTTCCATCTGGTCGAGCACCGAGAGCAGGGTCTCGAGCAGGCCGTCCATGGCGAGGAAGGTGTCGGGCAGCATGACGCGGCGGACCACGGAGCAGGAGACGTCACCCTCGTTCCACTGATCGCCGGCGAGGCCTGCGGCCATCGCGAGATAGCCCTTCAGCACCACATGCAGGCCGTTGATGCGCTCGCAGGAGCGGCTGTTCATCTTGTGCGGCATGGCGGACGAGCCGACCTGGCCCTTGGCAAAGCCTTCGCTGGCGAGCTCATGGCCGGCCATCAGGCGCAAGGTCTTGGCGAAGCTGCCCGGACCGCTAGCGAGATCGACGAGTACGCTGACCGCACGGAAGTCGAGGCTGCGCGGATAGACCTGGCCGACGGCATCAAAGCTCTTGGGCAGGCCGAGATGCTTGAGGATTTGCTGCTCGAGCGCGCGGGCCTTGCCGGCATCGCCGTTGAACAACGTGATCTGGTCGAGCCGGGTGCCGACCGCGCCCTTCAGGCCGCGCGCGGGATAGGTGTCGAGCAGGTTGACCAGGCTCTGATGCGCGAGCAGCATCTCCTCGCCGAACATGGCGATGCGTTTGCCGAGCGTCGTGACCTGCGCGGCCACGTTGTGCGTGCGCGCCGTGAACGGGATGTCGCGCAACTGTTTTGCATGTTTGGCAAAACGGATCAGCGCGGCGATGGTCTTGGACTCGATCAGCTGCAGTCCGCGGTAGACCTGGAGCTGCTCCACGTTCTCGGTGAGGTCGCGGCTGGTCATGCCCTTGTGCAGGTGCTCGTGACCGGCGAGCTCGCAGAATTCCTCGATCCGCGCCTTGACGTCGTGGCGGGTGATGCGCTCGCGGCGCATGATGGAGGCGAGGTTAACCTGGTCCTTGACCCGCTCGTAAGCCTCGATCACGCCATCCGGCACCGGGATGCCGAGATCGCGCTGACCTTTCAGCACGGCGATCCAGTAGTCGCGTTCGAGGCGGACCTTGCCTTCGCCGCTCCAGATGGCGCGCATCGCGGGCGAGGCATAGCGCTCGGCGAGGACGTTCGAGATATGATCTTGGGTCTTATCCTGGGACATGCCGCTCATTTGGCATTGCCCGGGGCTTGCCGCAAGCTGTTATGGAGCGAGCGGCGAACGGGGGTTGACCGCGCCATTCGCCGCTCCCTGCCGGCCTATTTCCCGGCCTTCACCTCGGCGGCGGCCACAGCGAGCAGCTCGCTCATCTTGGCCCGAATCGCCTGCTCGGTGACGACGACGCTCTTGGCGGCGAAATCACCCATGATCTTGCGCAGGACGTCGGCATCGCCGGCTTCCTCGAAATCGGCCGCGACGACCTCCTTGGCGTAGGCGGTGGCGGCTTCGCCTGATATTCCGAGCTTTTCAGCCGCCCACAGGCCGAGCAGACGGTTGCGGCGGGCCTCCGCCTTGAATTTCTGCTCCTCGTCGAGGGCGAACTTCTTCTCAAAGCCTTCCTCGCGCTTGTTGATTTCGCTCATGCCTCTTCCAATTCCTTGGCTGACTGGACCGGATCATCCTTTCGCCGCCCTCGTTGCGAGGCACGCGGCGCATGCCTAGATAGGGGGCAGGAATCGGCAAAACAACGGGCCGTTAAGCCGCAGGCAAGGCGGTATAAGTTGGCATCGGATGAGCCGGATCGATTGTGCTGGGACAGCCAATCGGATAGGTTGCCTGGAGGCTTGGTTCCCGTTCTGTTTCCTTGGTGTTTCCTTGGGTTATGGATGGGTTCCGGGCTGTTCACGGCAGCTCCGCTGTGGGTCGTAACCTGGTAACCGGAGCACACCAAATACATGGATTTCAACAAAACACGGTACATCCCCATGAGCCGTCGGCGTCGCATTTATGAAGGCAAGGCAAAGGTTCTGTATGAAGGTCCCGAGCCCGGTACCCTGATCCAGCACTTCAAGGACGACGCCACCGCGTTCAATGCCAAAAAGCATCAGGTGATCGAGGGCAAGGGTGTCCTCAACAACCGGATCTCGGAGTACCTGTTTCAGCACCTCAACGACATCGGGGTGCCGACCCATTTCATCCGCCGCCTCAACATGCGCGAGCAGTTGATTCGCGAGGTCGAGATCGTGCCGCTGGAAGTGGTGGTGCGGAACGTCGCCGCCGGCTCGCTGTCGCAGCGCCTCGGGATCGAGGAGGGCACGCAGCTGCCCCGTTCGATCATCGAGTTCTATTACAAGAACGACCAGCTCAACGACCCCATGGTGTCGGAAGAGCACATCACCGCGTTCGGCTGGGCGACGCCCCAGGAGATCGACGACATCATGGCGCTCGCCATCCGCGTCAACGATTTCCTCACCGGTCTCTTCCTCGGCATCGGCATCCGCCTCGTCGACTTCAAGATGGAGTGTGGGCGCCTGTTCGAGAACGAGATGATGCGAATCATCGTCGCCGACGAAATCTCGCCGGACAGCTGCCGTCTGTGGGACATCAAGTCGAACGAGAAGCTCGACAAGGACCGTTTCCGCAGGGATCTCGGTGGCCTGCTCGAGGCTTACACGGAAGTCGCAAAACGCCTCGGCATCCTCATGGAGAATGAGCGTCCGCAGGGCACTGGCCCGGTGCTGGTGAAGAGCTAAGAGGGATACAGACGTGAAGGCACGTGTCACCGTTACCTTGAAGACGGGCATTCTCGATCCGCAAGGCAAGGCCATCGAAGGCGCGCTGAAGTCGCTCGGCGTCGACGGCGTCGCCAGCGTGCGCCAGGGCAAGGTGTTCGACATCGAGCTCGCCGGCGCCGACAAGGCCAAGGCGGAAGCGGCATTGAAGGACGCCGCAGACAAGCTGCTGGCCAATACCGTGATCGAGAACTATCGGGTGGAGCTGCTCGGGTGATGCGAGCGGTTGCCTGGGTCGCCGCTGTGGCGACCATGCTGCTGCCGGTCCTTGGCATCCAGTTCGCAGCCGCCCAGACCCCCGGCACGACCAGCGTCACGATACGAAATCCCGATCCGGCCAAATGGGCCGGACGCAGCAATCTCTTCGGCAAGAGCACCGGCGAATTCGTCTGCCGTCCGCTGGCTTGCCCCGACGCGGCCAAGGTCACCGCAACCATTTCGAGCAGCCCGACCCGCAGTCCCGACCCCCAGGCGCTGGCAAAGCTGGCCAGCCAGATTCCTGAATCGGTTGCGCGCGCCAATCAGGACAATGCTGCCGCAGGCCGGAAGCTCGAGCGGGTCTCCAGCGGCACGGCGACGCTGCGCGGCTATCCGGCGATCGTCCAGGAATTGCGCGTCGTCGGCGAGAAGGGCCCCGCCTATCTCAGCAAGGCGACCATGTTCGTCAAATCGGCGATGGTCAGCATTTCCTCGTTTTCCCCCTCGCAAGACTTGGCGCGACGCAACCGCGATCTGTTCATCAAGACGATGGAAGTGACGGACACGCCCATCCCGCGTTAAGCAGCATCACTGAAGCTGTTGACGACCCTCTTTATCGGAAACCACAGGTTGTCTACACTCCGGACGGGTGCGTATTCGGGGCGGGGTGATGGGGACCATTTCAGACGTTGTCCGGTTTGCGGTCATGGCCGCGGCCGCGTTGTCGCTTACGGGCTGTGTCACGACGGCCGTCGGCCCGGAGCATCCGGGCACCAGAGTGACCTTCAAATCGCCGGATCCGGAAAAATGGACCGGCACGCGGCTGTATGGCGAAAGACGCTCGATCTTCCGCTGCAAGCCGCTTGCCTGTCCGGAGAATTCGGTTGTCACCATCCGCACCGCAGCCAGTCCGACCCGCAGCCCCGATCCCGTGGCCTTGCAGAAATTCGCCGAGGCGGATGCACAGCGTCAGATGGCCCAGACCGAGCAGGCATCGAGCGAAGCGGTCGGGCGCCTGAGAGACCTGACGCTGGTGTCCTCGCGCGTCGCCAAGATGAAGGAATTCCCGGCGGTTCACTGGGAGTACAGGGCGACCGGCCCTAACGACAAGCCAGTCTACCTCGTCCGCGACATGGTATTCGCTGGCAATACCATGATCGACGTCATTTCCACCTCGCTCGCCGTCGAGGTCGCGCGCCGCAACGGCAGCGACTTTGTCGGCGTGATGGAAATCGAGGATTTCGCGCCTCCGGCGCGGCAGTGACATGAAGACCGGTATGTGGCTCTACGTTCGCTCGTTGTTGCTCTCGCCGCACTGGTGCTCGCGGGCGGAGCTGCTTCCGCCGAGGCCCCGAAATCCGGGGCGGAGCGAGGTCCGCCATTCTCGGTCGGCGGATTCCGCTATGAGCTGAGGCCCAACGATGTCCACATGTTCGTTTGCGAGCAGCCCGGCTGCGGGGCCCAGTCCAGGGTGAGCTATCGTTTTTACCCGCCCGGCAATACGATGACGCTGGAGCAGTTCCGCGAAGAGCAGGCCCAGATCGTCAAGATGCTGGAGCAGCGCACGCCGGGCCAGAAGATCTCGATTCTCGGAATCGATGGCGACAGTGGCACCAAGGTGCCACGCCTGTTCAAGGCGCGGCGCCTGATGGTGAAACCCGACGGCACCAGGGAATATCAGGTCAGCGGTTACCTGTTTGGCGACCGTGGCGCGGCCAGCCTGATCAGTTCCTCGGCCAGCGAGAAGGCCAGCTCCGACAATTATGCGAAATTCGCCATCGGGGTCATGGTGGTGCTGGCGCCGGCGAGTCGCTGAGCGCTTTCGCAGCTCACAGCCATCCGACGCGGCGGAAGCGCCAGTACAGCGCGCCGCATGCCGTCAGCATCACGCCGAGCAGCAGATAATAGCCGTATTCCCACTCCAGCTCCGGCATGTGCTTGAAGTTCATGCCGTAGATGCCGGCGAGCGCGGTCGGGATCGCGATGATCGCAAGCCACGAGGCGAGCTTCTTGGAGACCGCCGTCTCCTGCGCCTGTCCGACCAGCAGGCTCGCTTCGAAGGCGAAGGCCAGCACCTCGCGCATGGAATCGATCCGCTCCTGGATGTTCCTGACGTGATCGGTGACGTCGCGGAACAGCGGCTGCATCGTCGCGCGCACCATCGCCAGCTCGTCATGCTCCAGCCTGCGGCAGACTTCCACCAGCGGGCCGATGGCGGTCCTGAGCCGCAGCAGGTCGCGGCGCAGCATGTAGAGCCGCTCGATCTGCGCCTTGCTGATCGGCTGGGAGAGCACGTCGTCCTCGATGCCCTCGACCTCCTCGTGAATGCTCTCGAGCACGGGCGAGTAGTTGTCGACGATGAAATCGAGGATGGCATAGAGGATGTAGTCCTCGCCGCGCGCCAGCGCCCGCGGGCAGCTTTCGCAGCGTTCGCGCACCGGCGTGTAGGAGGTCGAGGCGCCGTGGCGGACCGAGACCAGATAGCCTTCGCCGACGAAGATGTGGGTCTCGCCAAAGGCGATCCGGCCCTCGATCAGCTGCGCGGTCCGCGCCACGATGAAGAGGGCCTCGCCATACTGCTCGATCTTCGGCCGTTGATGGGCGTTGTTGGCGTCCTCGATGGCGAGGTCGTGCAGATCGAACTGCTTCTGCACGGCGCTGAGCAGCGCCATGTCGGGCTCGTGCAGGCCGATCCACACGACATGGCCGGGCTTGGCCCGCCAGCTCGAGGCCTCGCTGATGGCGATATTGGCGACGCGCCGGCCGTCGACATAGGCGCCGGCAGCGACGACGCCCTCGGTGGAGATGGGCTCGGAGGGGGATGCGGGCAGCGACGGGACGTTCATGGCTTCAATCCCGGGTCAAATCGCGCGGCCAGACGTCTTGGCCATGGCCTGTGCACAAGGCGGTTCGGCGAGGCTAGCACTGGTAAAATCCTCGTCAAATGGCTATGTCTCCTGACGAATTGGCCCTGTGGCCAGCCCGATTCCCGTCACCGCCGGAACCCGCCCATGAAAGCCGCCATCCTCGTCTTTCCCGGAATCAACCGCGAGCGCGACATGGCGCGCGCGTTGAGGGTGATCTCGGGCAGCGAGCCCGCGATGGTCTGGCACGCCGAGACGTCGCTGCCCGCGGGTACCGATCTCGTGGTCGTGCCGGGCGGATTCTCCTATGGCGATTATTTGCGCTGTGGCGCAATCGCCGCGCGTGCGCCGGTGATGGACGCGGTGCGCGATTATGCGGCCAAGGGCGGCCTCGTGCTCGGCGTCTGCAACGGTTTCCAGATCCTCTGCGAGTCCGGCCTGCTGCCGGGCGTCCTGATGCGCAATGCGCGGCTGAAATTCATCTGCAAGGACGTGCATTTGCGCGTCGAGCGTTCCGATACGCCGTTCACCCGCGGCTACAATGCCGGCCAGGTGATCCGCGTGCCCGTCGCCCATGGCGAGGGCAATTACGAGGCGGATGAAGAGACCATCAAGCGCATCGAGGGCGAGGGGCGGGTGCTCTATCGTTACTGCTCCGCCGACGGCGCGGTCGACGAGAGCCACAACATCAACGGCGCGGCGCATTCGATCGCCGGCCTCGTCAACGACAGGGGCAACGTGCTCGGCATGATGCCGCATCCCGAAAACCACGTCGAAGACATCATGGGCTGCACCGACGGCCGCGGCCTGTTCGCCGGCCTCACCGCACATCTGGAAAAGGCCGCGTGATCCCGTTCGTCGTGAAGCGGCTGTCGGCCGCCATCGCCGTCGTTGCGTTCGCAACTGCCGCGTTCGCGCAGGATTTTCCAAAACGTCCTGTGACCATGATCGTGCCGTTCGCGGCCGGCGGCACCTCGGACGTGATCGCGCGCACCGTCGCCGAGCAGATGGGCATCGCGCTTGGCCAGACCATCGTGATCGAGAATGTCGCCGGCGCCGGCGGCTCGACCGCGCTGGCGCGCGCCTCCCGCGCCGAGCCTGACGGCTACACCATCGCGATCGGCAATGCCGGCACCAATGCTGCGACCTACACGATCTATCCCAAACTGCCGTTCACGCCCGACTCCTTCGTGCCGATTGCGATGGTGGCGAAGACGTTCGGCATCGTCGCCGTGCGCAAGGATTTTCCGGCGAAGGACCTCAAGGAGTTCATCGCCTACGCCAAGGCCAATCCGGGCAAGATCAATCTCGGCCATGCCGGCGTCGGCTCGTCGAACTATTTGATCTGCAAGAGCTTCGTCACGGCGGCCGGGATCGATGCGACGCTGATCGGCTATCGCGGCGCCGCGCCTGCGCTGACCGACGCAATCGGCGGCCAGATCGACGGCGTCTGCGATGCCGCCGCCTCGGTCTCGCAGTCGATCAACGAGAAGCTGGTGCGCGGGCTTGTGGTCGGCTCGACCGTGCGGCTCGCGACGGCCCCCGACCTGCCGACCTCAACCGAGGCGGGCCTTCCTGAATTCGAGGCGCAGGGCTGGAATGGCCTGTTCGCGCCCAAGGGCACGCCGCCGGCAGTGATCGCCAAGCTGAATGCGGCCGCGCGGACCGCCGTGGAAACCGACGCGGTGAAGAAACGTTTTGCCGAGCTTTCGACCGTTGCGCCCGATGACAATGAGCACACGCCGGAGCTGCTCCAGCAGCTCGTGACGCGCGACGTCGAGAAATACCGGAAAATGCTGGCGGACGACGCCAAGCAATAGCCGTTTCGGTTGCGGTCCCGTGAACCTGCATCGCGTTCGAGACGACTGACCCTCGTCGCCATCAAGGCGCGCGCCTGAGATCGCCGAATTTTGCGGAAGACGGGCAACTCAAAGTTGTCTCGATGCGGCAGTTGCGATATCAGGGAACGTGCGCTGTCGTCGTGCCCGTGGATGTCACATGCCCGTCGCCTTGGTCGTTCTGCTGCTCGATATCACGCTGATCTATCATGCCTCTCGAACCGGGCGGTTGCAGCCCTGGGCCTTCATCATCCTGATGGTGCCGTTGATCGGCGCGCTCGCCTATATCGTGGTCGAGCTCGTCCCCGAATGGTTTTCCAGCCCCGGCGCGCGGCAGGCACGTCAGCGTGTCGCGAGCCGTCTCGATCCCGAGAAGCACTATCGCGAGCTCTGCGACCGGCTCGCCGGCACCGACACCATCGCCAACCGCGCCGCGCTGGCCGAGGAGTGCGCGAAGGTGGGGCGCTACGGTGAAGCCGAGCAGCATTACAGTCACATCCTGAGCCTGCCGATGGGCCACGATCCCGCCTATGCGCTCGGCAAGGCGCAGGCCGAGTTTTCCGCCAAGCGTCCGGCCGATGCGCTCGCGACGCTGGACGATCTCCAGAAGCAATGGCCTGAGTTCGACTCCGCCGATGCGCATCTACTCTATGCCCGCGCGCTCGCCGAGGTCGGCCGGCTCGACGAGGCGCTGGAGGAATATCACGCCGTCGCAGGTTACTTCCCAGGCGCCGAAGCGCGGGTGCGCTACGGCATGCTGCTGCAAATGGTCGGCCGCAGCGCCGAGGCGCGCGTGGTCTTCAACGAGCTCCTGATCCAGATGCGCCGCGCGCCAAAATATCTGCGCGAGGCGCAGGCCGAGTGGCTGTCGATCGCGGAGAAGCAGATTTCAGCGTGAGCGGGTGTATACCTCACAGAAACACCAGCGATATCCAGGGCACGAAGGTAATCAGCAGCAGGCCCAGGAACAGCCAGGCGAGATAGATCCAGATCCTGCGCATGCCGGCATCCGGCGACACGCCGCCGATGCTGCAGGCGGCGTAGTAGCAGAGGCCGAACGGGGGCGCGAACAGGCCGAGGCCCATGGCGAGGATCACCACCATCGCATAATGCACCTCGTTGATGCCGAACTGCGCGGCCACCGGGAACAGCAGCGGGCCGAACAGCACGATGGCCGGAATCCCCTCCAGCACGCTGCCGAGCACGATGAAGGCGATCACCGAGATAAGCAGGAAGCCGTAGGCGCCGCCGGGCACGCCGGCCATGCGTGCGGCCAGATCATGCGAGAAGCCGGATTGCGCCAGCGCCCAGGCCATCGCACTCGCGGCCCCCACGATGAACAGGATCGAGCCGGACAGCGCGGCTGTCTGCACCAGCATCGGCAGCACATTCTTCCAGGAGAGGCTGCCGCGATAGATGATCAGGCCAAGCACGAGGCAATAGGCGATGCCGATGGTCGAGACCTCGGTCGCGGTTGCATAGCCCTCGACCACCGCGCTGCGGATCGGGAACGGCAGCGCCAGGGCCGGCAAGGCGGCCCACAATGTTTTCGCAACGACCGACAGCGGCGCCCGCGCGACCTTGATCGCGGCATTCTCCTCCGCGCCCGCCCGATAGCGCGCGACGAAGGCAAGCACGATCGCCAGCACGATGCCGGGCAGGATGCCGGCGGTGAACAATGCGGCGATCGAGACGCCGGTGACGGAGGCGATCGCGATCAGCACGATCGACGGCGGAATGGTCTCGCTCATCGCGCCCGATGCCGCGAGCAGCGAGACCAGCTCGCCGTCCTTCATGCCGCGCTTGCGCATTTCGGGAAACAGCACGGGCGCGATGGCCGCCATGTCGGCGGTCTTGGAGCCGGAGATGCCGGAGACCAGCAACATGGCCCCTAACATCACATAGGACAGTCCGCCGCGGACATGACCGAGCACGGAGGCGAGGAACGCGACCATGACGCGCGCCATCCCGGTCTGCTCGACCATCTGTCCCAGCAGCACGAACAGCGGCACCGCGAGCAGGATCAGCGAGCTCATGCCCTCGTCGATCCGCCCGACCACGACCAGCAGCGGTGTCCGCGTCGTGGTCAGCAGGAAAGCGACGGTCGCCAGACAAAAGGAAAACGCGATCGGCACGCCCGCCATCACGGCGCAGCCGAGCAGGCCGACGAAGAAGATCAGCAGGTTCCAGTTGCCGAGTGATTTCAGCGAGGGACCTGCGACATAGAGCACGCCGGCAATCGCCGCAAACAGGACGGCAACGGCAAGCAAATCCTTTGCCGATCGCTTGACGAGGGTCAGGCAGATGCTGGCCAGCGCAATGATGCAGCCGACCGGAATCGCGGCCGCGCGAACCATGCCGGACCAGCCGAGCGCCGGCGTCTCCACGAAGGCCTGGTCCTCCACATAATCCAGCGCCGGATGCAGGATGATCGCGAGGAACAAAGCGACGCCACCGGCCGCGAGCGTCGAGGCCCAGGCCTCCGCGCGCGGCGACAGATACGACGTGAAGAAGGTCAGGCGCATATGCGCCGAGCGTTGCACGGCGATCGCGCTGCCGAGCATCGCCAGCCACAGGAACAGGATCGACGCCAGTTCGTCCGACCAGATGATCGGCCGGTGGAATACTCCGCGTGCGACGATGCCGGCGAACAGGATGACCACCTCGGCGACCACGGCGATCGCCGCCGGGATCTCCACCAGCCAGCGCAGCGACTGCTCCAGCCAGCGTCCGCGCAGCGCCTGCGCCCCGCCGAGCGTCACCGCATCAGGCATGCCGACCACAGCGCTCATGCCAGTGCTCCGGCGGCGGCTTCCAGCGTCTTCCAATTGTCCTCGCCGAACTTGCCACGCCATTCCTTGTAGAAGCCGGCGGTCGACAACTCCTTGCGGAACGCCTCCTTGTCGGAGGCCTCGAAGGTGATGCCCTTGGCGACCAGCTGGTCCTTCAGCGTCAGATTGAGCTTTGCGGTGTCGGCGCGCTGCTCCATCGCGGCCTGGTCGAATTCGCGCCGGACGATCGCCTGCAATTCGTCAGGCAGTGCCTTCACCGAGCGGCGGTTGCCGAGAATGAAGAACGGATCCCAGATGTGGTTGGTCTCGGAGATGTATTTCTGCACTTCGTAGATCTTGCCGGCCTCGATGGTGACGAGGCCGTTCTCCTGGCCGTCGACGAGATGGGTCTGGAGAGCCGTGTACAACTCGTTGAAGTTGATCGAGGTCGGGTTGGCGCCGAGCGACTTGAACAGCGAGGTAAAGATCGGCGACACCGGCACGCGGATGCGATAGCCGGCGAGGTCGGCCGGCGTCTTGATCGGTTTTGTAAATGACGAAATCTGCCGGAAGGTGTTGTCGGCGGGCTTGGCGATCACAAGTGCACCGGTCTTCTCGATCTGGCTTGCGATCAGCTTGCCGAGTTCGCCATCCATCGCACTCCAGACCTGCCCGTAATCCGAGAAGGCGAAGCCGACATTGGCGATGCCGGCAACCGGCGCGACCGTCGACAGCACGGAGCCGGCGATGTTGAGGAAGTCGACGCCGCCGCTGCGGATCTGGGTCAGCAGATCGGTGTCCGAGCCGAGCTGCGAGGCGGGAAAGAACTTGATCTCCAGCCGGCCGCCGCTGGTTTCCTTGATCCGCTTCACGGCCTGATCGAGGCGGGTGTTGATCGGCTGCGTCAGCGACTGGCCGGTGGCGAGCTTGTATTCGAACTCCGCGGCCTGTGCCGGCCTGGTGCGAAGTGCGACCAGTGGAACGGCGGCAGCCG
>NZ_AKIY01000179.1 GCF_000282615.1 Bradyrhizobium sp. YR681 | reverse complement strand
CGGCCGGCTGGTCGCCGAGCCGCCGAGCCGGACCCGCAGCCCGTTCCGCCGGGATTGCGACCGGGTGATCCATTCCACCGCGTTCCGCCGCCTGAAGTACAAGACCCAGGTGTTCGTGTTCCACGAGGGCGACCACTACCGCACCCGGCTGACCCATTCGCTGGAGGTGGCGCAGATCGCCCGCGCGCTGGCCCGGCAGCTCGGGCTCGACGAGGACCTCACGGAGACGCTGGCGCTGGCCCACGATCTCGGCCATCCGCCGTTCGGGCATGCCGGCGAGCGGGCGCTGGATGCCTGCCTTAGGGAATTTGGCGGCTTCGACCACAATGCCCAGACGCTCCGTGTCGTTGCGTCGCTCGAGCACCGCTACCCTGAATTCGACGGATTGAACCTGACCTGGGAGTCGCTGGAGGGCATCGTCAAGCACAACGGTCCCTTGACCGACCGCAGCGGCGCGCCGGTCGGGCGCTATCGCGAGCACGGCATTCCCGTGGGCATCGCCGACTACACCAGGACCTACGATCTCGAATTGTGGAGCTTCGCATCGCTCGAGGCGCAGGTCGCCGCGCTCGCCGATGACATTGCCTATGACGCCCACGACATCGATGACGGGCTGCGCGCCGGCCTGTTCCATCTCGACGATCTCAGGGTGATGCCGCTCACCGCGGAGATCATCGCCGAGACCTCGGCGCATTACCCTGAGCTCGAAGACGTCAGGCGCGGCGCTGAGCTCGTGCGCGAGCTGATCTCGCATCTGATCGGTGCGGTGTATTCGGAGGCGCAGAAGAACCTTGCCGCCGTCCAACCGCAATCGGCCCAGGACGTGCGCCAGCAGAGCCGGGCGCTGATCGCGTTCCCGGCCGAGGTCGCCGAGGAGGAGGCCGCGATCAAGCGTTTCCTTTACCAGCACATGTACCGTCACAAGCGGGTGATGCGGGTGATGGGGGAGGCCGAGCAGATCCTGTTCGACCTGTTCGCAAAATACCTGAAATCGCCGGCCGAGCTGCCGCCGGAATGGCTGCTGGGCGCGGAGGCGGACGACGAGGGCGACCGGGCCCGCCGGATCGGCAATTTCATTGCCGGAATGACCGACCGTTTCGCCCTGACCGAACATCAGCGCCTCTTTGACTCGACCCCGGATTTGCGTTAGGCGGCGGCCATGCCCCAGACATCCTCAGCACCGCATTTGTTCGCCGACGTGCTCGCACGCGTGCACGCCGTCTGCCGCACGCTCGCGGCGGAAGCCAACTGGCCCGAGGGCATCGATTTCTCCCGCGTGGTGGTCGAGCCGCCGCGCGATCCCTCCCATGGCGACATGGCGACCAACGCCGCCATGGTGCTTGCGAAAGAGGCAAAGGCCAAGCCGCGCGACCTCGCCGAGCAGATCGCCGAGCGGCTGCGTGCGGACGCGCTGATCGCCAAGGTCGACGTCGCCGGGCCCGGCTTCATCAATCTGACGCTGCAGCCGGCTGCCTGGGCCGAGGCGCTGCGCACGGTGCTGCGCGAGGGCGCCGACTACGGCCGCGTCCGTGGCGGCTCCAAGGTCAATGTCGAATACGTCTCGGCCAATCCGACCGGGCCGATGCATGTCGGCCATTGCCGCGGCGCCGTGTTCGGCGACGCACTGGCGAGCCTGCTCGAGTTCGGCGGCCACGACGTCACGCGCGAATATTACATCAACGATGCCGGCGCCCAGGTCGACGTGCTCGCGCGCTCCGCGTTCCTGCGGTATCGCGAGGCGCTCGGCGAAGACATCGGTGCTATTCCGGAAGGCCTCTATCCTGGCGACTATCTGAAGCCGGTCGGGCAGGTGCTTGCAAAGGAGCATGGCGACAAGCTCCTCGCGATGAGCGAGGCGCAGTGGCTGCCGACGGTGCGCGCCAAGGCGATCGCGATGATGATGGACGAGATCAAGGACGATCTCGCCGCCCTCAACATCCGCCACGACGTGTTTTTCTCCGAGCGTTCGCTGATCGAGACTGGCAACAACAAGGTCGCCGAGACCATCGATTTCCTCAAGGCCAAGGGCGACATCTACGAGGGCCGCCTGCCGCCGCCGAAGGGCGCGCCGGTCGAGGATTGGGAAGACCGCGAGCAGCTGCTGTTCAGAGCGACCGCCTACGGCGATGACGTCGATCGTCCGCTGATCAAGTCGGACAATTCCTACACCTACTTCGCCTCCGATATCGCCTACCACAAGAACAAGTTCGACCGTGGTTTTGCGGAGATGATCGACGTCTGGGGCGCCGACCATGGCGGCTACATCAAGCGCATGCAGGCGGCGGTGAAGGCGACGACGTCAGGCAAGGGCGCGCTCGACGTCAAGATCGTCCAGCTCGTGAAATTGCTGCGCAACGGCGAGCCGGTGAAAATGTCCAAGCGGAGCGGGGACTTCGTCACCTTGCGTGAGGTGGTGGATGAGGTCGGCCAGGACGCCGTCCGCTTCATGATGCTCTATCGCAAGAACGACGCGGTGCTCGACTTCGACCTCGCCAAGGTCATGGAACAGTCGCGCGACAACCCGGTGTTCTACGTCCAGTACGGTCACGCCCGCGGTCATTCGATCTTTCGCAACGCCCGGACCGAGGTGTTCCCGGAACTGCCGGAGGATGCCGAGAAGCGCATCGCTTGGCTCAGTGAGTCGGCGGTGGAGCGGCTGTCGGACCCCGTTGAGCTTGATCTCCTCAAGCGCCTCGCAATTTATCCGCGTATGCTCGAAGCTGCCGCCAGCGCCCACGAGCCGCACCGAATTGCTTTCTATCTCTATGACTTAGCGAGCGAATTTCACGCACTTTGGACGAAGGGGCGCGATTTGCCCTATTTACGCTTCATTATCAATAATGATGCAGATCTAACGAAGGCGCGACTGGCCATGGTCCAGGGCGTCGTCTCTGTCTTGGCATCGGGCCTCGCCATCCTCGGCGTCCATGCTCCGGACGAGATGCGGTAGTTTGGGGCGAACTACTTAAGGGGATTTTGGGGGTAACCGGCAGAAGCCGGATCGCTTAGACTTGGTTGACAGCCTTGTGGGTCGAAAGCCGTGCCTTGGTCGAGGGGCGCGCGGCTTTCCCGAAGGGACGCATCATCACGATGGCCGAACGATATCAGGACAGACCGTTTCCCGCCGATGACTATGGTCGCGGTGGCGACCAGCATGGCAAGGCGGAAAACGATCCCTTGGCCGAGCTCGCCCGCCTGATCGGCCAGACCGATCCGTTCGCAGCACAGGGACGGCCGAGCGCGCCGCCGGCGGCAGCGCCCGCCCAGACCTATCAGGACCGCGACTATCCGCAGGACGATGATCAGCAGGACTATGCCGAGCCGGCAGCGCCGCCTCAGCCGCCCTCATGGATGCGGCGCGCCAACGTGCAGCCCCAGCCGGCGCCCGAACCCGACTATCCCGTCTCCGTGAACCCGGTTCATCCATTGCATCGCTATTCAGCCCAGCCGACCGCGCCCGAGCCTGATTTCCATCAGCCGCAAACCTATCAGGATAGCGCTTATCAGGATCAGGCTTACCAGGCACAAGCCTATCAGGAGCCGGCCTACCAGGAGCCGGCCTATCAAGGGCACGCTCACCAACAGCCCGATCAGGCTTATCAGGAGCAGGCCTACCAGCAGCAATATGCGCAGCCCGATCCGGCGCGCTACGACGATGCGCTGTACGGACGGCTTGAGGCCGGCGAGCAGGAGTACCAGCGCGATCCCGCCTATCCTGACGATCCCTACGCATTCCAGAGCGACTATCCCGAAGCCGAACTCGACGAACCGAAGAAGCCGCGCGGCGGCATGATGACGGTCGCGGCGATCCTGGCGCTTGCCGTGGTCGGCACAGGTGCTGCCTTCGCCTACAAGACCTATGTTGGCTCGCCTCGCAGCGGCGAGCCGCCGATCATCAAGGCCGACAACACACCCACCAAGATCATCCCGGCGCCGTCCGACTCCTCGGCCAAGGTGCCGGATCGCATGGTCACCGGGGACGGCGCCGAGAAGATCGTGCCGCGCGAGGAGGCACCTGTCGACGTCACCACCAGGGCGGGCGGTCCCCGCGTGGTGTTCCCGCCGCTGAACCCGAATGCGAATCCGCCGCCGGTGTCGAGCGTCTCGCCGTCCACGGTGCCGCCGCCGAGCGCGGGTCCGCTGCCGAGCAACGGTACGCTTCCCAACAACGCGCCGCGCCCGATCAGGACGGTCGCCGTGAAGGGCGATCAGACCGATGGCGCCGCGCCGCAATCGGCCGCGGCCGCGAGGCCGGCAACGCCGCCGAAGCCGGTCGCAGCGCCCGTCGCACCGACCGCGCCGCGCACGCCGCCGACCTCGGCCAATGCCAGTGCCAATCAGCCGCTCTCGCTGGCGCCGCAATCGGCGCCCGCGGCCGAGCCTCCGCAGCGGATGGCTGCGACGGCTCCGACGCAGATCGCGCCGAGCGCGGCTCCTGAGAGCCAGGGCGTAATGGTGTCGGTGTCGTCTCAGGACACCGAAGCGGCGGCCAGGGAATCGTACCGCGTGACGCAGGGCAAGTATCCCTCGGTTCTGGGCTCCCGCTCGGCGGTGATCAGGCGGACCGAACTGTCCGACGGGAAGGTCAAGTACCGTGCGCTCGTCGGCCCCTACCGGACGCGCCAGGAGGCCTCGCAGTTCTGCAAGGAGCTGATGGCCGCCGGCGGGCAGTGCTTTATCCCGTAGTATTATCGGCCGATTCCTTGACCCCCTGACGGGGCAGGGTTAATCGGCCGTTATGAGCACGCGGGCCTTCATTACCGGCGTTTCCGGAACGGAACTGACCGCCGCCGAGCGGGAGTTTATCCGTGGCCAACGTCCATGGGGCTTCATCCTCTTCAAGCGCAATGTCGCGACCCCTGCTCAAGTTGCTGCATTGGTTGCGGAATTGCGGTCGGTTGCAGGCGCCCCCGATGCGCCTGTCCTGATCGACCAGGAGGGGGGGCGCGTGCAGCGGCTGGGGCCACCGCACTGGCCGGTCTACCCGCCCGGCGCGATTTTCTCGACCCTGTACGACACTGATTCGGCCCTTGGCCTCGCCGCCGCACGCCTCAGCGCCCGGCTGATCGCGGCCGATCTCGCCGACCTCGGCATTACCGTGGATTGCTTGCCGCTGGCCGACGTGCCGGTGCCGGGTGCCGATGGCGTCATCGGGAACCGGGCCTATGGCACCTCGCCGGGCAAGGTCGCGGCGATCGCCCGTGCGGTGACCGAGGGGCTGGAGCAGGGCGGCGTGCTGCCGGTCCTCAAGCATATTCCCGGCCATGGGCGCTCCACCGCGGACACCCATTTCAAGCTGCCGACGGTGGATACGCCCAGAGGCGAGCTGGAGCGGACCGACTTCGCCGCTTTCAAGCCGCTGGCGGATCTGCCGATGGCCATGACTGCACATGTTGTGTTTAGCGCGGTCGACCCCGCCCATCCGGCGACGACTTCTGCGACAATGATTGCTGACGTGATTCGCGGCGCAATCGGGTTCCAGGGTTTGTTAATGAGTGATGACGTGTCGATGAACGCGCTGTCGGGGAATATCGCCGAACGGACCCGCGCCATCTTCGCGGCCGGGTGCGATGTGGCGCTGCATTGCAACGGCAATATCGAGGAGATGCGCGAGGTCGCCGGCCAGACACCTGAATTGTCTGATAGGGCGCTGGAGCGGGCGAACGCCGCGCTCGCGGCACGCAAGGCGCCGCAGCCGTTCGACCGCGCGGCCGCGCGCACTGAGCTGGACGCATTGATCGCACGGGCAAACACGGCATCCGCATGACCGCAGAAATCCTATCGTTTGAAACCGGGCGGCCCGCAGAGCTTGCCGAGGGTGAGCCGGCGCTGGTGGTGGACGTCGAGGGCTATGAGGGCCCGCTCGACCTGCTGCTCGCGCTGGCGCGGCAGCAGAAGGTCGATCTCGCCAAGATCTCGATCCTGGCGCTGGCCGACCAGTACCTCCATTTCATCGAAGCCGCGCGAAAGATCCGGCTGGAGCTTGCCGCCGATTACCTCGTGATGGCGGCGTGGCTCGCCTTCCTGAAATCGCGCCTGCTGCTGCCGGAGCCGCCGAGCGCGGAAGGCCCGAGCGCCGAGGAAATGGCCACCGCGCTAGCCAACCGTTTGCGCCGCCTCGAAGCCATTCGCGAAGCCGCCAACCGGCTGATGAACCGGCAGCAATTGCTGCGCGACATCTTCCCGCGCGGCGAGCCCGAGCAGATCGCCGAGATCAAGCATCCGAAATACACCGCGACGCTCTACGACCTGCTCACCGCCTATGCTTCGCAGCGCCAGTCGCGCGTGCTGGCGAGCGTGCATCTGGCCAAGCGCACGGTGTGGTCGCTCGCGGAAGCGCGCGCCACGCTGGAGCGGCTGGTCGGCAGCATCAGCGAACAGGATGACTGGGGCGTTCTCGACGATTTCCTGGTCCGCCACGTCGCCGATCCGACGCAGCGCGCCACGGTGTTCGCCTCGAGCTTCGCCGCCGCGCTCGAACTGGTGCGTGAAGGTCAGCTCGAGCTGAACCAGAAAGAGGCGTTTGCGCCGATCTATTTCCGGAAGGGGCGTCCCAAGCCGGTTCCGGACGCAGCTCCTGCGCCCGATGCGCCGGTCGCTTAAGTGCAAGAAGGAGAATCTGCCATGGCAAGCCTGGCTGAAGTGCGGGTAGACGAGGCCGAGCCGATGGAGAACGAAACCCAGGCACGTCCCGAGGAATTGCGGCTGCTGGAAGCGCTGCTGTTCGCGTCGAACGAGCCGCTGGATACCGCGACGCTGGCCAAGCGCATGCCCGAGGGCGTGGACGTCAAGGCCGCGCTCGAACAGCTCCAGGCCGACTACGCCTTGCGCGGCGTGAATCTCGTCCGGGTCGCCAACAAATGGACCTTCCGCACGGCCGGCGATCTCGCCTGGCTGATGACGCGGGAAAGCCACGAGACCCGCCGCCTGTCGCGTGCGGCGATCGAGGTGCTGGCGATCATCGCCTATCACCAGCCGGTGACGCGCGCCGAGATCGAGGAGATCCGCGGCGTCGTCACCTCCAAGGGCACGCTCGACGTGTTGCTGGAGACCGGCTGGATCAAGCCGCGCGGCCGTCGCAAGACGCCGGGTCGCCCGCTGACCTTCGGAACCACCGAGGACTTCCTGTCGCAGTTCACCCTGGAACAGCTCGGCGATCTCCCGGGCCTGGAGGAGCTGAAGGGCACGGGCCTGCTGGATTCGCGCCTGCCGACCGGATTCAGCGTTCCGACCCCGTCCGATGATCCGCAGCTGCGCGAGGACGAAGATCCGCTGGAGCCCGGCGAAGACCTCGATCTGGCGCTGGCGCCTGCGGTCGAGCCCGAGAGCCCGCCGGAAGGCGGCAATGAGCGCGGCGAGGGCGGTAGCGAAGACTGACGTCCCGGCCTTTTATGGCCGCCCTGCGACCAGTTAACACTAGCAAGATTACGTAGCGCCAACAGCGAATTGGCGCTGCCTTGGTCCTTGTTTTTGAGGCCTGCCGCGCCTAGGTTTCCGGGAAGATCGGCCGGGTCCCCGGCCATGCGTGTTTGGAGGGTTGCAGGATGGGTTCACTTAGCATTTGGCACTGGATCCTGGTGATCGCAGTCGTCCTGCTGCTGTTCGGCCGCGGCAAGATTTCGGATCTGATGGGCGACGTGGCGCAGGGCATCAAGGCCTTCAAGAAGGGCATGCAGGACGACGACAAGGTCGCCGACAAGCCCGCCGAGCCGTCCAAGTCCATCGAGCACAATGCCGCGCCGACCGCGGCACGGACCGACGTCGGCAGCAAGGCCGTCTGAGCCGAAAGAAGCACGCGAGACGCGGGGTGCGACCCGATCCTGCGCGCAAGGGATTGGGCCGGCTCCGGCTGGCGTGAACGGAAGACCTCATGTTCGACATCGGGTGGAGTGAACTGGTACTGATCGGGGTCGTTGCCCTGGTCGCCATCGGCCCGAAAGAGCTGCCGGGTGTGCTGCGCATGGTCGGGCAGTGGATGGGCAAGGCCCGCAAGATGGCCGCCGAATTCCAGGGCCAGTTCCAGGAAGCGATGCGCGAGGCCGAGATGGCCGACCTCAAGAAGAGCTTTGACGAGGTCAAGGAAGCCGCCGCCGGCTTCACCGGTGGTGGTTTGATGACCTCGCTGCAGAAGGACGTCAGCGACGCGCTCCGCGTCGATGCGCTGGACAAGCCGGCCGAGACGCCCGCCAACACCACGGTCGAACCGCCTGTTGCCCCCACCACTCCTGAAGCGCCGACGCCCGAGACCTTCGTCGAAGCCGAGGCGCATTCGGCCGTGAACGAGCCGCTCGCCATCACCCGTGAGGTCGAGCAGACAGCGGTTGTGCAGGATACGGCGGTTCAGGACACGGCGGCTTCCGAAGCGATCAAGGACGCCAAAGCGTCATGAGCGACGCCGATATCGAGGCCAGCAAAGCCCCACTGATGGACCACCTGATCGAGCTGCGGTCGCGGCTGATCAAGGCGCTGGTCGGCTTTGGCCTGGCATTCATCCTGTGCTTCTTCTTTGCCAAGCAGATCTTCAATGTTCTGGTCTGGCCCTATGTCCTGGCCGTCGGCGACGGCGGCAACGCCAAGCTGATCTACACCGCGTTCCTGGAATACTTCCTGACCCAGTTGAAGCTGGCGTTGTTCGGGGCCGGCTTCATCTCGTTCCCGATCGTCGCAACGCAGATCTACAAGTTCGTCGCGCCGGGCCTCTACAAGCACGAGAAGAACGCCTTCCTGCCTTATCTGGTCGCGACACCGTTCTTCTTCGTGCTCGGCGCGGCGCTGGTCTATTTCGTGGTGTTTCCGATGCTGGCGCGTTTCTCGCTCGGCATGCAGCAGCTCGGCAGCGACGAGACCGCCAAGATCGAGCTGCTGCCGAAGGTCGGCGAATATCTCTCGCTGATGATGTCGCTGATCTTCGCCTTCGGCATCGCCTTCCAGCTGCCGGTGATCCTAACGCTGCTCGGCCGCATCGGTATCGTCAGCTCAAAGATGCTGCGCGAGAAGCGCCGCTATTTCATCGTGATCGCCTTCGTCATCGCGGCCGTGCTGACGCCGCCCGACGTGATCAGCCAGTGCTCGCTCGCCATTCCCCTGCTGGCGCTCTATGAGGGCTCGATCATCGCGGTGGCGATGGTAGAGAAGAAGGCCGCGGCGGCGAAGGCCGACACCGGCACGGATGTGTCGACGCCGGCCAATCCGGCGGAATAGGGCGCCATACCCACCGCTATCATTCCCCGCGAAAGCGGGAATCCAGTAAGCCGCAGCCTCTCGAAGAATCACTCCCGTCTCTGGAATACTGGATCGCCCGCTTTCGCGGGGAATGACGGAGTGCTAGGGGAAACCCAGCCATTTGCATGAATGCAAATCAAGAATTTGCAGAATTGCACGCAGCCCCAGGACCACGGCCATGCACGACATCAAATCGATCCGCGACAATCCGCAAGCCTTCGACGCCGGTCTCGCCCGGCGCGGCCTGAAGCCGTTGTCGGCATCGCTGCTCGCGATCGACGAGAAGCGGCGGGCGGCGATCCTGGCCTCGGAGCAGGCGCAGGCGCGGCGCAACGCGGCCTCCAAGGAGATCGGCGACGCCAAGAAGGCGAAGGACGACGCGCGCGCCGCCAAGCTGATGGCGGAAGTCGCCGAGCTCAAGACCACGATGCCGGAGCTCGAAGCCGTTGCGAAGGCCGCGGACGAGGAGCTTGCCACGGCGCTGTCGGCGATCCCAAATCTGCCGCTCGGCGAGGTGCCTGATGGCGTCGACGAGCACGGCAATGTGCAGCGCCATGTCTTCGGCAACCGGCGCAACTACGCGTTCGCGCCCAAGCCGCATGACGATCTCGGCGGTGCGCTCGGTGACATGGATTTCGAGACGGCGGCAAAGCTCTCCGGCGCGCGCTTCGTCGTGCTGAAGAAGGGGCTGGCGCGGCTCGAACGCGCACTCGGCCAGTTCATGCTGAATCTGCACATCGACGAGCACGGCTATACCGAGATCAATCCGCCGCTGCTGGTCCGCAACGAGATCATGTTCGGCACGGGACAATTGCCGAAATTCGAGGACGACCAGTTCTGGGCGATCAAGGGCGAATTGCTCGCAGCGCCCGATCTCGAGCGGCTGCGGACCGAGCGTCTCGGCATCATTCCGACCGCGGAGGTGGCGCTCACCAATCTCGTCCGCGAATCCATCCTCGACGAGAAGCAACTGCCGATGCGGCTCACCGCGCTGACGCCGTGTTTCCGCGCCGAGGCAGGTGCCGCGGGGCGCGATACGCGCGGCATGATCCGCCAGCACCAGTTCACCAAGGTCGAGCTGGTGTCGATCACGACGCCGGAGACCAGCAAGGACGAACACGAGCGGATGCTGGCTTGCGCCGAGGAAGTGCTGCGCAGGCTCGATCTGCATTACCGCGTGATGACGCTCTGCACCGGAGACATGGGCTTTTCGTCGCAAAAAACCTATGACATCGAGGTCTGGATGCCCGGGCAGGGCGACGACGGTGCGTTCCGCGAGATCTCGAGCTGCTCGGTGTGCGGCGACTTCCAGGCCCGGCGCATGGATGCGCGCTCGCGCGGCCCCGACGGCAAGCCACGCTTCGTGCACACGCTGAACGGCTCCGGCACCGCGCTCGGGCGTGCGCTGATCGCCGTGATGGAGACCTATCAGCAGGAGGACGGCTCGATCGCGGTCCCCGACGTGCTCCAGCCCTATATGGGCGGCTTGAAAGTGATCGCGCGCAACTAAGGCGCGTTGCCCGGCAGCAACGCAGAAACGTTTGGTTGCGAAGATCGGGCGGCCGGTTATCCTGCCGGCCACCCGTCAACGCGAACCGACCTTTCATGGCCTTGCACCGCGACATCTTCTGGGTCGGCCGACAATGGGCGGTCACAGGTGCCGGCATCCAGGCCGTTGATCAGCGCCTGCGCGGCGTGCTCGACATCGAACTCGCACGGCTCTGGGACGACGGTCTCGTGCAGAGCCGGCGGGCCAAGCCCGGTGTGAACGCTGCTGACTTCGACACGGCGCTGACAGTCGCGCGCGAACGTTTTCCAAGAGAGCCGGCATCGGATCCGATCCTTGCCCAGATGAAGGCGCTTGGCGTGATCGAGACGCCCGTCGTCAGCCCGGTCGTGCCGGCGATGCAGCTGCGTGCCGAGGGGCGGCTCGCGCGTTTCCTGCCGCAATGGCGTATCCGCCGCTAGCAGGACCGGGCCGGAACCTGGCCGGACCGCAATCGGCCCGGTTTGCCTGATCCGCCGTAGCCGGATAAGACGGCTTCGACCCGTTTCAGGAATCGACCTTTCGCATGCGCATTCTCTGCACCAATGACGACGGCATTCACGCTCCCGGCCTCAAGGTCGTGGAGGAGGTCGCCAAGGCGCTGTCCGACGACGTCTGGGTCGTGGCGCCCGAGCTCGACCAGTCCGGGGTGTCGCATTCGCTGTCGCTGAACGATCCTCTGCGCCTGCGCGAGGTCGGGCCGCGGCACTTCGCCGTGCGCGGTACCCCGACCGACTGCGTCATCATGGGTGCGCGCCATATCCTCGGCAGCCAGCCGCCGGACCTCGTTCTCTCGGGCGTCAACAAGGGCCGCAACGTCGCCGAGGACGTGGTTTATTCCGGCACCATCGCCGGCGCACTGGAAGGCACCATCCTGGGCCTCCCGTCGTTCGCGCTGTCGCAGGAGTTCAGCGTCGAGACCCGCGACCGGCCGTTGTGGGACACCGCGCGCAAATTCGGGCCCGACATCCTGCGCAAGGTGATCAAGGCCGGCATCCCGAAGGACACCGTCATCAACGTCAACTTCCCGGCCTGCGCGCCGGAGGATGTGCTTGGCATTCGCGTTACGCGGCAGGGCAAGCGCAATCTCGGCTTCCTCCGGATCGACGAGCGCAGGGACGGCCGCAACAATCCCTATTTCTGGATCGGTTTCGAGCGCGCTGCGATGATGGATACGCCGGCAGAGGGCACGGACCTCGCAGCGCTGCGCGAGCGCTACGTCTCGGTCACGCCGCTCAGGCTCGACCGCACCAATGAAGCATTTTCGGAAGCATTGAGCGCGACGTTGAAATAGTGCCGAGGGGCCGTGGCCCGGATGAAGCGAAGCAAAATCCGGCCTGCGGAAATCTGCTAGCCGCCGCGCAGCGCGGCCTCGATGGTCTTGCCGAGCGCGTCGAGCTGGAACGGCTTCTGGAGCGCCGGCCGGTCGCGATATTGCTCGGGCAGGCCGGAAGAGCCGTAGCCGGTGGCGAAGATGAACGGGCAGCCCTTCGCCTTGATCAGATCGGCGACCGGCGAGATGACCCTGCCATTGACGTTGACGTCGAGAATGGCGATGTCGAACTCGGTCGCCTGGGCGAGCCGCATGGCCTCGGCGATATCGCCGGCTTCGGCGGCTACCTTGTAGCCGAGCTCTTCGAGCATATCCGCAACCATCATCCTGATCATCACCTCGTCTTCGACGAGGAATACAGAGCGGCCGGAAAGCCCTGTCGCGGTCATTGTCGGTGAGTCCTTGCCCATTTGCTGAAAACGTTCGCAGATATCGCGAATCGACGCAATGCGCGTTTCGTCGAGCGGGCATCCGAAAATGGCCTTTGCGGCCGGCCCGTCGCAAGCCGATTTATGGTCTCATACTGCATCCGAGAGGCTATCATGGGGGTTCCCGCGTAGGAACAGATTCTTACCTCGGGTCTTTGCTACGCGGTTTGGCGACACCAGCGATGACCCGCCCCCGATGAGATGACACAGACAGCGATGAGCTCCGATCAGCACCCGCCGGAAAAGATGATGTTTCAGCTCACGCTGAGGCGTCGGGGCATCAGCGATCAGGCTGTGCTGCGCACGATGGAGGCGGTGCCGCGCGACGAATTCGTCGAGGAGGCCGATCGCGAGGGCGCCTATCGCGACAGCGCGCTGCCGATCGCGTGCGGGCAGACCATCAGCCAGCCCTTCGTGGTCGCCTACATGACCGAGCAGCTCCAGCTTCAGAAGCAGCACCGCGTGCTCGAGGTCGGCGCGGGCTCCGGCTATCAGGCCGCCGTGCTGTCGCGGCTCGCAGGGCAGGTGCTGACGGTCGAGCGCTATCGCAAGCTCGCGGATGCCGCACGCGCCAGGCTCGAAAGACTCAATTGTCACAATGTCGAGGTGATGCTCGGCGACGGTCTCAACCTGCCTCCCAATATCGGGCCGTTCGATCGCATCATCGTCACCGCCGCGGTGGAGCAGCTTCCGGAAAATCTGGTCGAGCGGCTCGAGGTCGGCGGCATCCTGATCGCCCCGGTCGGCCCGCATCAGGGCGTGCAGACGCTGGTCCGGTTGACCCGGACCGAGGCGGGGATCGAACGTAAGGAACTCGTCGAGGTCCGCTTCGTGCCGGCGCTACCCGGGGTGGCGCGGGAGCTGTAGAATTCCGGATCGGCTGCGCTGCCAACGTCTTATTGAGAGGGTTAAGCCGTTATTTACTCGCGACGTGTTTACTTAAAAGACCAGTTCTGTTGCGTACGAGTGAGTAACCATGTCTGTTGTCGCCGAGTTGCTTTACTCGCGCCGCGTGCCGCAGGTTGCGGTCTTGGCGCTGATCTCGCTCAGCTTTGCAGGGTGCAGCGCCGACACACAGTCGCGGCTGTCCCAGTCGAACTTCTCCAATCCCTTCTCCTCTGATCAGACCGGTTCGGTGCAGCAGGCACCGCCGCCGCAGCGTGAGCTGCCGCAATATTCGCGGCCGCAGACGCAGCCCGGCTATTACCAGTCGCAGCCCTTGCCGCCGCCGGCAGTGTCCGCGCCGCAATCCTATCCCGTTGCCGCAGGCGGTGGTGTGTCCGGAGGCGGACGTGGCGTCGGCTCCTACGCGCCCCCGGCACAGCCGCATCTGGAGGCCACGGCCACCGTGCCGCCGCGCTCGGTCGCGGCCGCCCAGCCGGCCGGCGGGACCAAGATCATCGTCGGCACCAGCGACACGCTCGAGGTGCTCGCCAAACGCTATCGCGTCACGCCGCAAGCGATCCTCGCCGCCAACGGCTACAAAGGCCCGCGCGCGCTCTCGCCCGGCCAGCAACTGATCATCCCGCATCCGGGTGCGACCGCTGCTGCGCCCGCGCCCGTGATGGCGCCGGTCGCTGCGGCGCCGGTGCTCGCTCCTGCGGCCAAGCCGGTTGCAGCCGTCGCCGCGCCGCCGAGCACGCACTTCGTCAACCACGGCGACACGCTCGCCAGCATCGCGCGCAAGAACCACATCTCGTCCGCCGAGCTCGCCCGGGCCAACGGTCTTGATCCCTCGGCCAAGCTCAAGCTCGGCACCAGGCTGACTGTGCCCGGCGCGAGGACCGCCGCGGTCGCCGCGCCGGCTCCGGTCGCCGCCGCGCCCGTCGCCGGTACGCTGCAGCCCGTTGCAGCCGCTCCCGCGCCCGCCACCAAGATGGCCGCCGTCGCAGCGCCCGTGCAGAGCGCGCGCCTGGCCCAGGCCACGACCAATGTCGAAGAGAAGACCGCGGAGGCTCCGGCGAAAGCCGCGGAGACCACCAGCGCGCTGCCGACCTTCCGCTGGCCGGTGCGCGGCAAGGTGGTCACGAGCTACGGCGCCAAGACCAACGGCAAGTCCAATGACGGCATCAATCTCGCGGTGCCCGAGGGTACGCCGGTCAAGGCGGCTGAAGACGGTGTCGTCGCCTATTCCGGCAACGAGCTGAAAGGTTACGGCAATCTGGTCCTGGTTCGGCACTCCAACGGCTACGTCACCGCATATGCCCATGCGAGTGAGCTGCTGGTGAAGCGCGGCGATACCATCAAGCGCGGTCAGGTCATTGCCAAGTCGGGTCAATCCGGGGAGGTGGCGTCGCCGCAGCTCCACTTCGAGATCCGCAAGGGATCGAGCCCGGTTGACCCGCTTCAATTCCTGAACGGGGCGTGAGGCGAGGGCCCAGGTTAGGGCGCGCCGTCACTCCAGGCACGCTGTCATCGCCCGGCTTCGACCGGGCGATTCCGTATTCCAGAGACAATTGTTGTTGAGCCGATAAGCCACGGCGTACTGGATTCCCCGCTTTCGCGGGGAATGACAGTTGTGGGTGAGGTGATATTGCTGGCTACCTCGCCGTCAGCTTCACACCCAGCCGTCCCGCCAGCTCCTGCACGAACTGCCAGGCGACGCGGCCCGAGCGGGAGCCGCGCGTGGTCGACCATTCCAGTGCCTCGCGCTCCAGCGCCTCGTCATCGACCTCAATGCCGAAATGGCTGCAATAGCCGCGCACCATGGCGAGATATTCGTCCTGGCTGCAACGGTGGAAGCCGAGCCACAGGCCAAAGCGATCCGACAGCGAGACCTTCTCCTCGACCGCTTCGCCGGGATTGATCGCGGTCGAGCGCTCGTTCTCGATCATCTCGCGCGCCAGCAAATGGCGGCGGTTGGAGGTGGCGTAGAGGATGACGTTGTCGGGCCGGCCCTCGATGCCGCCTTCGAGCACGGCCTTGAGCGACTTGTAGGACGCATCATTGCCGTCGAAGGAGAGGTCGTCGCAGAACACGATGAAGCGGAACGAGGAGGCGCGCAGCTGCTCCATCAGCGTGGGCAGGCTCTCGATGTCCTCACGGTGGATCTCGATCAGCTTCAGTTTGTCGGCGGGTTTGCGGTCCGCGTTGATGCTGGCATGCGCCGCCTTCACCAGCGACGACTTGCCCATGCCGCGCGCGCCCCAGAGCAGGGCGTTGTTGGCGGGCAGGCCATTGGCGAAGCGTTCGGTGTTCTCCATCAGGATGTCGCGCATCCGGTCGACGCCCTTGAGGAGGAACAGCTCGACGCGGCTGACCCGCGGCACGGCCGCGAGGCGGCCGTCGGGGTGCCAGACGAAGGCGTCGGCCTGCTTGAATGACTCGCGTTCGACGGCCGGCTTGCCCTGGGCTGCGAGATGCGCCGCGATGGTCTCCAGGGCGCGGACGATGCGGTCCTGGGAGAGGTCCGGGGATGCCCTGAGGGCTGCCTTGACGGTCGCCGTGGGGCGTTTTGCCGCGACGCGGGCGGGCTTGCGGGCAGGGGTACGGGGGCCTTTGCCGGCCGGGCTTTTGCTTGGTTTTTTGGGCATGTCCGAAGTTCCTGAGAATGCAGCCTTATCGGGCCTGAGGGCGCGCCGCAAGGTGGCCAAATCGCCGGTCTGGCAGCGTTGCAATTGGGGCAATGGCCGCTATAGTCCGCGCGAATTTGACCGAACCGGTCGCCTTTGAGGGCCTGACCGGCTTTCCCCCGTTCTCACGAGGATCGTTCCGAATGCTGATTACCCCTGCGTATGCCCAGGCTGCGGGCGCCGGTGACACCAACAGCATGTTGATGTCGCTGCTGCCGTTCGCCCTGATCTTCGTGATCATGTACTTCCTGATTCTGCGTCCGCAGCAGAAGAAGGTCCGCGATCACGCCGATCTCGTGAAGAACATCCGTCGCGGCGACACCGTGGTGACCTCGGGCGGCCTCGTCGGCAAGGTCACCAAGGTCGTCGACGACGACCAGATCGAGTTCGAGATTTCCGACGGCGTCCGCGTGCGGCAGATGCGCCAGATGATTTCGGGCGTGCGCGCCAAGGGCGAGCCGGCGAAGGAATCCAAGGATAGCAAGGAAGCCGCCAAGGAAAACTCTAAGGACGACGCCGCGTCGAAGTGAGCGCTTCCGCGAGCATCTCAAGTCTCCTGATCTGACAGGTCCAGTCGATGTTGTATTTCACGCGGTGGAAGGCGCTGGGGATTATCCTGACGGCGCTGATCGTGTGCCTCTGCGCGATCCCGAACTTCTTCCCCGAAGCGCAGGTCAAAACCTGGCCGGCCTGGGCGCAGCGTCGGCTCGTGCTCGGCCTCGACTTGCAGGGCGGCTCCTATCTGCTGCTCGAGGTCGATTCCGCCTATGTGAAGAAGGAACGGCTGGACCAGGTCCGTGACGATGTTCGGCGCACGCTGCGCGATGCCAAGATTGGCTTCACCGGCGGCGTTACCGTGCGCAACGACGCGGCCGAGGTTCGCATCACCAAGGACACCGACGTCCAGCCGGCGCTCACCAAGCTGCGCGAGCTGTCGCAGCCGCTGGGCGGTCTGATGGGATCCAGCGGCCAGCGCGACCTCGAGGTGACTGACGCCGGCGGCAGCGTGATCCGCCTGACGGTCCCACAGGCCGCGATGCTCGACCGCATGCGCAAGACCATCGAGCAGTCGATCCAGATCGTCGAGCGCCGTGTCAACGAGCTCGGCACCGTCGAGCCCGTGATCCAGCGCCAGGGCAACGACCGCATCCTGGTGCAGGTCCCCGGCCTTCAGGATCCGACCCGCCTGAAGAAGCTGCTCGGCGAGACCGCGAAGATGGAATTCCGCATGGTCGACACGACCGTGTCGCCTGACCAGGCGCAGCAGGGCAAATTGCCGCCGGAATCCGAGCTGCTGATGAGCGCCTCGCCGCCGCCGACGCCCTATGTGGTCAAGAAGCAGGTGCTGGTCGCGGGCGGCGATTTGATCGATGCGCAGGCGACCTTCGACCAGCGCACGAGCGAGCCGGTCGTCAGCTTCAAGTTCAATACGTCGGGCGCGCGCAAATTCGCACAGGCCACGCAAGAGAACGTGGGTCTGCCTTTCGCGATCGTGCTCGACAACAAGGTGATCTCCGCGCCCCGGATCAACGAACCCATCACGGGCGGGCAAGGGCAGATCTCGGGCAGCTTCACGGTCCAGTCCGCCAACGATCTGGCGATCCTGATGCGCGCCGGCGCTCTGCCTGCACCGCTGACGGTGGTCGAGGAGCGCACCGTCGGTCCGGGCCTCGGCCAGGACTCGATCGAGAAAGGCGAGCTTGCGGCCTATGTCGGCTCGATCCTGGTTATCATCTTCATGTTGCTGACCTACCGCCTGTTCGGCGTGTTCGCCAACATTGCGGTGACGATCAACGTGGCCATGATCTTCGGCCTGCTGTCGCTGCTCAACGCCACGCTGACGCTGCCCGGTATCGCCGGCATCGTTCTCACCGTCGGCATCGCAGTCGATTCCAACGTTCTGATCTACGAGCGTATCCGCGAGGAATTGCGTGGCGGCCGCAATGCGATCTCGGCGATCGACGCCGGCTTCAAGCGCGCGCTGGCGACCATCCTCGATTCCAACATCACCACCTTCATTGCCGCCGCGGTGCTGTTCTACATCGGCACCGGCCCGGTGCGCGGCTTTGCCGTGACGCTCGGCATCGGCATCATCACCACGGTGTTCACCGCCTTCACCATGACCCGGCTGATCGTCGCCGGGTGGGTGCGGTGGAAGCGGCCGCAGAGCGTGCCGATCTAGGAGCCTGATCGTGACTCATACCGTTCTCATCGGGCTCGGCGTCCTCATCGCTATCCTCACCGTGGTCGCGGCCCTCGGCTTGCTGCCGTCGCTGCGCATCGTCCCTGATGATACGCATTTCGACTTCACGCGCTTCCGCCGGATCAGCTTCCCGATCTCGGCGGTGCTGTCGATCGTCGCCATCACGCTGTTCTTCACCCACGGCCTGAATCTCGGCATCGACTTCAAGGGCGGCACGCTGCTGGAGGTTCGGGCCAAGTCCGGCGCCGCCGACATCGCGGCGATGCGCACGACTCTGGACGGTTTGCGTCTTGGCGAAATCCAGCTGCAGCAGTTCGGCGGCCCCGAGAACGTGTTGATCCGCGTTGCTGAGCAGCCCGGCGGCGACAAGGCGCAGCAGGATGCCGTGCAGAAGGTCCGCACCGCTCTCGGCGATTCCATCGAATACCGCCGCGTCGAGGTGCTCGGTCCGCGCGTCGCCGGCGAGCTGCTGGCCTACGGCATGCTCGGCCTGATGCTCGCGATCATCGCGATCCTGGTCTACCTCTGGTTCCGGTTCGAATGGCAGTTCGCGCTCGGCGCCATGATCGCCAACGTGCACGACATCGTGCTGACGATCGGCTTCATGTCGATCAGCCAGGTCGATTTCGACCTGACCAGCATCGCGGCACTTCTGACCATTCTGGGCTATTCGCTCAACGACACCGTCGTCATCTACGACCGCATCCGCGAGATGCTGCGGCGCTACAAGAAGATGCCGATGCCGCAGCTACTCAACGAGTCCATCAACTCGACACTGTCGCGCTCGATCATCACCCACTTCACCGTGACGCTGGCGCTGCTGGCCCTGCTGCTGTTCGGCGGCCATGCCATCCACAGCTTCACCGCGGTGATGATGTTCGGCGTTGTGCTGGTCGGCACCTACACCTCGATCTTCATCGCGGCACCGATCCTGATCTATCTCGGCGTCGGCGAGCATCGTGAGGATGCGAAGGAAGAGGCTGCGCCGGCCAAGAAAAACAAGGCATGATCCGAACCACATGCCCTCGCATGAGTTGGCGAGGGTGTTTGAGCCCATTCGGACGAGGCTGATGGCCGGCGATTCCAACGCACCGCATTTCCCGCGCTCGGCGCCGATCGATGCCTATGGCAAGGGCGGCTTCGCCTTTGCCGGCATGTCGCATCGGGGGTCCCTGCTGTGCCTGCCCGACGCGATCTGGGCCTGGGATGTGACCGACCCTGCGAAGATCGACCGCTATTCGCTGGACCGGGTGTTCACCGCCGCCAACAGCATCGACACGCTCCTGATCGGCACCGGCGCCGGCGTCTGGCTGCCGCCGCCGGAACTGCGCCAGGCCTTGAAGGCGGTGCGGGTGGTGCTGGACACGATGCAGACCGGCCCGGCCGTGCGTACCTACAACATCATGATCGGGGAACGGCGCCGGGTCGCCGCCGCGCTGATCGCCGTGCCATGAGCAGCGCTGCGCCTCAGCCCGATTCCGTGGCCTTCTGCGCCGATCTCGTGCGCAGCCACGACTTTCCGCGCTACGCCGCGACCTTGTTTGCACCGGCCACCGAGCGCCGAGCGCTGCTGGCGCTATATGCCTTCAACGTCGAGATCGTCCGGGTCCGCGACCAGGTGAGTCAGCCCTTGCCCGGCGAAATCCGCCTGCAATGGTGGACCGACATGCTGTCGGGCCAGGTCCATGGCAGCGCCGAGGGCAATCCGGTGGCGGCGGAGCTGTTGCGCGCGATCCGTGACTTCAACCTGCCGGTCGAGCCGCTGTCGCTGCTTGCCGACGAGCATCAGTTCGATCTCTATAACGACCCGATGCCGACAATGGCCGCGCTGGAAGGCTATCTGGCGGCAACCTCATCGGCGCTGCTCGGTCTGGCGGCGCAGGTTTTGGCGCCGCCGTCGGAGGCGGTCGAGCATCTCGCAAGGCATGCCGGGCTGGCGCAGGGCATTGTGCAGGTGATCGCCAATCTGCCGCGCGATGCGGCGCATCGGCAGCTGTTCCTGCCGCAGC
>NZ_AKIY01000178.1 GCF_000282615.1 Bradyrhizobium sp. YR681 | reverse complement strand
GGCCGGCGGACGCTGCCGCCACTGCCACAGCACGAGCGCGGCCGCGAGCGTAAAGCCCGCGGTGTCGCTGAACGCGAAGTCCCCGAGCAGGCACAGCGCGGCACCGAGCCCGACCACGCGTTCGAGCAGCGTCAGCCGCGTGAACAGGTAGCCGATCGCGACCATGCCGAACAGCGCGATCGCCACCAGCGCCTTGAAACTCGCCAGCGCCACCGCGCCGTAGAAGCCGAGCTTTGCCGCCATGGGATCGCCGGCCTGGAGCATCAACGCCGGCGAATAGACGAAGATGAAGGGAATGACGTAACCGGCGAGCGCGATACGCATCGCCTCCCAGCCGATCTTGTCCGGATTCTCCTTCGCGATCGGCGCTGCCGCGAGCGCGGCGAGCGCCACCGGCGGCGAAAGGTCGGCCATGATGCCGTAGTAGAACGCGAACATGTGGCTCGCGATCAGCGGCACGCCGAGCTTCGCCAGTGCGGGTGCTGCGAGCGCGGCGGTGATGATGTAGGTCGGGATGGTCGGAATGCCGGTGCCGAGCAGGATCGACAGCAGCATGGTCATGATCAGCGCCAGGAACAAGCTCTTTTCACCGAGCCCGATCACCCAGCTGCCAAAAATGGTGCCGACGCCGGTCTGCGACATCATGCCGATGATGACGCCGACGATGGCACAGGCCATGCCGACGGTGATGGCGGATTTCGCACTCTCGGCCAACGCATCGCGGCATTCGCGCAGGGCCTTGAAGCCGCCACGGATGAAAGCGGTGATCACGATCAGCCCGACGACGACGCTCGCCACCGGCACGATCTGGAGGCCGTCGCGCGAAAGCGCGGCGACGACGAGCGCGAGCCCGATCCAGAAGATGGAACGGACGACCGTCGAGGAAGCGCCCGTCGTGATGGCAGTGCCGAGGATCAGCGCCACCGTCAGCGCGAGGCCCATGCTGCCGGCATAGAGCGGCGTAAAGCCCTCGAACAGCATGTAGACCAGCGCGGCGAGCGGCAGCACGAGATACCAGCGCGTCACCAGCGCCTTCCAGGCGCTCGGGATCTCCGCCTTCTTCATGCCGACGAGGCCGTGCTTGCCGGCTTCGAGATGCACCATCCAGAACGCGGAGGCAAAATAGAGGATCGCGGGGATCGCCGCGGCCTTGACGATCTCCGAGTACTGGACGCCGAGCGTCTCCGCCATGATGAAGGCGACCGCGCCCATCACCGGCGGCATGATCTGCCCGCCCATCGAAGCGGTGGCCTCGACGCCCGCGGCGAACGCGCGGCGGTAGCCGAACCTGATCATCAGCGGAATCGTGAACTGGCCGACGGTGACGACGTTGGCGACGCCGGAGCCGGAGATCGTGCCCATCATGCCGGACGCGAACACCGCAACCTTCGCGGGCCCGCCACGCGTCCTGCCGAACAGGCCGAGCGAGACGTCGGTGAACAGCTGGATCATGCCGGCCCGCTCCAGGAACGAGCCGAACAGGATGAACAGGAAGATGTAGGTCGCCGAGACATAGATCGGCACGCCGTAAAAGCCTTCGGTGCCGAACGACAGATGCGTGACGATCTGGTCGAAACCGTAGCCGCGGTGGTTGAGCGGCGACGGCAGGTATTGCCCGAAGAACCAGTAGAGCAGGCACGCGCCGCACATCAGCGGCAGCGCCGCGCCCATCAGCCGCCGCGTACCCTCGAAAATAAGCACCGCGAGCAGCGTGCCGACCGCAAGATCGACATTGGTCGGATCGCCGTCGCGCGCGATCAGATCGGCATAGAAGATCCACTGATAGAGCCCGCAGAAGAAGCCGGCGGCGCCGATCACCCAGCCGAACGCGCGGCCAATGTCGCTTCTGGCGGTGAAATTGGCGATCAGGCCGAAGGTGAGGAGAACGAGGAACCCGACATGGACGCCGCGCACCACCTGGCTCGGCAGATAGTTGAAAGCGGCGACATAGAGCTGGAAGGTGGCAAACGCGATGCCGATCCAGTAGGCGAGATGGCCCCACCAGCCCGGCCCGAAGCCTTCCGGGAAACCATGCTCGAAATTGTCGAATTCGACCTTGATGGGCTCTGCCGAGCCCTCTGCCTGCAACATCGATGTGTCCCCGCGCCCTGATGGTGCGTCATTTACAACATTGGCACCGTCCCCGCACGCATCATGGCCTGCAGTGCCGCCAAGAACGTGGATGCCCGGGACATCCGCGCGAAGACGTGCTTCGCGCTTTGCCCGGGCATGCCGTCGGTGGATGAGGCTGCTTACTTGATCAGCCCTTTTTCCTTGTAATAGCGGATCGCGCCGGGGTGCAGCGGGACCGGGCTACCGGTGGCGGCCGTCTCGAGCTTGATCTCCTTGCCTGCCGCATGGGCATTCTGCAGTTCCGGCAGCGACTCGTAGACCAGCTTGGTCATCTGGTAGGCGAGATCGTCCGACACCGCCGAAGAGGTCACGAGGTAATTGACCACGGCGGCCGTCGGGACGTCCTTGTCCTGGCCGGTATAGGTGTTGGCGGGTATGATTGCCGAGATGAAGGGCGGGCCGATCTTGTCGACGGTCTCCTTCGGCACGGCAACCACCGTAATCGGGCTCGAGCTGGAGAGATCCTTCAGCGAGGCCACGCCGAGGCCGGCCGATTGCAGCGTCGCGCCGAGCTGGCGGTTCTTCATGAGATCGACGGATTCGGCGAACGGCAGATATTCGACCTTGCCGAGGTCCTTGTAGGTCATGCCGGCTGCCGCCAGAATCGCGCGCGAATTCAGCTCCGTGCCCGATTTCGGCGCGCCGACCGACAGGCTCTTGCCCTTGAGGTCCGCCAGCGTCTTGATGCCGCTCTCCGCGGTCGCGACGATCTGGATGTAGTTCGGATAGATCGCGCCGATGGTCCTGAGCTTGTCGAGCTTGGTCTTGAAGCCCGCCTCCTCCTCGCCCTCCCAGGCCGCCTTCAGCGAGTCACCCAGCGTGAACGCCAGTTCGCCGCGGCCCTGCTGGAGCAGGATCAAATTCTCGACCGACGCCTTGGTGGCCTGCACCTGCGTCTTCACGTTCGGAATCTTCTCGCCGTAGATTTTCCCGATCGCGACCCCGAGCGGATAGTAGACGCCGGAGGTACCGCCGGTCAGCACGTTGATGAAGGATTGCGCGTGCGCGCAGGGTGCCGACGCCGCCAGAGCAAGAGCCGCGGCCACGCCGAAAATCGTCCGTTTCATGGTTGTTTTACTCCCCAAACCGGCGGCGAAATTGGCCGGATGAGGGGAGCAGGTCAACCCATCCAATAGGCACAACAGGACTGCGGGAAAGGGCTGTTTTGCCTTGCCTTTCCGGGAACCCGGAGGGTGCGGCGACGTGGCGCAGCCGGGTCGCCGCGCGCCCGAACGCATCGGGTCCGAGCGGCCGATCAGCTCACTGGAACGTCATGTCCAGACATTTGGAGATGTCGGAGCCGAGGCCGGACGAGATGGTGATACAGCCGCGGATCTTCTGCGCGGTGACGTCGGCGGCCCAGACCGAATAGCCGCCGGGGCCGAAGAACGAATTGGTGTTCGGCGGCTCGGTTTCGGTCGCGTCGAAGTCGTAATGACCGTCGGTCTCGAAGATGCGCGGCTTCTTGGTGCAGCCTCCGTCGGTCTGGACGTTGATGACTTCCTTGTTGTCCCGGGTCAGCGCCAGGGAGACCTGGCAGCGGAAATATTCCGAGGTCTTGGTGTTGAACAGGTAGGTGTAGGATTTGCAGGTCGCCGTATTCAGCTTGCCCGGGGCAAGGCCGCGGCTGCACGAAATCCGCTGGTTGTGGCTGAGCTGGTAATCGTCGGCCCGGGCGGCCGGCACCAGCGCCGTCAGCAAGAGTGCGGCGGCCGAGCAGGCTTTCATGACATGGTTCATTCGAATCATCCCCCACCACTATTTTTGTCGAATTGCGTTCTAGACTGAAAGCGGAACATAGTCGCGCGGGGGCGAAGGGAAAATCACAAACTGCTGGGCCGGACGTGATGCGCTGCGGCGCTTTCGCAAGTTGACCTGCAAACGCCGTTCGTGATTTGTTCAAGATGGGCAACCCCAACGACGGGGAGGATGAATGATGATATTTTCAAAAAAGACATTTGCACTTGTTTCGGTTGCACTTGTAACGGCGCTGGGCGCTTTCGTGACACCCGCTTTGGCACAGACTGCGGCCACGCCGTGGGAGCTCAAGCCCGACACGGGCTACGCCTATGACAAGGACGGCAAGACCTTGTCCTACAAGATGGGCACCAGCAACGCCGGCGAGCTCCTGAAGGGCGCGAAGAAGGTGCCGAAGGGCACGCTGTTCTTCATCGGCCACAACGGCCAGCTCTACATGCGCAGCGGCCCCTATCTCGAGGGCGACGGCAAGTTCAAGTTCGGGTCGGATCAATAGGACGCGACTCTCGCTACAAACGAAGCTGCCGTGGGGTGGGCAAAGGCGCGTAGCGCCCTGCCCACGATCTGTCGCTGCGTTCGAGAATGGTGGGCACGCTACGCTTTGCCCACCCTACGGCATCGTTCTAGAAAGCCCCCGCCAACTCCCTCGCACCAGCATTGTTGCTGTTGCTGTCCATCCGCGTATCCGTCACCGCGAGCAGCTTCGCCACCGTGTTGTGGCGGATCGCGACCGGATTGCGCTCGTAGCCGCCGCGCTGGAAGAAGTTCGAGGTCGGCACCTGCTCCCGCATCGCCTGCGGCATCGTCACCATGTCGAGCCCGGTGCCGTCGCCGGTGAGGTTCATCATCTCGAGCTCGGCCGCGCTGAGCGGACGGCTGTAACCCTTGGCGCGCGCAAACAGCACCGACGTCAGCAGCTTGTGGGTCTGCAGCATCGGGCCGATGTCGATGTCGAGCACCATCGCATGCATGGCCCAGCCCTGCGCGGTGTTGCCGATCTTCTCGTGCTCCGACCAGGTGTCGGGCACCGACTTCGCATGCGCCACCATTTTCTTCAGCACCGTGAGCTTGTGCTCGAGCGACTGGCGCGCCGGCCCCGAAGTCCGCGCCACCTTGTCGGAAAGCGCGCGAATGAATTCATGGCCCTGCTCGGCGAGCAGCTCGACGCTGTTGGTGGTCAGGAGCTGGTTGTAGCCCATCGCGGTCGAGATCGCCCGCTTGCCGCCATGTTCGATGCCCGCCTGCACGTCGTAACTGCCGGTGCCGCCGGTCTCGAACGAATAGACCCGCACCGCCTGCTCGCGCGTCAGCCCGGAGGCGAGCGCATAGCGCGCATAGGCGCGCTTGAACTCGACCTCGCTGGACGGCCGCTGCGGCGTGAACTGGTAGAGCTCCTGCGCCGCGCGCAGCAGATCGGCGACGACGGGTATCGGCTTCTTGGTCGGGCGCTCCGGCGTTTCCTCCGGCTCCGGATTCACCGGCCGCTTCGGCCCGTTATAGAGCGGCGGATGCTCCAGCACGTAGTCGTCGAGCGTGATCTGCTGTCCGCTGCGCCGCTTGGCGTTGCGGCCTTTCCGCTTTTCGGAGATCTGGCTCCAATAGGCGCCCGCCTCCTCGTCGAAGGCTGCGCGCGCGGCCTGATATTCCTGCAGCTTGCGGCGATATTCGAGCACGGCGGGCGAGGCCCCGCCTTGCGCGAAAAACTGCGACAACAGCTGGGCGTTGGCATTGCGCACGGCCGGCGGCAGCGCGTCGGCGTCGCCGCCTCGCGCGGCGGGCGCGAGCAGGACAAGCGCGAATGGAACCAGCGCCAGGCTATTTCGAATCGAATGATGCATGCTGCCCTCTTAGCAGGCATCCGGTAACCGTCACGTTAACGTGCCGTTTACCTCTTTTTTCAGCTTTTGCGTCACTTCCAGGCGAACACCGGCTGTTCCAGCTCGGCAACGCGGGTCTGCCGCCCCGCCAGTACCTCGCGGAACTGGTAGATCAGCGCCGCCGTCGGCGCGTGGATCAGGCTGTGCTGGTGGTGGAAGCGGATGACGCGGCGCGCGCTCTCGGGGATCGCGACGAAGTCGAAGGCATCTTCGCGCTCGATCGTGGCAAGCGCGATGCGATGGACGGAGGCGACCTCGTCCGGGTTCGGCCTGATCGCGGCGGCGTCCGTCGCCCAGACCACGACCGGCGTGATCAGATAGCCGGATCGCGTCGGATAGTCGTCGAGCGTGCCGAGCACCTCCGCACCCGTGAGGCGGAGACCAAGCTCCTCGTCGAGCTCGCGCAGCGCCGCCTCCACCGGCATCTCGCCGGCATCGCAACGTCCACCCGGCAGGGCCCATTGGCCGCGATGCGCGCGCAGATGTGATGCGCGCAACGTGAGCAGGAAGGCGGTGTCATCGCCCTCGCCCGCTGCGGTCAGCGCGACCGCCACCGCGGCACGCTTCAGCGCCGGCGCCACGCCGTCTTCCGGCAGCCGCGTGAAGGCCGCGCAGGCGGCCGCGATATTCCGTCGTGTGGCATCGTCGAACGGTCTCATGATGCTTGACTACACCACGTCAGGCCCCGATGAAATGAGCTCGCAAGGCCCGCACAGGAATGGACGACGAGATGACCAACAAGGTCGCCGCAAGGCTGAAATCGGACGGCTGGAGCATCCTCGAAACCACGGGCTTCATGCACCTGATCGGCCCCTTGTGGGAGCGCAAGGTCGACGGCCACCACGAATTCGCACTCGCCACCGAAGACAAGCACCACAACCGCCGCGGCATGGTCCAGGGCGGCGTGATGATGACCTTCGCCGACCGAACCTGCGGCATGACCGCCCGCTACGTCTCCGGCAAGGAATTCATGGCGACGGTGCAGCTCGACACCCATTTCGTCGAGGCCGGCCAGATCGGCGACATCCTGATCTCCCGCCCGCGCGTGGTGCGCTCGACCCGCAGCCTGATCTTCATGAGCACCGAAGTGACGGTGGATAATCGCTGCATCGTGATGGCGAATGGCGTGTTCAAGATCTTGAAGGGGCCGGAGTAGGCGCAAAATCGGGCTGCCACCGCCCTCTCCTCGTCATTGCGAGGAGCAGTTGCGACGAAGCAATCCAGACTATCTCCCCGGACGCAGCTCTGGATTGCTTCGCTGCGCTCGCAATGACGGGCGTGGCTGGCTATGCTGGCGCCAACGCAAGCGTCGAGGGAATAGCCCATGCACTACCGCCAACTCGGCCGCTCGGGCCTTAAAGTGTCGCCCATCTGCCTCGGCACCATGATGTTCGGCGGACCGACGGACGAGGCCGCATCGAAGCGGATCATCGACAAGGCGCACGGGGCCGGCATCAATTTCATCGATACCGCGGACGCCTATTCGAAAGGCGCATCCGAGGACGTCGTCGGCCGCGCGATTGCGAGAAACCGCAACGCCTGGGTGCTCGCGACCAAACTCGCCAACCCCATGGGGAACGATCCCAATCGCGTCGGGCTGTCGCGGCGCTGGGTGTTGCAGGCTGCCGACGAGAGTCTCAAGCGGCTCGGCACCGACCACATCGACGTCTACTATCTGCACAAGGAAGACCACGCGACCCCGCTGGAAGAGACGGTGCGCGCGATCGGCGACCTGATCCGATCAGGCAAGGTGCGCTATTTCGGCGTCTCGAACTACCGCGCCTGGCGCGTCGCCGAGATCTGCAACATCTGCGACCGGCTCGGCATCGACCGGCCCGCAGTGAGCCAGCCCTATTACAACGCGATGAACCGCATGCCCGAGGTCGAGCATTTTCCGGCCTGCGCCTATTACGGCCTCGGCATCGTGCCCTACAGCCCGCTGGCGCGCGGCGTGCTCACCGGCAAATACAGGCCCGACGCCACCCCCGACAAGGAAACGCGCGCGGGACGCAACGACACTCGCATGATGCAGACCGAATGGCGGCCGGAATCGCTCCAGCTCGCGCAGGAGATCAAGATCCACGCCGAGAAGAAAGGCATCACCGCCGGCCAGTTCGCGGTCGGCTGGGTGCTGAACTCCGCCTTCGTCTCCTCGATCGTCGCAGGTCCCCGCACCGAGGAGCAATGGGACGGCTACATCAGCGCGCTCGACTACCGCTTCACCGCCGACGACGAGGCGCTGATCGACCGGTTGGTGACCCCCGGCCATCCCTCGACGCCGGGCTACAACGACCCGGCCTATCCGATCGAGGGCCGCCGCGCGCGGACGGCTTGAGCGCGGGAGACGACAATGGCGCATGAGGATCGCTACGGCCTTTCGCTTTCCACCGCATCCGATGCGGCGGCATCGGCCTATCGCGAAGGCGTCGACCTGATGCTCGCCGGTTGGACCGGTACGGCGGAGATGCTGGAGCGTGCGATCGCAGCCGATCCGGATTTCGCGCTTCCCCACATCGCCCGCGCCCGTGTCCATGCCTTCTACCAGCAGGGCGATCTTGCACGCAGCAAGGCGGCGCTGGCGCGCGAGGTCGTTGCAGGGCGCGGCACCGAACGCGAACGCTCGCATGTCGAGACACTGGCGCTTGCGATCGAGGGCCGGCTGCCCGAGGCGATTGCATCGACGCTGAAACATATCGACGCATGGCCGCGCGATGCCGTCGTGCTGTCGCTGCCGCTCGGCGCGTTCGGCCTGTTCGCCTTCTCCGGCATGGCCGATCACGACCGCGCGCGGCACGAGCTGTGCCAGCGCGTCGCGCGGCATTACGGCGAGGACTGGTGGTTTCTCACCATGTCCGGCTGGGCGATGACCGAGAACGGCGACGTCGCCCGTGGCCGCGCTATCACCGAACGTGGCTTCAACCTGCGCCGGCAGAATGCGCATGCCGCGCACGCGGTGCTGCATGCGATGTTCGAGGACGGCTCGATCGACGCCGCCGACCGTCTCGTGGACGAATGGATTCCGGGCTACGATCGCGCCGGCCTCCTGCACGGCCATATCCGCTGGCATCAGGCGCTCGGCGCGCTCGAACATGGCGACGCCGCCCGCGCGCTCGAGATCTACGCCGACGTGCTCCAGCCCGCCGCCACACAGGCACCGCCGCTCAACATCATCACCGACGGCGCCTCGCTGCTCTGGCGCCTGTCGGCTTACGGCCACGCCGTGCCCAAGGCGCTCTGGGTCGAGGCCGACGCCGCCGCGCAGAAACTGTTTCCAAAATCGGGCCTGCCGTTCGCCGACGTCCACATGGCGCTGTTCGCCGCCGCAACGCAAAATCGCGAGGCGCTCGCCGAGCGGCTTGCGGTGATCGAGCAGCGGCTCGCTGACGGCAAGCTGCCGGCCGGCCCCGTGGTGCCGGCGATCTGCCGCGCGCTGGCCGCCTTTGCGGACGAGGACCATGCGGCCTGCGTGCGGATACTTGCGCCCGTGTTCACCGACATCGTCCGCATCGGCGGCAGTCATGCCCAGCGCGAACTGATCGAGGACACTTTTGTCGTCGCTCTCATGCGGAGCGGCGAGCTGCCCCGTGCACGCGCCCTGCTCGACGCCCGCCTGCACCGCCGCCCCTCCCTGCGCGATACGCGCTGGCAGGCGGCGACGGGCTAGCTCCGCCACGAAAAAAACATCGGCCTGACGGCAAGTGCCCCGGGACGGGTTGGGCGATCGGGGGCGAATCGCCGATGGGTGGCACGGTGGTATTCCAGACGGGCTTGGCTGAACAAACGGGATCGCAACCAATTTGCGGTTCGATGGTTATGAAGCGGAACTTATCCGCGTCCCTGGCCCCCTCGCACATGAGCCTGACGATGCGCCTCCGCCGACAGGTCCTCGCCGCGAGCCTCGTCGCGCTCGCAAGCCCTTGTTTTGCCGGGTCTTCCGCGCCGATCCCCGTCAATAACCCGCCGGCGCAACAGCGCGCCTTCATCGACCTCCTGGCGCTGATGTCCGGCCATTGCAAGACGCTGAAGGTCGCGGGCCGCACCTTCGCCTGCAAGACGGTGGCCTACGCCCATGGCGACCAGGGCCGGGTCAATTTCACGGTCGCCGTCGATGATCCCACCGACGAGAGCCACGTCGTCTCGTTCTCCGGTGAGAACGGCAAGCGCGCCGACGACAATTCCTACGAGCTGCCGGTCGACCGCATGCTGCTCAACTCCAAGGATCGCCCCAAGGTCGACGGCCTGCCGGTACCTGCCGAGCAGGCTTCCACCGGCACCTGCCGCCAGACCGGCAATTTCGCGGCCAAGAAGGTCAATGATGTCACCTGCTCCGCGACCGACAGCGAGGGCCGGAAATACGAACTGCTGTTCGTCTCCGACGGCACGCCGGTGAGCGTGCGCCGCATCCGGCAATCGTCGCCGTCGATCCAGGATCCGTTCAAGTAGCGGCCTTTCGTCCCGCCTTGCTTGTCAGCTGAACATACGCGCATCCGCCCGTTGAAACTGCGGGGCAGCCGGGTATGCTCTCGCGTGCGTCCTCATCGAGGAGGCCCGATTGCAACCCCAGGCGGGGCCGTGAGTCCAGCAATGTGCACGATCACCGGGCTCGCGCGTATCCTGCTCATCTGTCTGTTCACGAGCCTATCGTGTGAATGCATCGCAGCCGACGGCCCGCGGCAGCGCTCGATCCTGGTTCTGGAAGAAGCCGATTTTCGCTCGCCCTTCTATTCGGAGGTCTTTGCCGGTATCCGTGCCGCGGCAAAACAGAGCGGCAAGGGTCACACGGTGATCTACGGCGAGAGCCTCGATCTCGCTCGCTTCCCCGGACCGGACTACGAAGAAAGCCTGGTCGGACACCTCAAGACCAAATATGCGCTCCGGTCGATCGACGTCATCGTTTCGATCGGCGTCGCATCGGCGAAATTTCTTCAGACGCGCAAGCAGGACATCTGGCCCGCTGCGCCTGTCGTCTACGGCTTCGTGCCCGATCTGCCCGAGACGCGCGCCCTGTTCCTGCCCGACACGACGGCCGTCTTCGCAAGGGTGAGGCCGACGCAGTTGCTGATCGCAGCGCGCGCCATCGTTCCCGACCTGACCCGTGTCGTTCTCGTCGGCGACGCCTGGAGGAATCCGCTGACATACGGTCACTGGAAGCAGGAATTCGCGGCGGTAATGCCCGATCTCGACGTCACCGATCTGTCCGATGCAGTGCTACGTGAGGTCCGCGAGCAAGTCGGCGCCCTGCCCGCTCGCTCCGCGATCCTGACCTCGGCGATGTATTCCGACGGCGAAGGCACTTATTATTCGCCCGCCTCGGCGCTCGCGCGCGTTGCCGAGACTGCTAATCGCCCTATCATCATCACCTCCGATACGTTCCTGGGGCGGTCGGGCGTGGGCGGCTTCCTGCTGCTGCCCGAGAGCATCGGCCGCGAAGCCGGCGAGGTGGCGATGCGGATTCTCGATGGCGAGGTGCCGTCCAGCATCGCGCCCTTCGGCGGGAACAACGTAAAGCCGATCTTCGACTGGCGGCAACTCAAGCGCTGGAATGTGGACGAAGCCAATTTGCCGCCGGGCAGCGAAGTGCGCTTCCGCGAGCCGAATTTCTGGACGCAGTATTACTGGCACATAGCAATCGTCGCGAGCGTGGTCCTGATACAGGGGCTGATGATCGCCATTCTGCTGCGCGAGCGTCACTTGCGTTTCCTGGCCGAGGTCGAGGCACGCCAGCGCATGTCGGAGCTCGCCCACATGAACCGCCGCGCGACCGCGGGCGAGATGTCCGCCTCGCTCGCGCACGAGCTTAACCAGCCACTCGCCGCTATTCTAATCAATGCCGAGACGGCCCAGCAGGTGTTGCAGAATCCGGCTCCTGATCTCGCCGAGGTCAGGGACATATTGGACCACATCCGCCGCGACGATCAACGCGCGGCAGCAATCATCGACCGGCTACGCTCGTTTCTGAAGCGAGACCCGACCGAACGGCGCGAGATCGACCTCAATGCGACGGTCGGCGAGGTGTTTCGATTCCTCTCCGTGCAGGCCATAACCAACGATGTCGAACTCGCGACGGAGCCCTCGTCCTCGGACATCCGCGTGAAAGGCGACAAGGTCCAGCTCCAGCAGGCTATCCTGAATCTCGTCGTCAATGGCATGGATGCCGTGGCTCATCTTCCGAACGATCGGCGCCGCGTCGTCGGTCGAACCCGTCTCCTCGATGGCAATCTGGCCGTCGTCTCCATCGCCGATGCGGGCGACGGCATCCTCACGGGAAAGCTGACCGAGATCTTCAAGCCCTTTTTCACGACCAAGTCGCAAGGCATGGGGATAGGTCTCTCGATTGCGCATTCCATCGTCGAGGCACATGGCGGGCGCATCTGGGCCGAAAACACGCCCTCGGGCGGCGCCGTGTTTCACGTCAGCCTGCCGCTGGCAGCGCCGCGATAGCCTTCATTGCAAGTGCCCGCGACGGACCCGGCTGAAGCCCGAACTCACGCGAATGCCTTCTCCAGCGTCGCGAAGATCACCGCGAGCGATTTGTCGTGACGGGTCACCGGCGGCACCGGGCGATCGACCTTCATCAGCTGATAGACCGCCATCTGCGCCGCGCGCACCGAATATTCAACGGTGAACACGACGTCGTCGGGGATTTCGACGAACTGGCTGACGAAGGCGAGGTTGACCGAATTCCTGGGCACCGGCAGCGGCCGGTCCGTTACGTTGCGCGGCATGAACATGCTGGTGATGTAGGGCATGCGGCAGGGAATGCAGGTCGCAGTCTCGAACACGTCGCGATCGAAATTTAGGTGTCCGCACAGCTCGTTCAGGATGTCGGCGCCGCCGCACTCGGACATCGGCTTGGCGACGAAATTGCCGACGCGATCCGGATGCAGCGCATAGCCCCAGAACACCTGCACATCCTTCGGCTGACCGGTGAAATGCGGCTGGTGATAGAGCACGACAGACATCAGCCAGTTGGAATCCCTGAACGTGACGAGGCCGCCGGTGCCGGCCCTGTTGCCGGAGAACGCCTCCATCTTGTCGAAGAAGCGCGGGTCGCGGCAGGTGGCGGTGAAGGCCAGCCAGTAGGACTCGGGAACCGAGCTGTTGAATGCGGACGGATCGCCGAATTCGGGACGCCCTTTTGCGATGCTCTCCCACAGCGCCCAGCCCTGGCTGTCGGCCTTGGTCAGGTGCGGCGGCGGCTCGGTCATGGTGCCGAGGCTTGTGGCGTCGGTCATCGAGCCGTTCTGGAGGAACACGAGATCGCCGTCCTCGAGGCGGACATTGGCGGTGCGGCCGTCGCGGTCGAGCACGAGCTGCCGCACACGCACGCGGCCGGCCTCGTCTTCGAGCGTCATGTCGGTGACGGTTGTGCCACGCACGAACTGCACACCCTGCCGCTTCAGCCAGTCGGCCAGCGGCCGCACGATCGCGTCATACTGATTGTAGACGGTGCGCTTGACGCCGGCGAGGGTCTCGATCCGCGGAAATTCGTTCATGAAGCGGTGCAGATAGCGCTTCAGCTCGACCGCGCTGTGCCATGGCTGGAAGGCAAAGGTGGTCTGCCACATGAACCAGAAGTTTGATTCGAAGAATTTCGGCGACAACCAGTCGGTGATGCGGCTGTTGCCAAGCGTCTCCTCCGAGGCCTCGGTGAGCCGCAACAGCTCCAGCCGGTCGCGAGCGGAGAAGCCCATATGTGAGACGTCGATCTTGAAGCGGTTGCGGTCGACCAGCCGCGCCTGGGAATACGCCGGATTCTCCTCGTTGAACGCGACCGTCTCGTCGCGCACGCTGAGGCCGGGGCGTTCGAGCGAGGGGATGCTCGAGAGCAGGTCCCAGGTGCATTCGTAATGGTCGGTGGTGAGCATGCGCCCGCCGCGCAGCGAATAGGCGCCGCTCGCGAGCAGCGTACCGTCGAGACTGCCGCCAACCAGCGGCTGCGCCTCGTAGATTACGATGTCGCGCCCCGGCAGTTGCGCGTCGCGGACCAGGAACGCCGCGCCCGCGAGCGATCCAATGCCACCACCGATGAAATACGCCTTCATGACTTGCCTCGATTGCAATTCGAATTCTCGCGGCGACATTGCATGCGAGGTGGCGGCCGAAGTTGCGCTGGATCAAGTGCGGCGGAAGCAGCGTTCAAGAGGACGTGAGCGGCTTCTTCGCGTAGATCTGCGCGATCTCGTTCGCGAAGCGGCGTTCGAGCGCGGGGCGCTTGTTCTTCAGCGTCGGCGTGAGGAGGCCGCCAGCGATGGTCCAGGGGTCCAGCGTCCACCACACCGCGCGCGGCGTCGCGTAGGACGGATAGGCCTTCACCGCCGCCGCGATTCTGGTGAGCAGAGCGGCCCGCTCCGCCGCACCGCCCTGCTTGCCGCTGGCCGCCAGCTTCTCCTTCTCCTGCACCCAGGCCTTTGCGTTGAGCACGACCAGCGCGGTGACGAACGGACGCTGCTCGCCGACCACCAGGGCCTGCTCGAACAGGGGATCGGCGAGGATCGCGGTCTCGAGGTCCACCGGCGCGATCTTCTCTCCGGTCGACGTCACCAGAATATCCTTGATGCGGCCGGTGATGGTGATGCGGCCGTTATCGATCCGCGCCTGGTCGCCGGTGTGCAGCCAGCCATCGGCCTCCTTCACGCGGCGCGTTTCCTCAGGCTTGTGCCAATAGCCCAGCATCACGCTGGGACCACGCACCAGCAGTTCGTCATTCTCACCCAGCCTGACCTCGACACCGTCGAGCACGTGGCCAACCGAGCGCGGATCGTTGTCCTCGGGGGTGTTGACCGAGACCACCGGCGAGGTCTCGGTCATGCCGTAGCCCTGGAGGATGTCGAGCCCGAGCGCGATGAACAGGCGGATGACGGGCTCGGCGATCGGCGCGCCTCCGGAGACCGCGACGCGCAACCGGCCGCCGAGCTGCGCCAGCACCTTGTCGGCGACGAGCCGCTTCAGCAGCGGCCAGGCTAGCCGATCGACCACCGCCAATGTGCCGCGGCCCTGTCGTGCATCGAAACGCCGGCCGCCGACGGCAATCGTGAGGTCGAGCAACGCGCGCTCGATGCGTCCAGCCGTAGCCCGATGCTGCATGATCAGCGCATGGATGCGCTCATAGATCCGCGGCACCGAGATCAGCACCGTCGGCCGCACGTGCTTGAGATCCTCGGAGAGCAGTGGCACCGAGCGCGCATAGGCGACGCAGGCGCCGGCCGCGATCGGGTAGTAGTAGCCGCCGGTGCGCTCAAACGTGTGCGAGAGCGGCAGGAAAGACAGGAAGACATCGTCCGGCGCAGCCTCGATACGATGTGCGATCGCCTTCACATTGGCGACGACGTTGTCATGCGACAGCATCACGCCCTTCGGCCGCCCGGTCGTGCCCGACGTGTAGACGATCGCGGCAAGATCGTTCGGTTCTACCGCGACGTCCGGCAATGGCGCGGTCGCACCAGGAGCGGACGCAAGCCAATCGTCGAGCGCAACGATGCGCGTATCGGCAGGTTGCGGACCGGTAACGTCGGCACAGACGATGCGCCTGAGCGAATCGAGCGGTTGGCCGGTGGCGATGATCGCTTGCCAGCGCTCCAGCGTATCGACGAACAGCAGCAACGCTCCGGAATCGGCGAGGATGTAGGCGATGCTGTCAGGATTGTCGACTGCATGCATTGGCACCGGCACGAGCCCGCGTGACAGCGCCGCCTGGTCCATCGCGATGTGCGCAACACCGTTCGGCATCAGGATGGCGACGCGCTCGCCGGGCACGAACTCCTCCGCGGCCAGCGCCCGCCGCCACAGCTCGAATTCCGCGTCGATCTCGTGCCAGGACTGGTTGACCCAGCGGCCTGCACCCCCGTCGAAATGACGGTAGGCTTCCGCCGCCGGCGTCGCCTTGACGCGCCAGCGCAGCAGCTGCGGCAGCGTCATCACGTCGGCGAGCGTCTGCGGTTGACTGATCGGCCCCGGCATGGCGTCCTTTCCTGACCGTCGATTCCCGTGAATCTGGGGGCTCGACACTAGGCTGGCCAGCCATCGCCGCCTTGATCCTCAGCAAGGCGGCCATGCATCGGAGCACCCATGACGCGCGACCACTACATCCGTAGGGATGCCTTGTAGCCCGGATTGCGCTGCGCTCCATCCGGGCTACGCCGCTGCAATAGCGTCGCGAAACGAGGGAAGATTGGCATTGTGCTTTGCTGATGGCCTCGCATATTCGACTCAGCACGCCGTGCGAAAGGTTCGATCATGCCAAGCCCCCTCCCCGCCCTTATCGTCGTCGACGTCCAGCGCGCGTTCGACGAATGGGAGGCGGCCGGCAAGCGGCGCAACAATCCGGATGCGGTGGCGCGCATCGTCGATCTGCTCGCAGCGTTCAGGACGAACCGCACGCCGATCTTCCACGTCCGCCACGAGGGCACGAAACCGACCTCGTCGTTCCTCCCCCAAAACTCGGGCTATGCCGTCAAGGACGAGGCGCGCGAGCAGGGCGGCGAGCCCGTCATCGTCAAGCGCGTCAACAGCGCCTTCATCGGAACGAACCTCGAGACGCGGCTGCGCGAGGCTGGCATCGCGACGCTGGTCATCTGCGGCGCCACCACCAATCATTGCGTCGAGACGACGACGCGGATGGCAGGGAATCTCGGCTTCGATGCGCGCCTGGTGCGCGATGCGACCTGGACGTTCGACCGGATCGGCCCCGACGGCGACGCGCATTCCGCCGAGGAGATCCATGCGATGACGCTGTCGAATCTCAGCGGCGAATTCGCGCGCATCGTCACCACCGATGACGTGATCGCATCGTTCGCGGCGAAGTGATGGCAGCGGCGCGACTTGCGCCGCTGATGCGACAATGCACCCCACGACGCACACTCATTTTCGCGAATTCGAGCTCGCGCACTGCGTCGTTTCGACGCCCGCACTGGCCGGAACGCAGCGAGCGCCCATGTGTTGTCACACGACATTCAACTGGAGTGATGACATGAAGTATCTCTTTGTCGCGATGGCCATCAGTGCTGCCACGCTGGCCGGCGGATCGGCGGCGAACGCGGCCAACGGCAAAAGCGCGAAGCAGGATGCGCCGACCGACATCAGCGCGCAGCACCGCCACCATCATCATGGCCACCGCCATCATCACTGGCGCCCTCACCACCATGGCCATTATCGCCCGCACTATTATCGCAGCTACGGCTATTACCCGCGGCACCACGGCTATTATGGCGGCGGACCGTACGGCTATTACGGCGGCGGTCCCAGCGTGAGCTTCGGCTTCGGCGGCAGTCGCTGGTAAACGCGCCGGCACGGATGAACGAAAGGCCCGCGAATACGCGGGCCCTTTTTCATCGGCGCAGGATCGTTCCGGCCGTCGCCAGCCCGCTCGCGAGCGCCGCTTCGACAGTGCCCATGTCGCGGCCGCGATAGAGCGCCTCGCCGGAGAACAGCACGGAGCCGTCGACACGCGCGAGAATCGTCTGGGCGTCGCGCGTGCGCGGCGTTGCCCAGGAATAGGCGCCACGGGCGAAGGGATCGTGCGCCCAATTGACAGCTTCAGCCGCGACGAGGTCGCGTGCGACGTCCTCGCGCGGCAGCGCGAAGATGCCGGCGAGCGACGAGAGCCCGGCATCGACCAACCCTTGCGGATCGAGACCTTCCAGCTGCGCCGTACGCGGACCACCGAACCAGCCGGTGAGCACCGGCTGCTGGTCCGGATAGCGCGTCCACCACACCGGGATGGTCTGCTGCGACAGCAGGAAGGTCATATCCGCGAGATCCGGCTTTCGCTCGCGCCACCATGGCCGCGCGAAGCGGAGCAGGATTTTTATCACGCTGCCGAAGCCGATGTCGTCGGCAGCAGCGGCCTTCGCGCGCGCGGCCGCGGGCAAAGCGATGCCGCGGAGCAATGGCAGCGGAACGGTGACGATCACGCGATCGCAGCCATGCGCATCGCCATTGGCGCAGCGGACGACGACCGCGTTGCCCTCGTCCTCAATCGCCGAGACAACGCAGCCGAAGTGGATCGCCGCACCATGTCCGCGGCACTCCGCCGCCAGAAAATCGATCAGCGCGCCATAGCCGCCAACGATGCGCGCCTGGATGTGATGCCCGCCGTCCATCCATTCCTCGCGCAGCGCCAGAATGGAGGCGCGCGCGGGATCGGCAGCATCGTAGCCTTCGACCATCCGTGTAGTCGAATAGCGCAGCCGGTCGTACTCAGGCCCGGCGAAATGACGACGCAGGAAATCGGCGACTGTGAGGTCGTCCTTCAACTCCGCCAGCACGGCATGGAGCTCCGCCTCATGCGGATCGTGACGGCTTTCGCGCGAGAAGCTCGCGCCGTCAAAGCTCCATTGCGCGCCTTCGATTTCCAGAAGCGACAGTCCTGCCTCGCGCAGCAGAGCGCGCGTGACCGGCGCCTCGCCATGGACGAATTCGGCGCCGCCATCGGCGGGGTAGCCGAACTGCGAGGCCGGCAGCGGAAGGATGCGGCCCCCGCAGCGCGCGCGGGCTTCCAGGATGGTGACCCTCCTGCCGGCACGCGCGAGCTCGCGCGCCGCCATCAGGCCGGCTGCGCCAGCGCCGACGACCACGATGTGCTCTGGCGTGTCCGACATGCCCGCGCTTTACCCGGCCAGGCCTTGCGGATCGTTCTTGATCAGATAGCGCAGCAGCAGGACACCGCCACCGAGCTCGCGCACGTTCTCCAGCGTCATCGCGGCGAGAGGCGCGCGCTTGTCGCTGTCGGCGTCCGCCGAAGAGAACACGAAGGGCGCGCCCGCGGCGCCATCGATCGCGGGGCTGAGGATCAGATTGAATTCGTCGATGAGACCGGCGCGCAGGAACGCGCCATTGGCGACACCGCCGCCCTCCACCAGCAGGCGCTTGACCCCGACCTCACGATTGAGGATCGCCAGCGCCAGCGCCAGATCGATCTCGGACTTGCCTGCGAAGATGTAGGACACGCCCTCGCCGCGGAGCCCGGCGAGATGCGAATCCGGTACGCTCTCGGTCAGCACCACGACGATCGGGTCGCCACCGATATCGGAGCGGCCCCAGCCGATCTTGCCCTGCGCGTCGAGCACGACGCCATAGGTTTTCGCGCCGCGCCGCGCAAACCACGGCTCGCGCGGAAACTTTTCGCTCGTCGTCTCGGCCGGATACGGCTTGCCCTTGGCAAACTCCGATCCGGTGACGCGGCCGATCACCCAGGCATCGCCGCCGAGTTCGTCATGGATCTTCTCGAACCAGTCCGTGCCTGCGCCCTTGGGACGCCAGCGGCTGGGATGTGTGCGGCCATCCAGGCTGGAGTGCATCAGGCAGATGACGTAGGGCTTCATGCAATTCTCCCGGGCGCGCTCAGGCCGCTGATCCATCGCGCCTGGCGCGATCGTTCACGATCACCGCGAGCGGATTGAGCTTTGGCGACGCGACCAGCTTGAGCGTGTTGCTGTCGTGATGATTGAACGGCGCGCCGCGGACGAACAACTCGGTCTGGATCCGATAGGTCCAGCTGCCGTCCTCGTTGAAGGTGATGTCGCAGCGGTAGGCATCGGTGCGGAATGCCTGTTCCAGGAAATCGGTCGAGCAGATCCCGTAAGCGGTGTCGCCGCGCTTGGCCGTGACCGAGATCGCCTTGTCATCCGGCCCGGCCTTGCCGGAGGCGAGCAGGACCTGCCCGCGCGGGATCGCCAGCGTCTGCATGATCAGCCCGGTCGCGGGCTCCCACAGCCAGTAGCCGACCTGGTCGTGGAAGGTGATGTCTTCCTCCGGCGTGTTGATGTGGATGTGATAGCGCAGCCCGTAGAGAAGCTGCGGCCCGTTGGCCTGCGGATCGATCGGGTCCATCCGGATATGCTCGATGAAGGTCCGCCGCTCCGGCCCTTCCGCCTTCGGATTGACGTCGATCCCCTTGTCGGCCTGCCAGGTGCCGGCGAGGCGGCGCAGCGGGCCGAGATTGGCAAGGCTATCGGGCGAGACGTCCTCGGGTTCGGTGAAGATATCGGCGGGAAGAGGGAGCATGGGAGCCTCGCGTCATTGCGGAGGCAGCAATAGCACGGAGACGGGAACCTGGCTCGTGCTCAAGCCTCACAATCGCGAATGGACATCCGCGCCACGCGCAGGCGATCGTGGGGCTTCAAGGGGGGCGTGAGGAGATACGGAGCCGAACCTGCCGGTTCGGCTCCGCCGCAGGGGATGCTTAGTGGCGGTGATCGCGGACCTCGGGCTGGGAGCGGTGGTCCCGGACGATGGTCTGATTGCGATGGTCGCGCACGATGGGCGGGTCGCGATGATCGCGGACGATGGTGGTCGCGTTCGAGGGTGTCGCCACGCCCGCCAACGTGATCGCTGCGAGAGCCACGAGGATGGTATTGCGCATCAGTCTTTCCCTTTGCTTGGTGGATCACTGCGAGCCACCTGACAACAGGCTAGATCGACCGCTAGGAATGATATGTGTCGCCAATCACGCCGTGATCATCGATGCGCTGGCGACCGTGCCTCGGCCAATCGGAGGAGAGGCCAGGGCCACGGCCGTCACGATCTCTCGTCATTCGGCTGCGCGCGGCGGACGGGCCTCCGCAACCGAAGCTGCTTCAGCGCCAGCCCGCCGCCAGTGCCACGCTGCTGCAATACGCCGAGGCCTCGCCCGATCGCCAGCCGGTGACGCGTCCGGCCTCCTTGCACTCGTCGTAGCTCTTGTAGTTGCCGACGTTTCGGCACGTGGGTGAATACACGCCGCCCGAAGCGTTGCAGCCGACCCAGGGCTTGTCAGCCGTCCTGAAGCTCGATTGGCAACCGCCGGCGCAGCTGCCGGTTTCGCGTTCGAGCTTGGCGAGCTTCGCGGTGTCCGACATCGGCCCGACTGCCGCCGTCGAAATCGCCGGCGACGTACGGGAAATGGTGCTGCGAACCGCCACATGATGCACTGGCCGGTGCGGCCTTGCCATTTGCTTCGGCGCCTCGACCGTGATGCCGGGAAGCTGGTCGGCAGGGGTCGGTTGGGACATGGCCGGGCCGCTCAGGCAGCACAGCAGCAATGCAAGCGATGGGAGAGCGACAGCGGGACGCGCAACGAAGCGTGACGACAACGTCATGACCATGTCCTTCCAATGCGGGGAGACGGACAATTCCGTCTCCGTAAGATCAAAGTTATCATCCGCCCATGGATGTCGCATCGGTCAAATTGTGCAACTCGACACGCCCTGCATACGCGGCGCCGCCCCTGCCACAGTTTTAATCAGACCGCGCACAGTCGAGGCGCTGGGCTCGCGGCAGCGGCTTACGTGCTTGTGTTCGGTGTTCCCGTTTGCGCCCGGGAATCGCGGTGATAAGACCTTTGGCTCAGGATTGTGAAATTCGCCATAGGCGATGCAGCCACTCCTCAAATAGCTTCCAAGTGACGTCGTGATTTCAAGTGAGTGGTTTGGAATGCAGCAGGCTTCGGTCGAAAGATTTTCGGACCTCATCGGCAGGATTTATGATTGTGTGATCGCGCCTGAAAGCTGGACGGAGGTTCTGAACGAGATTCGCGTGGAGTTCGGCTTCGCGACCGCGGTGCTCTCGGCCTACAGCCTCACGAACGTGAGGATCGGCGTCAATGCGGCCTCCGGAACCGACCCGGTCCCGACAATGGCCCAAACCAGCAGGGAGTATGTGGCTGACATCGTCGAGCTCTGGGGCGGCATCGAGCGTATCCGGCAATACCCGCTTGGAGAGCCGATCATTCGATCCCAGGCGGTTCCGGAGGGCATCATCCAAGGCAATCGGTATCATCGGGAATGGGCCATGCCGAAGGGCTTGTTCGATGCCGTCGGCGTCGCTCTTGTTCGCGAAAAAACGATGATCGGGAATGCGACATTCAGCCAGCATGAGTCCGACGGCGCCATCGAGGAAACGCAGGTCAGCGGATTGCGCGTTCTCGCGCCTCACATCCGCCGGGCCGTGATCATCAGCAATCTGTTCGATATGAAGACCGTGGAAGCCGCGACCTTCGCCGCAACCGTGGAGACCCTGACGGTGGGTGTCGTTCTGGCGGACGAGCATTCGCAGATCGTGCACACCAATGCCGCTGCCGCAACCATGCTCGCGGCAGGCGATCCGATTCTGGCGCGGCACGGCCGGATCGCCGTTCAATCCGCGGCGACCACGAGCTCATTGCAAGCGGCCATCGCGCAGGCCGCGAAGGACGAGGCGGCGCTCGGCCAGAAAGGCATCGGCATCCCGATCCCGCGCCCGAGCGGCGACCCTCTCGTCATCCACGTTCTGCCGTTACGGCGTGGCCAGACGCGATCCGGCCTGGTCCAGCGCGCCGCCGCCGCCCTGTTCGTGACCTCGGCCTCCGGCCCGCCGCAGCTGCCCCACGATGCCCTCGTCCACCTCTATGACCTGACGCCAGCCGAGATTCGCATCTTCGAGCTCATCTGCGAAGGACAGACCCGCGACGCGATCTCGTCGCAGCTCGGCGTGTCCGTCAGCACCGTGAAGAGCCACCTCATTCACGTCTTCGAAAAGACAGGGTGCCATCGCCAGGTCGATCTGGTCAGGCTGGCGAAGTCGCTGACGTTCCCGGTGTAGCGCGTGGCCTGGCTGACGGCGGCTCCCGATATGGCTTCCAGGTGACGTGCGTGACTTCAAGTGAGTGGTTTGGAATGCAGCAGGCTTCGGTCGAGAAAGTCTCGGACCTCATCGGCGAAATCTATGATTGCGTGATCGCACCTGAACGCTGGACCGGAGTCCTGGACGGGATTTGCACCGAGTTTGGCTTCGCCACCGGCGCGCTCTCGGTCGCCAGCCTCACCAACATGAAGGCCGTCGTCAATGCGGTCTCCGGGAGCGACCTCGCCCAGATGGCCCGGAATGCGATCGGATACGGAGCCGACATCATCGAGCTCTGGGGCGGCGCCGAGCGCATTGCGCAATATCCGCTCGGAGAGCCGATCGTTCAATCCCAGGCCGTCCGGCAGGACATTATTTCCGGCAATCGCTATTATCGCGAATGGGCCCTGCCCAAGGGCCTGTTCGACGCCGTTGCCGTCGGCCTCGTTCGCGACAGGGCGATGATTGGAAATGCGATCTTCAGCCAGCACGAATCGGCCGGCCCCATCGACGATGCGCAGCTCGTCGGATTGCGCCTGCTCGCGCCCCACATCCGCCGCGCCGTGACGATCAGCAATCTGTTCGACATGAAGGCGGTCGAAGCTGCGACATTCGCCGCGACCGTGGAGGCCCTGACGGTCGGCGTCGTGCTGGCAGACGAGACCTCGAACATCGTTCACGCCAACGCCGCTGCCACGGCGATGCTCGCAGCCGAAGATCCCATCGTGACGCGACAGGGCCGGATCGCCGTTCAATCCGCGGCGACCACCAGCGCGTTGCAATCCGCCGTGGCACAGGCGGCGAAAGACGAGGCGACGCTCGGCCAGAAAGGCATCGGCATCCCGATCCCCCGCCCGAGCGGCGATCCCTTTGTCATCCATGTTCTGCCGCTGCGACGCAGCCACATGCGATCCGGCCTGATCCAGCGCGCCGCCGCCGCTCTGTTCGTGGCGTCAGCCTCCGGACCGCCGCGATTGCCGCACGATGCGCTCAACCAGCTCTACGATCTGACGCCGGCCGAGATCCGCATCTTCGAGCTCATCTGCGAGGGGCAGACGCGGACCACGATCTCGGAACTGCTCGGCGTCTCCGTCAGCACCGTAAAAACCCATCTGGTTCATGTCTTTGAAAAGACCGGCTGCCGGCGCCAGGTCGATCTGGTGAGGCTGGCAAAGTCGCTGACGTTCCCGGTGTGAGCGGCGCTTGATGAGCCGATAGCTCTGCGGTTCGCGTCCGCGCCATGCGCCGCCTCTGCTCGCAGCGACTGAGCCGTGGCTAGCTGAATCTCCCCTTCGGATCCGTGTACTGATACGTGTAGGTGCCGTTGTTCAAATCGTCATAGGTCTGAACTTCCAGCACCACATAGACGATCTTCCAGGCGCCCGAGCCGGGATCGAGATTGGTCGGGAGCGACACGTTGGGGTTCACCGTCGCAGCGTTCGTGTTGCCGTATTTGAGCAGCTCCTGCACCCAGTAGCCCGGGCTCAGGCCGGACGCATCGCCCGGCCGTGGATCGGGCAGCAGGAACAGCACGAAGCGGTAGGACGCGATCACGCTGCTTTCCCAGGCCGGATTGATCGCCGCCTTCGCGCTGTCCGGTAGCGTGCCCCAGTTCGGCGGCCCCCATGGCGGGCTCGTGCCGAACGGCTGCAGCGAAACGCCCCATTGCTGGGTCGTCGTGTCGGTCGTGGTGTTCGAATAGCCGCCCGTCCCCCCGATCATGATGGTGCCCGAGGTCTCGACGCCGCCGAGCAGCGGCAACCCTTCCTTGTCGTCCCAGTAGCAACCGGCCGCGAGCGAGGCCTCGACATTCCAGGAGCCGCTGTTCATGGAGCTCTTCAGCGCCGTGAAGCCACCGCCGGTGACCCCGCTGAGCGACCAGGAGAAAGCGAGATATTTCTGCGACGGCCCACCCGAATTCTCCCCGAAGTCGAACGCGGCCGGCCAGATCACGGTGTCGAAATAGTCGGGGATCGCATTGCCCGTCAGCGCCGCCATCGTGGCGTTGATGCCGCAGGGCGTGCCGTCCGCGCGCGTCCCGTCAATCGTGTAGGTCATGAGATCTCCGGGCGTGACCAGGAACGGCACGTACGGGGACTGGTTGGACTGACCGACATAGGCGCTGATCGCCGCGAAGATCGGCGCCTGCGGGGCCGAGATCGCGGCGTTCTGCGTGCCGTCGCTGATCATGTTGCCGTTCGCGTCGAAGAATTTCAAATTGGTGATCGAGATCGAGGGCGGCGCGGCGAACACCGAACCGTACTGGACGATGCCCAGCCCGATTATCGACGTGTGATCGACGCTCGCGTCGCTGCTCTGCTGCCACGGCAGCGTGAATGTGGCCGAGGTCGAGCTCGACCAATTCCTCGTATAGCCGCCGGACACCGACGCGCTCCAGGCGATGCCCGCTTCACCGCCGTCGCCGAGCGATTCGTCTCCGGCCGAAATGCCGATCTTGCCGTTGGCGGTGAAGCTCGCGCCCACGTTCCAGCTCTGCTGGCCCTGGACCGCGATGCCCTCCGACGTTCCGTAGATCACCGAGCCGAGATCGTTGACGGTGCTTTCGAACTGCCAGCCGATGATGTTCGCATCGGGGAGCGGGATCGGTCCGTCGATGATGCCGGTGACGGCGACGGCAGGCCCGTCATTCGCGGTGCTCAGCGACATGTTGGCATAGTTCGAGATCACTTCGGCGGTGCCGAACTGCTGCAGCTGCGCCACCGTGGTCTCGCCATAGAACAGCAATTGCAGCAGCGGATAGGAGGTGGTCGTCATCTCCCCGGTGCCGTCCGAGTTCTGGGTCGGCTCGGTCTGCGATGCATTGCCGGTGTCGACGATGAACATCATGCTTGGTGGCGTGCTGGTGTCGGCCGAGGAGGCCGGCAGCATGGTCTGGCCCGCATAGGCGAGCGGCCCGTAGGTCGCGAACGTCTCGAGCAGCAGCGCCTTGCTCTCGTTCTTCACGTTGGTGACCGACGATCCGCAGGCGATGATGCGGCCTGCGGGATCGGGCAGGATCGTGAGCTGGGATTTGGTGGCGGCCGGGCTCGACCAGGCGAGCGTGGGCTGCCCGGCGGCCGGCGAGCCGGTGGCGTCGAGCGGGCATGTCACCGCGACCTGAAACTGCTGCTGGTCGTCCCCTTTCGCGTCGGCCGTAGTGACGGTCATGAACATCACGAGATCCAGCGACAGATCGTTGCTGCTGACGCCGGCGCCGCTGACCTGCGGTGTGACCGCGATGCTGATCAGGCTGTCGAGACTCACCCCCGAACGTCCGGCGACCGGAGGGAGCATCGCGCCGACCTCGGCTGCGGTCAGCCCCAACTGGCTGACCATGCGTCCGGGCCAGGTTCCAAACACGCCCGCGTTGGTGGAAAGGGTCTTGTCCGGCTGCTGGTCGGCCACGTAGTACAGCGAGACCGTCGCCCAATCGGTGAGCTTGCCGGGCTGGTCCGGGATCGGCTGCATCCAGCCCACCAGGAACGCTTGCGATCCCAGCGAGACCGCGGTGACGCATGAGCCTTCCGGCAGGTTGATGCTGAGGCCGTTCTCGTCGCAGAGCACGAACGTGCTGAGCCAGTTCGCGGTCGGCGCGCTGGAGCTTCCTGGCGGCGGCGGCGTGACGTCGTTGAGCGACGTCACCAGGACGCCGGAGCTGGAATCCTCCCACAATTTCGATTGATTCCAGAACAGATAAAGCGCCGGGATCTCGCCGGACTGGATGGCAAGCGCGCACCCACCCGTGGTCTGCGGCGCAAAGCCGTTCTTCAGCGTGAGCCGGCTGTTCGACCATGATTCCTTGTTGCCAAGGCCGGAGGCCGTGAAGCCCGCGCCGGTGTTGTACAGCGATTGCTGCATGTTGGAATTGCCGTCGGCGCCGACGACGAAGATGTTCGCTCCGAACAGCGCGACCGCATTGCCCTGCGGCCGCGCGCCGAGGCCAAGCTGAATTTCCGGATTTTGTGCAGGCGTAGCCATTCACGACCTCCTCGACGGCAGCCCATCCTGCCGCGGAGGAGATTACAGTCTAAGGTTGCGACAATTGAAAGTCGCATTCCGGTGAGCCGCGCTGCGGCGGCCATGCCGATTGCGAGCGTGTGCGATCTGGCTGATCGCACGCCCCGCGCCGATTCAGCCCGCCTTTGTGCCCGTGATGGCGCTGAGCGCCTCGACCAGCCGGTCGAGATCGGCCTCATCGGTGTAGAGCGCCGGCGTCACGCGGATGCATTGGCCCTTGGCGACGCCGGCCCGGCGAACCGTCAGGACCTTGTAGGTGTCCCTCAGTTTCACCAGGGTGGCGTCGTTGTCGGCCTTGCTGGTCTTGCCGGCAAGGCGGAAGGACGTGATCGCACCATAGAGGCCGGGTTCATCCGGCGTCAGGATCTCGAGATCCCTGAAGCCCCTGCTGCGGCTGACCCAGTAGTCGCGCAGATAGCGCAGGCGCGCCTGCTTCGCCGCAGCACCGATCTGTTGATGCAGTTCGACCGCCGCGGGCACCGTCAGCACCGTCGCGAAATTGACCGTGCCGGTGTGAACCCGCGAGCGGATGTCGGTCTCTGCAAAATCCTCGTCGCCCAAATCGCGATCGATGTCGGCGAGGCGGTCTTTCCTGATGTAGAGGAAGCCCACGCCGACCGGCGCGCCGATCCATTTGTGCAAATTGAAGCCGATGAAATCGACCTCGAGCTCACCCACCTTGAAATCCATCTGCCCCCAGGAATGAGCGGCGTCGAGGATGACATCGATACCCTTGGCCTTGGCCATGCGGGCAATCTCGGTGACGGGCATGACGAGGCCGGTGCGATGGCTGACATGGGTGAGGAGGAGAAGCCTGGTCTTCGGATTGGCCTCGAGCGCGCGGGCGTAGGCGTCGAGCACGGCCTGGCGGGTGGCCGGCTCCGGCACGTCGAACTTGACCACGTCGACGCCGCGGCGCGCCTTGAGCGCGTTCATCGCGTACTGCATCGAATCGTAGTCGAGATCGGCGTAGAGCACGCTGTCGCCGGGCTTCAGCCTGTTGTAGCCGCTGATCAGCAGCTGCAGCGCTTCAGTCGCGCCGCGGGTGAGCGCGATTTCCTGCGGCGCAGCTCCAACCGCCTCGGCCACCTTGGCCCGCACAGCCTCGAAATCCGCACCTGCGCGCTGCCGCGCGTAATAGGTGTTCTGATAGTTGACCATGTCGGACAGGCGGATGAACTCGCGCCTGACAGGCTCGGCCATGATGCCCCAGAAGCCGTTCTCCAGATTGACGACATCGGGCGTCACGGCATAGAGCCCCTTCACAGCCGTCCAATAGGCCTTGTCGGTGGCGATCGCGGCCACAGGTCCGGTCGGCTGTGCCGGCAAGCCCTCGGCCGCAAAAGCCGGCGCCGCCAGCGGCGCGACGGCGGCGGCAGCTAAGCCCTTCAGGATCGACCGGCGGTCGGAAGAAATCGTCTTGATCAGATGCATGTCCGTCCTCTGCGATGCGCGGCGAAAGGAGCAGCGATCGATGGAACACCAATGACAGGGCGATGACAATCTGATGATGGCGGGCAATGCCCGGGCAGGGAACGCGATCGAGTGCTTGCCGTTGGCAGGCGCTGAGGCAAGCGACCTGACGAAGATCGGGATCGGCCGCGCCTATTGATCGAGCCGGATCTGCGCGGTTTTGACGATGTCCTGCCAGCGCGCGATCTCTTCGGTCATCCGCTGCCTGAGCGGTGCGGGGCCGCGCTGATCCGGCGGCGGCAAAATCAAGCCTGCCTTCTCAAGCCTTCCGCGCACGCCGTCGTCGTCGAGCGCCGCGCGAAGCGCATCGGTGAACCGGTCGCGAATGGCGTCCGGCACGCCTTTCGGCAGGTAGAATGCGAACCAGCTCGACGCGACGAACCTTGCGAGCCCCGCTTCCGTCGCCGTCGGCGTATCCGGCAATTGCGGAACGCGGCCGGGCGCCGACACGGCCAGAAACCGCAAATGGTTGTCGGCCAGGAAGGGAAGAACGTCGCCCAGCAATGCGCAGCTGAAATCGCTGCGGCCTGCGATCAGGTCGGTCATCGCCAGCGCCGATCCGCGATAGGGGACCCCGACCGGCTTGAACCCGACCACGTCGGTGAACAGCAGGCAGCTGATGTGGCTGATCGAACCGATGCCGGCATGGGCCAAAGTGAGGTCCGGGCCGCGCGCCTTGGCGATCGCGATGAACGACGCCATGCTGTCCGCACCGAGGTCCTGACGGGCGACGACGAGGATCGGCGTTTCCGCGACCAGGCCGATCGGCGTGAAGTCGACCAGCGGATCGTAGCGAAGGTTCGGATACAGCGCGACCGATGCCGCATGCGTGCCGACGTGACCGCTGACCAGCGTATAGCCGTCGGGCGCGCTTTTGGCGACGCGCGTCGAGCCGGTCGTGCCGCCCGCCCCGGCGACATTCTCGACAATGATCGGCTGCCCGAATTGCCGTGACATGTGCTCGGATACGATCCGGCTCATCACGTCATTCGGACCGCCCGCGGCGAACGGGACCACCAGCGTGATCGGCCGTGACGGAAACGGGGCGTCGGCCTTCGCCGCGCACAGCATGGTCAGCACCGCAGCTGCGGCAACGAGTGGGCGAATGCGTTGTGGCCTCATGGGGTCGCGCTCCGTTTTGCCTCTGGCAATGGGCGGCGCGGCCGATCGGTGGATGCCGCGAGGACGCGGTCGACCTCGCGACCGGACAGGCCGACGTAGCGGGCCGGATCCGCGGCTTCTTCGATCTCGTGCGGCGCGAGGTGGACCGTCACGGCCGGATCGCGCGCAAGGCTCTGGGCCAGGGTGAGGCCCGACGCGATGGCGTGCGTGCAGGCCGCGCCCACCATCTCGTGCGCATGATGGCGCCCGACATGCGGCGCGAGCGCCATCATGACCGCTTCGGCCGCGATCAGTCCCTGCGTCCGGCCGAGATTGGCCTGCATCGCATCGGGTCTGACGACGAGCCCGGTGCAGAGCCGGATGGCGTTGTCCATGGCCCGGGCGATCAGCATGAAGGCTTCCGGCAGCAGCAGCCATTCGGCCTGCCACGGTCCCGTCGCCCGTTCATGATCATGGACCGAAGCATCGAGCATGGCGCTTGCGAGACGGCGCAGCGCCGATCCGGTGCTGAGAAGCTGCTCGCAGATGATCGGATTTCGCTTGTGCGGCATGGTGCTCGAGCCGCCATGGCCCTGGCCGCCCGGCTCCAGCACTTCACCGACCTCGGTCTGCGCCATCAGCACGACATCGGTTGCGATCTTGCTCAGGCTGGTGGAGATCAGTCCGAGCAAACAAACCGTCTCGGCCAGGGCGTCGCGTGCGGCGTGCCATGCAACAAGCGGCTCGGCGAGCCCGAGTTCGCGGGCGAGCGCAGCGCGGATGCGGTCGCCGTCGTCGCCGAGCGAGGCGAACGTGCCGACGGCGCCGCCGAACTGAACCTGGAGCACTCTTGGCCTGAGTTCGGCGAGACGTTCCCTGTGGCGCAGCAGGCCCGACAGCCAGACGGACACCTTGAAGCCGAAGGTGATCGGAATGGCATGTTGAAGCTTGGTCCTGCCGACCATCGGTGTGTCGCGATGGGTTCGCGCCAGCTCCGTGATCACCGATATCAGGCTCTCCAGATCGCGCTCGACGAGTTCGAGCGCGTCGCGAATCTGCAGCACGAGCGCGGTGTCCATGATGTCCTGGCTCGTGGCGCCCCAATGGACGAATTCGCCATGGGGCGTGCCCGTGAGCCGGATCAGCTGCTCGACCAGATTCACCACCGGCAGTCCGGCGCGCAGCGTGCCCGCGGCCAGCTCGTCGAGATCGAGCCGTTCGGCACGGGCCGCGGACGCGATGGCCGCCGCGGCCTCGGCCGGAATCACACCGAGTTGCGCTTGAACCCTGGCCAGCGCAGCCTCGACCAGCAGCATCGAGGCCAGCGAATTGCTCTCGGCGAAAATGGCGCGCATCGGCGCGGTGCTGAAAATGTCGGCAAGGTGGCGGCTGCTGAAGACCGTCGCGGGCTCGAAACTCAGCATGTCGATGCCGCAACCATCGATCGCCGCGCGGTCGTGCCGCTTCCGGCCGCAAGCGTCCCGCCGTCGCGGCCGCGTTCTGATAATCCGGAGAGCAGTCGCCGCTTAAAAATTAGCCGCATCGGTTGGTATCCGCCTCTCCGGCGTCACGCTCCATTGCGCAACCGTATGGCCGGTATCGATCAAGCCTAGGTCAGCTCTCCGTCTTTCAAAAATGCAATGTTGAGATAAGTGCGTTCTGAATCGAAGAACGCGACCGTCGAGGGCCCTTGGACGGCTTCCGTCGCAACACTCTTGGCGGCTTGGATATGCGGCGACGCTGTGCCCGCTATCTACGGCCAGATGATCGGCATGAACTTCAGTTCTCTTTGGACCAGCTCCGCCTGCAATCGCTGCGCCCGCTCCTTGGCTGCGTTGCCGACCAACCGATACCTGCCGCCCATCGCTCGATCGGCTTCGACCTGATGGCGAATACTTTCATACAGCCGGAGCACGCTCTGATCGCTCAGATGCTCAAAGCTCTTGCCGGGGGGAAGCAGAGCGGAATGAGACGCATTGCTCGCTCGGATATCCGAAAGTGGCCCGTCGATCGATTTCTTCTCGTCCATGACACCTTGGTCGGTTGCGCACGGCAACACGGGCCTCCGCCCCGAGTTCCTAGCGACGTCGCCAGCGTGCCACTCGGCCATGGGTCTCGTCCGTACAGTATTGACCACAACTGCCCTGAGGCGTGCGGCAGCGAGGAACGGCCATCCAGCTGAGCGATTGGGACAGTGGTCTGTGGCGCGATACGCGTTTCGCGGCATCCACCCGGAACGGCCCATCGTCGAACGCGCGTTCGGCGGTGGGTCGGTTTTCGCGTTCAGGACGAGGAGCAGCGAATAGCTGGCTGCTCGTCTTGCCGCGAGGGCCGAGGAATTGCGCGGTGCTTTGGCGCGATCTGCTGGAAAGGACCGTCGTACGGCTGGAATGGTGCGCCATTCAGAATAAAATTACGAACTCCTATATTATTGACATATCAATATAATTTCCAGCCTATTGACCCGTGAAGGCTTCTCACCGTCCCGGGATGCATCACGCAGCTAGTTGTTTGAATTACCGTGGAGCTGGAAGGCGGCCGGTTCGGTCCGGGCTAAGCCCTTCCAATCCTGAGGTTTTTTGTGCACTCGTATAAATTGCCCCTTCACGACCGAACCAACCAATGCGATATCGGACGGGTCTATTGCCGTAAGCTCGATGGGACCACAGCGTCCTGTGCCGCCTAACCTCGCTTAAACTTTGAGGCCGCGACAACGAACACCACGGAACGAGGAGAGGAGGCGTTTCTGTCAAGCATCACCGCAGCCGATCTGGCAGCTGTGCTCTCCGGCGACCCCGAAGCTCTGGATGTTCATCTGTCGCTCGTTGACCGAGACGTCGTCATCGACGGATACCAGGTCAAAATTCACTGTCACTGCCTCACTGTCGACGGCAACGGGCGGGTACAGCCGCATCGTCTCGCGGAATTCATGCGCAATGCAGTTGCCGATTACGCGATCCCGCGTTCGCAACTCGCCAAGGCAAAGGCACGCGACACCAAATTCAATAGCACCGAGGCCGTCACGGCGCTCGTCGAACAGGCCCGCCGTTCGTTCACAGACCTTGCTAAGACTGGCGAAGGCGGTGAGATGCTGCTCTTCTTGCTGGCGGAGCGGTTTCTCAAACTGCCTCAGGTCCTATGCAAGATGGATCTGAAAACTGACTCGCGCATGCACTATCACGGTGCCGACGGTGTCTATGCCAGCGTCACCCCTGAAGGGATGCTGAAGCTTTATTGGGGCGAATCTAAAATCTACAAAGATGCGGCCACCGCCATCAAAGACTGTCTGGCGTCGGTTGCGCCTTTCCTGATCGAGCCGGAGCACGAAGACGCTGGACGGGAGCGCGACCTCATTCTCTTGAGCGACAAGGCTGATTTGAGCGATCCGGCGTTGACCGAGGCGCTCAAACGCTACTTCGATAAGATGTCGCCAATGTCCAAACGCGTTAAATATTGCGCTGTCGCCCTCGTGGGCTTTGATGCTGCCTTCTATCCTGGCGGCAGAGCTCAAGCTATTGCGGACGAAATGAAAGAAGCGGCGCGGATCGAACTCAAGAAATGGAGCTCAACGATCGGAACGCGCCTGAAGAAAGAAAAACTGGAGCAGGTTGAAGTCGAGCTATTTTGCCTTCCACTGCCGTCCGCCGAAGACTTCCGGGCCGCGTTCCTAAAGGCGATGGGGCAGACCGTATGAGCCTGAACGATTTGCAAGGCTGGCTCGTTGCTGAAGGTCTGCGCGAGGCCCTCGATCAGTTGACCCTACATACTGTCGTGGCTGAACTGGACAATATTGTACCGCCCACCGACAAGGCAGCCTCATTCGACTGGCCTCGGCTTTTGTTGGCAGGAAGCATACTCGCGCAGTCGGATCAGCGGACCTATCAAGACGCAGCGCTTCGTATCGCCACTGCGGCAATCACGCTCTCCGACAATGAGGCCATCAAAGATTCCGGCGCGGTTCTCTTAGGAAAGTTATCAAATTTTCGTGCAGTTTCGCTCGCGACCGAACGCGGGTTGCTCACTGCCGACGTTGAGGGACGGCTCGGGATGGCGTTGCGTATCGAAGCGCAGCACCGCCAGATGGATCAGTCGATTCTAGTCCAATCCAGTGGGCGATGGATTCAGGTCAATGACTTCCAACAGCGTTTCTGGAGCCAGGCTGACAATTACCAATGGCTTTCGGCATCCGCTCCGACAGCATCCGGTAAGACGTTCTTGGTCTTACAATGGCTGATCGACCAAATCCGATCGACCGAGATGCATGTCGCTGTCTATTTGGCGCCGACAAGGGCGCTCGTTGCTGAGATCGAAGCAAATCTGGTCTCACTGCTCGGAGCCCGCAGCGGCATAGAAGTCTCGTCGCTTCCGATACGGGAAAAGCACGACAAAGCCCACGAAGGCGGTTCACGCGCTATCTTTGTATTGACGCAGGAGCGCATGCACCTGCTGGCTAACGCCATTGGCGGCGCCTTCAAGGTCGACCTGCTCGTTGTCGACGAGGCACATAAGATCGGGGACAATCAACGCGGCGTCATCCTTCAGGATGCCATAGAGCGCGCCAGTCGTTCCAATCGCACGCTTAAGCTCGTCTTCATCAGTCCTGCCACCCAAAACCCGCAGGAGCTTCTTGCAGACGCTCCGGAAGGAGCTCACACCGCGTCGTTTGAAAGTGACGTTCCAACCGTGCTTCAAAATCTCATCGTGGCCGAGCAGGTGCCGCGTAAGCCAAAACTATGGAAATTGTCGGCACGCCAACACGCGTCCTTGTTGCCGCTTGGTGTGGTCCAGCTCGGCAGCAGCCCGGGCTCGCTAAAGAAAAGGCTGGCATTCATCGCCGCTGCAGCTGGAGAGCGCGGCGGGACACTTGTCTACGCAAATCGCGCCTCCGATTCCGAAGACATCGCCGATCTCATCAGTCAGCTGATACCGGAAGTGCCATCTGACCCTGAATTGCTTGAGCTTGCAGATTTGGCACGCAAAGGCGTTCACCCACGCTACAGGCTCGCGCCGCTGGTCGAGCGCGGCGTAGCCTTTCACTACGGCAATATGCCGTCACTCATCCGCTCGGAGGTTGAGCGGCTGTTCCGCTCAGGCAAGATTCGATTCCTTGTCTGCACCTCGACGCTCATCGAAGGCGTCAATCTGTCTTGCCGAACCATTGTGCTGCGCGGCCCAAGAAAGGGCGTCGGACATCCGATGGAAGCGCACGATTTCTGGAACCTTGCCGGCCGTGCTGGCCGATGGGGTGATGAATTCCAGGGAAACATCATCTGCATTGATCCTCAGGACGCACAGGCTTGGCCTGATGGCGTTCCCGAGCGGGCTCGGTTCCCCATCAAGCGCGAAAGCGACGCCGTGATCGAGCAAGGAGAGAGCCTTGCGGATTATCTGGACCGCCGAGCAACAACTGATTTAGCCGAGTTCGAGGATCCCAACCAATTCGAGCAGGTCGCCTCATATCTGCTCGCTACATTTTTACGGCAGGGATCAATCGCACAATCCAGCCTCGCCAAGCGCCACAATCCGGCGATCATCGAGCGGCTTGAAGCGAGCCTTGCCAATATCGCCGCGCAGATCGCGGTAGGTGCAGATATTGCGGCCCGACATCCGGGCGTTAGCGCCTTGGGCATGCAGCGCCTCCTCGAGGCATTCCGCAATTACAAAGGTGATGTCGAAAATCTATTGCCGGCCGCCGTCGATAGCCAGGATAGCTATGATCGCTTCGTGACGATCATGCGTCGGATCAACCAGTATTTGTTTCCGGCGTTCACGCCAGACGGGATCATTCCACTTCACGCTCTGATCGTCGTGCAATGGCTAAAGGGCTTCTCTCTGTCTCGAATGATCGAGCGGAATATCGACTACCACCGTAGGAACGGCCGATCATTCAAGCTGCCGGTTCTGATCCGCAGCACGATGGAGATGGTCGAACAAATCGCGCGGTTTCGGGCGCCGAAGTATTTGTCCGCCTATGTCGACGTACTCAATATGCATCTAGCTGCAATAGGACGGGAAGACCTGATCGATGGTGATGTCGATATAGGAACGCAGCTCGAATTCGGCGTTTCTTCACGGACCTTACTGTCGCTGATCGAGCTCGGATTGTCGCGCGTGAGTGCGGTCGCGCTATACGAAAAGATCGCGCGAGATGACCTCAACAAGGAAGATTGCATTGCTTGGGTAAGAGAACGCGACGCGCAGTTTGAGGGCATGGACATTCCGGCCATCATCGTTCGCGAGATTCGCGCCAAACTGCTGCCTGAGGCCAGCGCAGGGGCCGCCGCGTCAACATCCTGATATTGATTCGGAGACGTTTATGGTCAAAAAGCCGGTTACAATTGGCCCTCTTCACTTCAGCAAGAAGGGGGATGCCGCCGCGTTTTTGAAGGCGATGCTTCATAAGTATGATGTTGGAGACAAAGTCAGCACGGGAGATGCCGAGGTCCTTCTTGCCGCACTGGCGCTCCACCCGAATGCCACTGCAAAGATGGGGCTTGGCATCACTCATTTCAGCGTCAGGAGTGCGAACTTCGGCTCAAAATGCTTCTGGGTCAATCGCGTCGATGGAAGCAGCGAAAAGTTTTCATACAAGGCCTGTATCCGCGGTTAAGCGATAAAGACCCTCCGCTGGAGACGATCCACGACCTGCCCAGTACTTTACGGCCCGTCCCTATGCGACCGGCAGTTTGGATCTTCATCGCAGTAGTTCGCGGCTTTGCTCTGATTGGTGGGAAAATGGTGCGCCATTCAGAATAAAATTAAGAACTCTTATATCATTGAAATTACTATATAATACGGCCGTCGGTCCCCGCAGCCGCAATCGCTGCCGAAACCTGGGCTAAGGATCGAACCTTTGCGACGCATGCCGTTGCTCGGTCGGCTGCTTGGTGCGGCCGTGCTGCGCGAGCGCCGCAAGACGCGTCGCTACCTCCCGTGTCTGCACGCCGGCCTTAAAACGATCCCCCGCGAGAGGCGCCGGCTGCACGATCACGCGACCCAACGGCCGTATAGCTCGAATCGATCACGGCAGCGGCCGAAGCCGGCTTAGAAGACCATGACCGCTGGTTGACTGCGCGCCCTCCTCGAGCGCAAGCTCAACGGGCGCCGCTCAACGTCTCGGTTGCCGGCCCTGCTCGATTACGTGCTGACGCGTCCGATTGTATCGGCGACAATGAGCGCCGAGACACTGGAGATCACCCCACGCCGCAAAAGGAACTCGTCAGCAAGCGCGGATTGCGTGAGGCGACTGGATGGGGATGATACCGAGGCTGGGGAATTTTTTAAGACCGCCGATTCGAAACGAAAAATGCCCCGCCCTATGCCCGCATCCTTGCCGCCCGCAATGATCAAGGAACTCCGACAACTGTTGGCGTCCGCGATCGCTGACGCCAAGGCCTATGACGTTCCCGCGCTGTGCCGCCGCCTCAACCTCGCCGATGGCGACGATCAGGAGGCGTTCGCCAGCAAGTTCAAATACGCCACAAAGCGTCTGATGGAGGTCTCGGCCGAACACGTGGTCGCAAGCGCACGCCAACTTGTCGCCGACGAGAGCCACTATCATCTTAGCGAACAACTGGCCAAGATTGATGAAATCGGGCAGCCAGCGGTCACGATGCTGACCCGGCGCCGGCTAATCGCGCTCTTCGACGGTCGTCCCCTAGCGCGAGAGATTGACGACATTGAGCTGATCCGCAGCATATGGCCGATCGCGTCGCTGCGCGCGCCGCACCCGAGCACCGAGACCTCTCTTGAGGACTATCTGCATCGGCACATCATCCGGAACGATGATCTGCCCCAGCGCGACGTGCTAGAGACGCTGGGCCTGCTGACCTGCTCTCGGGCGCAGCTGTTCAAATTCCTCGCCGCGGTCACGGCGCCAGATGCGTTTTCAGGAACCGAGCAGGTTGAGCTGGCCGAGAAGATCGATGGGTTTTTGCGGCACGATGGCTACACGTTGGCCTTGGCGGGACGGATTTCCGGAAGCCCCTTTTATGCGGTACGCCCGGTGCCAAAGGGCTCCCCCGCGGATGAGAGTATTTCGGCAACGCTGGAGATGTTCGATCCGACGCAAGTTCATGCGCGATGGAGCATGGCCTTGGATCGACGCACTTCGGAGCCGGCCGGCGCGATCACACTGGCTCGCACGCTGCTGGAGGATGTGAGCAAATGGATCCTCAATCAGGCAGGAGAAACCTGGCAGGAGGCCGACGATCTGCCCGTACTCTATCGCAAGCTGTCAAAGATTTTGAAGCTTGCGCCCGACGATCATACTGAGCAGGTGTTCAAACAGATCCTGGGAAGCTGCCAGTCGGTGGTCGAGTCCCTCGGAGCGCTCCGGAATAAATTGGGCGATGCGCACAGCCCTGGGCCGAAGCGCGCGCGCCCGCAAGCCCGCCACGCCGAGCTGGCCGTCAATCTGGCCGGTGCCATGGCAACCTTCCTTGTTGCGACTTGGGAGGCGCGCCAGGCTACTGCACCTGGAAAGTCGGCCGCGCAACCGCTGCAGGGCGTCAGCCTCGTGGATGAACCCCGCTCGACTAAAAAGAACGACACGCGTTCTTGAACGCGGTGCCTCGGCAAGGTCGGACCGACTCATGAAGGGCGCTTACACCTTGCTTGGCCCTGCGAAGTTTGCAGAGAAATAGTCGATCAACTCGGACGCCTGGGTCCCTTGCCGAAAACGGCGTTGTTCCTCGAAGTCGAGTGATGGAACCATATGAATAAATTGGTTGTCGGCGTAGAGCGACATCAGAGCATCTGGGTCCAAACCGCCGGATTTCAGCCCGGTCATAGTGTTTGCCGCCTCAATCGCGGCGCCGATCATAACGTCGGCCAGTTGGACCGCAGGACTTGTCTTGGAGTCGATCTGGGTAACTTCCGTGAGCTTCAGCGGGAATTTTAGGAACGCAATCTCCGTCTGGCGAAACTCGACATTCTGCTCATGATCGATGAAGCGCTGAAGGAGCTCGTGGTAAGTCAGCAGATTTTTCGATTGATCGTGTTCAACCCGGTACGCACCCTCGGCCATCACTTCCATTCGATTGATGAGCGACTGCAAGACAACAAGGGCAGCGTCGGTGTTCACGCCAGGCGTCGCAATTGCCGCCAGACACTCTGGCGCGGCATATTTAGCAAGGGGTCCTAAGGCCTCCGGCAGCTCTTGCCATCGGGTCGCGCGCACGGCATCGACCAGGGCCATCAAAGCTTCTGGTGTCTTCGCCTTGGCGGCGTGCTGGAACGCTGCCAGCATGGCGTCGAACGCAGCTTCTCCGAAGATTGTTGGCCCCGCCATCGTGAGCAGTGATGCCATCGCATAGTTCTGCCCATCCTTATAAAAATCGACACCGCGCTCGTAGTAGAAGGGCTCAACGGCATAATCCACGAACATAAGCACCAATAGAAAGCGCTTATCGCAGACGTAAGTCGCCGCTTTAAAATGCGACAGTACATCCCGTTGCAGAGCGAGCAGCGGCTGGTGATTGGCCGGTCGACGCGAGAGCGTGCGGTACTTGAGTTCTGACGCCTGCAGCCTCGGAAGGTGCTGCTTTATCAGCCGAGCGGCGTCATCGTCGCTGATCGCAATGGCAGATGCGCCCTGGAAGCGCTGATCGAGGTTGAGAAGATCGAACCCCGTGTATCCGCTTTCGTCGATGCGAAAGCACTCAATATCCGAGCTTGTTGACACTGTTCTGCGTCTTTCGTTGTCGCGCCGCTCAATCCTCTCGCAGATCCGCGACGCCAGGATCGCGCACGAAACGCCAGCGCGGGATGACAGAGGGGACTCAGATTGCCTTCTCGGCTTTCAACAGGTCGCGCACCCGCTCGCCGAGCGGCGTTACCACGTAAACTGTTCCGCGATATGAGCCGTCGGGAAAATACGTTTTCTTCGGGGCTGCTAGGCGGTGCACTGCCTGATCATGAAAGAAGACCGATTTCAGCGCTTTCGAGATCGCACCTATGGCATTGCGGAGCGCGGGATCGGGCTCACCGCGTTGGTCGCCGAACGTGTCATGTCCGCCGAGCAGCTTGCGCAAAGCCTCTTTGCGAAACGGTTGGCTCGGCTTCGGACGAACAGCGGCGGCGACAGACTGCGCGAGCTCGGTGAGCTCGTCGGTTTGGACAACCGGCAAGGAAACCGGGTCGAAGAGTTTGATGTTCTCCGGCGCAACGAAAGGGGCCAAAGCGTCAAGAACCCCTCTGATGCTCTGATCGGTATTTCGGCCAAAAGCATTGCCATCCGAAATCCTCATTGGTCTTTCCTAATGAGAAAACTAACGAGGATGGCGCCCTTTTCAAGACCTCAAGCGAGAAATCACCCGGTCCTTTGCAGATGCAGAAACAAAGGCGATTAGAGGGGCCGGCATGAAGTGGCTAGCCTTCCGCACAACGCGCCGAAGCGAGCGTAGCCGCCGCAAGAACTTTCCTTTGGTCAGGACGCCAGCCTGCAGAGACCCCCAGAAGCTTCAGCGAATGCAATCCGACCGCGACAAAGTAATTTAGGGCCAAGGGCCTGCTAAACCGTGCGACTGCTGCCTTTCGCAGCCCCCGGATCGGCTCGACATATTCCGGTGCCCCGGCAATGACCTGATCGGGGTCTCGGAACAGTTTCATCTCGACTTCGACGAGATCCATCAGCTTGAAGTCCGGAAACGCTGTTTTTCTAAATTCAAGTCGGATCGATGATTCGAGTGATACGAAGTCTTTGTAACAGTGGTCGAGACCAGAGTACTCAAAGTCGATCATCGCAAGGTTTCGACCAGAACCATCAATGAAGATATTATTCGCGTTCAGATCGCCATGACCGAAGCACAATTCAATCTCTCCGGCCCCCTTTTTAGCAAGGGTGCGGCGTAGTGATCCGCACTCGAATGTGCCGAAGCGGATTGCGTCCGTTGATACGGTGCTCGACACACCTTCCTCGGCGCCCACCTCCGTAAGAACGCCGCGCAATCCCGCCAACCTCCTATCATCCTTCGAAAGCTTGTATTCTTCGGAGTTTGAGAAGTAGTCGTCGAGTCTTTGCGGCTTAGCTTTCTTCAGCGTGTACCAACCGGTGGTGTTCGACGAAAAGATCCTTTGAACCGCCGTTGTAACGGCAGTCCCGTCGCCCTCCTTGAGCTTATCGGTAAGGGTCACCACGCCATCAGCGCGCCCAAAGGCAAACGCGTAGCAGGCCCCCGCCCATTCTCCCGCCTCCCCATAACCGATCAGATCAACACGCATATCGTGCGACAATTGCAGGCGCACGAAAGAATTGTAACGTGTCGCCTCGTTCGAAACATTCGCCTTGCGGCTGAACTTGAGGACGAACGGGATATTTTCGTAGCGCGTGGACCCAAAGAACTCCAAGCGGAATACACTTGACCCCGAGAACCCGCCGGTCAGTTTATGAAGACGGACCTCGATGACTTCGTCGTCGAGCTCGTCATTCAGGAAACCTGCAATGCACTGCTCGATGATCGAGGCGAGCTCTGGCTCGACATCCGCAAACTCAGGTCGCACGGAGGGCGTGGTGAAGCTTAGATTCTTGAATGGCAGGCGTTGTACCCGCGATGCCAGTGTCCTTCCGAGGTAGTGTTGGTATTCAATATTGGAAAGATGCGTCTTTGTGATGAGCATATCTGGGTTCGGTATGCGTACCCCGAGTTGGTCAATACTGAAGGTCGCCAGGCTGTAAAGTGCGAACACGGTGTCGGTGTGATCGGGCTTCAGACGGCTGATCTGTTCTATGCCCAGATTATCCCTTGCCTTGCCTGGACCTCCCCCGGGCACTTCGAAGACATTGTCAAAGACGGCGATATGAGGCCGCTTCTTCAGATGAGAGGCGATATCATCAAAGTTTTCCTCGACTTGAATGTCGATTTCGACACCCGCGGCAGCGAAAGCAGCCTTCCAAACCGCAACAAAGCGGTTCTTGCGATCGCGGTCGTCCTCAACAAGCAAAACTCGAAAGTGACGCTTCATACTGCACCTTCGCTGTCGTTCAGGGGAATGGAGAATGCCACGCCGAAGAGCGAGTTGCCGAATCCGTCATCAACCATGGGAGCGGCTGACGCACTGCCGCCGACCATCCGCAATTGAGCGGCCAACAAGAACAGACCGAAATGATAGGTTGCCGACCGGCTGTCTTTGATCGGTGAGATGCAGACCTGGGAAAGGCGGACAGCCTGCTGCAACGCGGCTTTCGGCCTGTAAAGGATCTTCATCGTCGCGATTTTGGATGGCTCATCATAGTCTGTCTCGACACTCACATCTTCGATCAGAAGAGGTGAATGACCGGCATTGGAGCCCAAGGTGTCGAGAATTTCCAGGACGAGCCCGTAGGAACGCGGCGATGCATTATGTTCGCTTCCTTGCTGACTGACCTTCTCGCACAGAGCCCTCATGAGTGGGGAGGTGGTCACGGTTGACATCGCGCTTACCATCGCATCCGCCAGTTCATCGATATTATCGACGTTCCGGAAGCGGTTTTCGCTGTCTTGAACAATCGAGTAGGAGGACAGGAGAGAACGGAGCTGGTCCGCCCGCTGTTCATCCGTCTCCTGTATCTCTCTGATAATCGCTTCAATCCGATGACGGGCTGCATGCACGTAGGACATTCGCGATAGCCACGAACGGTCATTGGCCAGCTCGATCCTGCGGATGACTTCTCCACATGTGATCGACACGCGCTCGAAATATTGTCCCTCAGTGACCAGTCTCTTCGCGCGCGACGAGGCAAACTCGATCACGGCGCTTTTGGTGCTGCCCACCCAGATCGGCCTCGCATGAGTGGCATCGCTGAATTTGCCGATATCGTTCGTGAGGAGGGGCTGCTCGCCCGTCTCGGCCGAATACTGATCCCGATGCTCCTGCCATATCGGCTGATCCGTGACGTACGATTTGACGCATAACGAGACGTCGTTCGTCTGAGGTATCGTAAGGTGGCGATAACTCGATGGAAAGCCTACCGAGGCGATCTCGACGAACTCCTTATTGAAGGGGTCGAAGCGCCAGACCGCTATTTTTTCGGCTTGGCTCGCTTGGATCACTTCACGAAGGAACGGCTCCAGAATGTTGCGGATTTCGCGTTCAAGGGCCTCACGGGTCTCGACTGGCGATGTTCCGAGGCGCTCCTCCGCATCCTGCGACGCCCTCATGACTTTGAATAGCGGATCTTCTCGTTCAGCAGATGCCTGCTCACGCAAGCTCGTTGAAATGAGTTTCGTCGCATTATGAACCGCATCGAGACTAAGCCGATCGCCACCCTTTATGAAGATCAGAACCGCTTGCCGAGCAACCTGAAAAGCCGTGTCCTGACTGCCGCGATCCAAGAACAGGTGCTCTTCGGTCAGGGTGTTGATGCAATAATAGGTCTTTGGCTTATTGATATAACCGTAGTTGATGGACTTCCGTGCGATGGAACCGAAGAGATCCTTTAGGAAGTCCTTGTTTTTCGAAATGCTTTTCAGCGCCTTGGACGAGCCGCGGTCGATATCGATGATATCTTCGATCTTTTGGACGTCCTCCAGTTTCAAAAACGGGTTTTTTTGAAGCCCGAGCAAGATGTCTATACCTAGGCGCTGCCGGATTTCCCCGAAATGGTGATCGTAATCAATGATCTCGCGGCCCGTCTTGCTCCTTACAAACTCGCGTACGAACCGTCTGGAAACACTTTCGATGAAGTGCTCCCGGGACCCGCTCACGTGGTAGAATACCAAAAAGGTGCGTCGCACCTGCTCCACGAAAAACCGGCTGATTTCTGGGTGCGGAACCCAGTGCACGACCGCGCTCTCGGAGAGAACTTCTTCCGTATATTCCTCCGCGACCTCTAAAGCTCGTTTCTGAAGATCGGTTCTGTGACCGAATCTGCAAACCTTTCCATCGCAGATCTCGAACGCAAGATAAGGAAAGAGCAGATAAGGCGTCTCGGCGGCATGTGGATCGGAGAAATGGCGCGGCTGCCGCATATAGAATAACAATTTTCCGTCCTGCGGGATTGCTCGGGCGATTTCTGAAATCACCTCGTCGACGATGTACATCTTGTTTGAACTGAGCAGTTCATCTTGGAGATGCAAAATTGATTGCAGGCTATCTTCCACGTCAAACTCGCTTTGATGCGCAACCAGTGCGCGAATATCCGTCAATCTAGGGGGGTCTTGAGGCCAAGGTAAAGGCCAATCGTGATGGCCATCGCAGGTTTCCAAGCGTCTGAATGTTGCTGTTATTTTGAGACCCGGTCGGATCGCAATCTGATCTGTGATCGCGTGTCTACTTCGTGGAGCGGCCCCGCAGGGTCGCGTTCGGATGGACCATGGCTCCTTCGGAAATGATCGCATCCGCGAGCCCGCAGCAGCATTCGATTGCCATTGCTGACGGCGTTTCCGACTTGAGATACGAAATGGGTTTGCGCCGCCGCATCTGTGGGCGGTCACGGGGACCGGGACGGAAAGTGCGTCAACCGCAAGATCCCGCGCCCGGTGATCAAATATCTCGTGGTGGTGGCTCTGGTTGACCAACTGCTCCAACCGGATCGAGGCAGGTCCATTCTACTGGCCCTCAAAGCCCATCGGGATGGCCGATAGGCGATAGCGACCCTTCCATTGGAGACGATCACGACCTGCGCAGTACTTTGCGGTCTGTCCCTATTCGATCGGCAGTTTAGATATTCACCGCCGTAGTTCGCGGTTATGCTCTGATTGGTGGGAAGTTGGTGCGCCATTCAGGACAAATTGCAAACTTGTATGTCATTGAAATATCGCTGTAATTATCCCAGTCAGGTGCTGACCTGTCGGTAGCGTTGCTCCTGGTCAGCTCGGTAGCTACAAGCCGAAGGCCAATGCGGACGAGCAGGTGGTCCGGCTCTCGCAGCAGCGGAAGGACGGAGATTTCACGATACGCAGGCTCGTTGCCGGGCTTGCCCGCAACAGAGGAGGGCGAGCCGAGAAGCACGCCCGTCACTTCACTACGCGGCCGCACATCGACATAGGCATAGCTGCTGGGCTTCGGGCCCATCAAATAAACCGTAGTCCAGATCGTCTCAGCAGACTGATACCTGAGCGCCGTTGGCCGCCAGCAGGCCCAGGATACCTTGGTCGTTGGCCTTGACCGTCAGTTCGCGCTGGTCGCCGTGCAATGGACCGGCCCGCTTCGCGAGCTCAAGCGAGGCGCCGGGCTGAAGCTTGGAGGCAACTGCCTTCAATGTCTCTTCGGACATGCCGGAAACGCGATATAGCCGCGCGCCATCCTCGTGCAGCTTGGCCACCTGCCGATCCGTCAGCGGCATATGACGGGGATAGAGCGACTGATCGGTCGGCCGCCCCCCAGGATCGGCCATCGAGCCAAGCCATTGCACCCGCTCAACTTGAAGGCCCTTTGCTTCCTTCAACTTCGCGTAGGCCACATCGTCAACCAAAGCGACTAGATCGTCGGCGCCCTCCACAACCTTGGCGCCGGCAGACTTTACGATTTCCTTTACATCCTCCGTTACGGCGTGTGCGACTTGAACAAGAAACTTTGCCGAAGTTGCCATGGTGCTCTCCATTGGGCATGAACCGAGTTCAACAAAAGTCTGCTTCCGGTCTAAAAGTAAAGCTCACACGGCGGCTGGACAGGAAGGGGAGGAAATCACCGACGTCGAGCGGCGTTCCATGCGTCACATCGCCGAGTTCGTTGGCCGTTTGGTCGCAGGCACATCCGCCGAGCGGAATGTCGCAACAATAAATCTCTTTTGCCGCAGCAAGAACGTAGCGCAACGGCGCGCACAGTCCTCTCTGATGCCAGCGATCAATCAAGCCGCGCCAAGGAAACTCCCCTTGGTTGCATTCTATAAATCGTACAACATCTGCAACAATTTTCAAGCCGGACCGCGCGCCGAGCAAAATAATATCGGTGTAGGTCTTGTAGGCCAAGTAAGCGAGTTGCACCTCGGGCACGAGATCACGGCCGTTCGGCAGAAAAGCCAGGCCAAGATCACGCGTTTCCAAAGGGAAACGGCCGTCCGCCTCCAGCCCGAAATGAATTTCGACGGGCAAAGGAACCTGCAGGCCCTCACCCACATGAGCGACGCGGTTGCTTGAAAGTCGTCCGCGCAACGAAGAATCCAGAAGATCGACCTGAACCATACGCGTAAGCTTGGGCAGCTCGTAAGCGGTCGGATCGTCGAGGGTCGGATGTTCGTGTCCCGGCTCAAATAGAGCAGTGCGCTTGTTGAACCTGCCTTGCTTGAACCCCAAATCCATGAGCGCGGCATAAGCGCGCAATGCATCACAGCGTTCGACCAAGACGTCGACATCATTGAATGGGCGGTCGGACATCCGCTCGTAATAGCGCGCGCAAGAGACGCCCTTCAGATACGTTGGTTTGATTTCTAGCAGGCCGAAAAGATGATCAAGCTTAGTCATCTCGCCCAGGATCACATCCTGAACCAAGTTAATCGCGAGGAGTTCGTCCTCGATTCGCGCCCTAGCCGATTGTGGCAAATGCGGTCTAAGCGCAAGTCGTTCGAGCGCTCTATCCAGCAGTCCGATCTGATTCCGCTGATGCGATACCGCCACCAGCGCATCCGCATCGGACTGTACAGCGCGCAACAAGGCCTCTGCAAACCAGCCAGGATACCGCTTCCACGAGCCCGCAAGGCCGATACCAATCACGTCCACGTCGAGCAGAGGCAGAAGAAGCGCGGCCATGATGGTCCTAAGTTCTTTTGACAAACAGCAATTGGCAAAGCGGCCCAGCGCGATTTATGATTTGCGGCAGGAGACGCATGTCATGACCGATCTTTCGCCTCACGCCCGTGCCAGACTCTGCAAGAACTTGGTGCTTGGCATAACGGGCGCCGTGGCGGCCAGTTGGATGCCGCCGAGACTGCAGACCCTTCGCGCCTTGGTTGCTGATGAAGTGAACGTCGTTATGACGCGGGGAGCTCTGCGTTTCCTGACGCCACTGGCGGTTTCTGCGATAAGCGGCCAGCCCGCGTTGACGGACGAGGATATGTGGAACGACAAGCGCGTGCCGCACATCACTCTCTCGCGATCGGCTGATCTGGTCTTGGTCATGCCCGCGTCCGCGCGAATTCTTGCGAGCTGCGCGCGCGCCGCGTGTGACGATTTCCTTTCGACCCTGATCTGCGCAACGCCGGACTCGACGCCGGTGGTCTTTGTGCCGAGCATGAACGAAACGATGTGGCGCAATCGCCTGGTGACGAGCAACGTCGCACTGCTGCGCGACGCGGGATATCACGTTATCGATCCGATCGAGGGGATTGAAGTCGCGACCGGTCATGAGGTTTATGGCGGCATGATCGACATGCCAACTCTGTACCACACGCTGGCAGCTATCCTCAGTCAAAGGCGCGAGGAAAGCTTCCAGGACAGTTGATGCATGCAGGTTCCTCACGAATCCAACCTTCCTCCTCAAATGCAAGGCCGCTCCAAAGCCACCTCACGACGTTCCGCATGGCGAACATAGCTGTGCCACTGCTCCAGCAGCTCCACGGTGCACGCAGGCGGGCTCTGGAACATGGTCAAAGCAAACCGCCGGCCGAATTCTTTGTCTTTCGCCGCCTGCAGATACGGGACAGGGACTTTGCCATCGATCCGCCCGAGCATGAACAGCAGAAGATACTTCACCACCCGGCGATCAATGCTCGAGCTCGACGCGAAATTCACCCCGGCCAGATAGCTCTCAATAAACCCGACCGCGAGATCGTGAAAGCTGTCGGCACAATCCGGGCGAATAATGCTCTTCAAGCAAAGCTGCGCCAGGAAAAATGCCGGATCGAACGCCGCCTCACCAACGCAGGCGCACTCGGCGTCCAGCAGAATCGGTCCGCCGGTACCAACCAGGACGTTCTTCGGACTGATGTCTCCGTGAATGACGACTGCATCTGCGCGCAGCAAACTGTCCGCCAGTTCGGCAATCTCCTTGCGGAGGGCCGGATGAACAGCGGCGACCGCGTCGAAATAGGGGTCAATCCTCGTGCCGGTAAGAATGTCACGTGCGTGAAAATAGTTTCGAAGGTCAGTACGGCCGGCAAAGACATTATGGGTCGAGGCGACCCCGGCGCCGAGCCGACTGCCTGCCTGCACGTCGCAGCGGCCGGTCAGTAGTTCCTCGCGCCAGTTGGCGAAAAGCGCTTCGTCGAGATATTCCATGAAAAGCACTCGATCGTCGGCGACATAGCCGATCGCACGCGGCGCGAAGCCGGGCAGATGCTCGGCCATCAGACCGAGCCAACGCGCTTCCATCAGACCACGTCGCGGGTCAGCCAGCCACTCCATCGCGACGCGAAGCCGGGGCAGCGCACGCTTGGCAACGATGCACCGTCCCGACCTTAGTGTGCAACGCCATACGTCCGAGGACACGCCGCCGGACAGGCAGTCCAATGCCTCGATTGCTGCGTCGGGCGCTCCGTCTATCGTGGCCCATGCCTTCTGTACAAAAGCCAACTGGCGGACATCAGGTGCGTTGGACGCACTATTCATTGCCAGCTCCGGCTCGCAGAGCAGCCAACATTCCTGAAAGCTGGCTTGCCTCTCCCTGTTTCGCGGTCAGGTCGGGAAACCCCGGCCAACCGCCGTCCGCAAAGATCAGACCGTATGCCGTCCGGCTGCCAGCGTAGCGAGGGATGAAATGGAAATGAAGATGTGAATCGATCATCATCAATGCGAGACAATTGAACTTGTCAGGGGCAAGGATCGTTCGTGTCACCCGTTCGGCGAGGGCAACAATCTCGCCGAACAACAACGCATCTTCCGCAGTCATTGCGCCTAGGGAGGTCAGGGGACGCCGCGAGGCAATTAAAGCGGCACCCAGCGTGCATTGAGCCGGCCTCGCCGACCAGCGCCAGGCCTTATTTTCCGCGATCGTCAAAGCCGCGGTGGAATACTTCACTTCAAACGCTTCTTGTTCGGACATGTATTCCCGCTCCCTGCCCCAACGAAGACCTCTAAGCAAGTGCGCAGCCGCACTCCGCCGCCGTCTGGTAGGTGCCGCTAAACGGTTCCGCCGCCCTTGCAATGACTAGCCCGTGCAACTCGACAAAGAACATCATGAACAGGTGATAGACGGCTCGAAGATGCGTTATAATCCTGTCGACGTCGGCTTCAGTCTTGATGAAGGTGCTAAGTACCTCCCACACGAAGCCGACGTGGCCATCGGCATCATCATGATCCACATGCGCGCGCGAGCCCTTGACCGCTCCCGCACCTACGGAACGCTCGATGTTATCCAGCCATTTTTCCTGCGTGCGCGAGGCGGTGTACTCGATGAAATAGCTACTGCTGAGGGACGCCAGCGGCACGCCTTCATGCTCCAGGCCGTAGTAGAAATAACCTTGCAGCAGCTTGGTGGCCAGCAAGGGCTCGGTTTCGTAGACCTCCTTACGGCTCATCCCAACTCGTTCGAGATCTGCCAGAAATAGGCCGTCATGAAGCATTTCGTCTTCAGTGTAATGACACCACCGCTTGGCTAAAGGCGGATTCGTCCTGGCGAAATAATGGATGGTCAATCCGTCGATCACCCGTTTCAAGCGAAGCCGGAGTATGATCTCGATCGTGAAGCGTTTGTAATACTCGCGATTGACCTTCTCTGCCGTTCCTAGGTGCTGCGCGTAGGGAATTTTAGCGTAGAACTCCTCGATCATCGCGTCGAGGATGGCATCGATCCTCGGACGCGCTGCATCGGCGAGTTCATTGCGTGGGAAAGGATCGCGTTCGCCAGGATAGATGCCATACGGTAGAGGTTTGGAGAAACCACTCATACGCTGCTCCTTCCACAAGCTTCTGATCTGCCGTCGGCATTAAAATGAGGCCACAGAGCGCAAACTTCCGTGGAGCATTCTCGGTGCAAAGCCGTGTAGACAGTTCAGCGTTGACAAGCGCTCACTTAAAATGAGAGTGTTATATTATCGCAACCTTTAATTTATTTCAACCATTGATCGAAATGAGTGCCGTTATCAGAAGCGCAACACGTGGACGCGCCGCACTTGCCGAACTCGGTTATTCGGCTGGAGATGATGAGCCTCTGCGTGCCTCCGACGCATCATTTCGCAACGGAGGCAAATACGGAGTGGAGATACCCGCAATCAATACCTTCCGACAATTGGAAGCCACAGTTGGGGCACTGCGTGATCAAGAGGTGTACTGCACGCGCTTCGACGAGACACACGGGTCGATTCTCTTGTCGAGCAGCGAAATCAGCGACATGCTCGCGCTGTGCCGCGAGAACGGATATGGCCTGCTGATCGGACTGGGTCCGCGGCCCGAATATGATGTCAAGGCGACATTCTACCGTACCCAATTCGGCATTGAGCAAGGCCGTCAGCTCAACAATAGCGACGCTTTTGCCCAATGTGTCGATGAGGCATTTCGGCTGTGCGAGCTCGGATGTCGCGGTATCACAGTCTATGATGTCGGCGTGCTCAAGGTCTTGGGACAATTGCGCGCACGCCGCAAATTGCCACCCGATCTGGTGTTGAAGACGTCCTCGCACTGCATGGCGACCAATCCTGCGCTCGCCTCATTGTTTGCCGAATGCGGGGCAGACGCCATCACGACCGCGCATGACCTTGGCTTGCCTGTGCTACAGGCGATGCGCAAGGCCGCCCCTGGTACGGTGCTCGATATCCCGACTGACGTTTACAAGTCCAAGGGCGGGTTCATCCGCTGGTTCGAACTTGCTGAAATGGTGCAGATTTCGGCCCCCATGTTTTTTAAGATGGGGGCAAGCGTTCAAGACCACCCATACGACAGCGTTAAGCCCGAGGCCGCGGCGGAACGGGTGCGCCGCGTTAGGGTGGGCCTCGAATATCTGAAGGTGCACGGGCCCGGAGCAATCGCCCCAATAGAAGCAGCTGACCGGCTGGTCTGCCTTCCGGTCGCGCCGGGGGGCTGACAATGGGTATCGCGGTTTCCGTGCTGGCAACGCATGAGGCACGTTTCAAGACGGAAATCTTCACCCGTTCATCGCCGCCGCTGAGTACCGAAAGTCAGGCCGGCATCGTCGCTGATCTCGTCGCCGCCATGCCCACCTACGGAGTGGCCGACTATTTCCGGACAAAGCCGGCGCTCCTCGGCGCGCAAGAAGTGACGGTTCTCGCGCGCGAAACCGCCAACGGCCGGTGCATCGGCATTGCCGTCGCCGACTGGTGCACCGGACAGTCAACGCGCTTCTTGCACATTAAGACCGTTCTGATTGGAGAGACCTGGCATCGCGGTCCCGCTTTGGCCGCGATGTGGCGGGCGCTGTTCATGGGCCTACTAGCAAACGGATCACCATTCCCGCCGGTCATCGTCATCAAGACGTACAACCCAAAGTCCTTCTCCGCAATGCGAGCATTCGCAGGCGTCATCGATACGGTGATCTATCCGGCACTTGAAGGGGAATCATTTCCCGAGGTCTTGATGCCGGCAGTGCGGGACATCGCGGCCGAATTGGCACCTGGCCGCCGCCTGGACGAGCGGAGCGGCGTGATCGAAGGCGCCGCAGAAGGCGTTGCGGGCTTCTACCGGACGCTCCCCCTGTGCGGAAAGAAGAAAGTCGACCGGCACTTCCAAGCCCATCTCACGCCTGATGACCGTCTGCTCGGCTGCCTGTTCGCACTTTCGCCCCGCGCCGGGCAACGCATCCTCAAGGCCTTTGGCGTGCCGCGCAAGATGGTCGATACACGCCGCGAACCGTCGGGACTCGGCCAATGAGTGTCGCTCTGGTTGTGGGTTCCATGGCAATCGGCTGGATCGACAAGTTGACCGAAGCGACGTCAGGGGCCTGGCGCTTTCTACCGTTCGACCCTGCTCAGCCAAACCCCGCGGTCGTAGACTTCGAGGCGCTGATCACGCCGTCCTATCGGTCGGGCTGGCCCGCCCCTCCGACGCTGCGGTTGATCCAGGTGCCTCTCGTCGGCATCGATCAGATCGATCTGGGCGCCGTTCCATCGACAGTCATGATCTGCAATGTTACCGGTCATGACGTGGCTGTGGCTGAGTACGTCATCATGACCATGCTGGCAGCTGCACGGAATCTGCTCCACATCGTTGCCGACTTCGGGATGGGGTCGTGGGGAATGGGCAGCCGGGCCGGCGGGCCACTGCGGCGCGAGCTTTCGGGTGCCACGCTCGGGATCATCGGTTGCGGCGGCATTGGCCGTGCCATTGCTAAGAGAGCATCCGCGCTGGGAATGAGGGTCGTTGGGTGTAATCGCACGCTGGGACCGCCTCCTCCCGGCGTCGCTGAACTGCGCCCTTTGGCCGATATTGCCGAAATTGTCGCTGAGGCTGACTACATCGTCGTGGCAATTGCGTTGACTGACGAGACCCGGGGATTGATCGGTGCGCGCGTGCTCGGCCGGGCGCAGCGATCAGCGGTCCTGATCAATGTTGCGCGTGGCGAGTGCGTCGATGAGGCAGCTTTGTTCGATGCATGCCGCGAGCAGCGCCTCGGCGGGGCAGTACTCGACGTCTGGTATCGCTACCCAACTCCCAGCGATCCGGCACCACCCCCCTCCCGGTTCGCTTTTCACAGCTTGCCCAACGTGGTGATGACGCCGCACATCTCGGCCTGGACCACGGGAACCGTTGACCGGCGTATCCAGCAGATTGCCGACAATCTGATCCGGCTGCGGCGCGCCGAACCCTTGTTATTCTGCATTCGGTCGGGCGGTATGCCGGCTGGCGCAGAGGCGGGCGGTTAAACACCCTGCAGGTCGGTGAAAGAGAGGTTGCGATGCTGAGTATTTCTCGCCGCAGTGCGATTGCCCCGTTCGTCGTGATGGACGTGATGGAGAAGGCCGAGCAAATCGAACGAGCCGGACGACGGGTCTATCACCTTGAGGTGGGGCAACCCTCGACGAGTGCTCCAACCCGGGCCTTGGCGGCTGCTGAGGCGGCGATGCGGGCGCAGCCCTTGGGCTATACCGTCGCGGTCGGGCAGATGGAGCTGCGCAAAGGAATTGCCGACCTCTATAGGAGGCGCTACGGTCTTGACCTTCCGCCAGACCGCATCATTGCGACAGCCGGCTCATCGGGCGGCTTCGTCCTCGCGTTCCTGGCAGCCTTTGACGTGGGCAGCCGAGTCGCCGTCGCCGAGCCCGGCTACCCCTGCTATCGCAACATTCTGGCCTCTCTCGGCATCGAGGTCGTGTCGATCGCGGTGGGAGCGGATACTCATTATCAATTGACCTCCGAGCTGCTGGAGTCTCATGGCGGGGACGTTGACGGGGTGATCGTTGCAAGCCCCTCCAATCCGACCGGCAGCATGCTGGACCGCACTGCGATGAGCAATCTGGTCCATTGGTGCGCGACGCGCGGCATACGGCTGATCTCCGACGAGATTTATCACGGCATCACATTCGGGCAGCATGCCACCACCGCAGCGAGCTTCAACGACCAGGTGATCGTCGTTAACAGCTTCTCCAAATACTTTTCGATGACCGGTTGGCGCATTGGATGGCTCGTCCTGCCGCCCGATCTCGTGCGCGCGGTGGAGAAACTGGCGCAGAACTTGTTTATCGCGCCTACAACGATATCCCAGATCGCCGCGACGGCCGCTCTCGGCGCCGAGGACGAGCTGTGTGGTCATCTGGAGCGCTACGCCCTTGGCCGTGCGGCCGTGATGTCGGGGTTAGCCAGCGCGGGAATCACCGAGATTGCTCCACCGGACGGGGCCTTCTACGTCTATGCACGCTGTCCCGACCTGACTGGCGGCAGCGCTGCGTTCTGTTCGAGGCTCCTTGAAGAGACCGGCGTTGCCATCACCCCCGGCGTCGACTTTGATGCCCAACGCGGCCGCGAGATGATCCGCTTTTCATACGCCGGCTCGACCAAGGATATCGAGGCTGGCATGGAGCGCTTTGTCGATTACGTTTGCCGGACAAGCTGAACCAGGATGGCCAAAAAACTGCCTGCGTTGCGAACCGAAAGCATTGGGGCGACGCCACAGACACCGCGGGTATCCGCCGCGAGTGGCGAGGCAGACGGCTGGCTGGTCGATGCCCCAACCGGCAGGACCCTGACCAGCGAGCGCAGTTGGCTGGACTGGAGACTGATGACGACGGTTCCGGACAAAATCAAATACTATGGCTCCGAGAGCTACTTTCGCGAATCGCTGGCCGATGCGAGATTTATTTTAGGAGCAGACGCCATCCGCCTGCTGCAATCCGTCACGGCATTGGTGTTCAAACCTGACGCAATCGTCGGACGGCGCATTCCACTCGCGCTTGCTTTCCTCCGTCGTCACCATTTCACTCCGCTGCTCGGCACGTCATTCCGCTATGGCCGTCTGCATCTGCGAGAAGACTGGCGCTTTCAGCTAAACCAGCTCACGCTCGACCGCATGCGCCTGAACACCCTACTCGCTGGCATGAGTCCGTCCTTCATGCTTTTCCTGCGCGACGATACGCCCGCGTCTGAGCGGCGACTACCGGCTTCTGTGCGTCTCCAAATGCTCAAGGGTCCGTCAAGGCCCGAGCAACAGACGGCCGAGCACCTTCGCTTCGTCATGAAGTCCTGGAGCCGGCTCTTGAAATTCATTCATGCGCCTGACGAACCGGCCGACCTCGTTCGCGAGATGGGCATTTTGTTTGCGGAGGACGAGCGCCGGGCGCTGTATGCGGCGATCGTCCAAGCCGTTGATCGGCCGAATGTTGCGGGAGTGGAAGGCGCGATCCAGGCGCTGCACGATACCTTTCCGGCACACGAGCTCGCCAAGGACATCTCGATCGCTCGCCTCGCAGCTGACCTGAGAGTAAAGTCGGCCGACAATCCGGCGCTTGATTGTATCTACCGAAGGTTCGAGCGTACCAGAGCTGCCTGCGCACAAGGCCGATTCCTGGCATGGATGCCATTCGAGCGGGAACTCGCGGCGGCCGGGATGCCGATCACATGGGACCACCTGGTATTTGCGGCAGCGACAATCCATCACAGCTTCGACGATGAGGTGGCACTGGTGCCGAGCGACGGCACGGAAGGCTGGCTCTGTGGACGGGGACTCCTTATCTAAACGCCTCGCCGCAGACCGCTCCGGATGCCGTGCTCGCCGAAGAAAGGAAGACGAGCCAGTCTGGCTGTCCCACCGAGTTGCTCCTCGATACGCAGGAGCTCGTTCCACTTCGCCATGCGCTCCGAGCGCGCAAACGAGCCAACCTTCAATTGGCCCGCATTCCATCCGACCGCCAGATGTGCAACCGTCAAATCCTCGCTGTCCCCGGAACGACCAGATACAATCATGCCGAATCCCGCGACGAGACCAGCGTCCAACGCTTCGCGGGCCTCCGTGATTGTGCCGGCCTGACTGGGCTTGATCAATGCGGAATTGACCGAGCAGTCAGCGGCTGCCTTGCGTATACGTTGCGCGTTCGTGACCAGGAAATCGTCGCCTATGATCTGGCAGCGTCGGCCGTTCCTAGCCGTAAAATCGACGAATCCCTCCGTGTCATCCTCACCAAGCGGGTCTTCAATTGAACAGATCGGATAAGCATCGAGCCAGCCGGTCAGCAGTTCAATCATACCAGCGGTATCAAGGCGGCTGCCATCGAGGGCCAGCGTATATCGGCCGCTCTTTCCGAATGCTGAAGCCGCCACGTCAATCGAAATCGCGATATCCTTGCCAGGCCTGAGGCCCGCCCTCGCGATCGCTTCCATAAGCGCGTCTAGCGTCTCCTCGTTCGAGCGGAAGCAGGGCCAGTAGCCACCCTGGTCAGCAATCCCCTGCAACAGCCCGCGTCGCTGCATCAGCTCGCCTGCAGCTCGATAGACTTCCGACGTCCAGTCGAGAGCCTCCGCGAAGGTGGCCGCGCCCAGGCAGACCACCATGCATTCCTGAATGTCGACGCGCCAGCCCGCATGCGCCCCGCCGCCGAAGATCTGAATCTCAGGTAGTGGGATTTGAACTGCGGTCTCGCCGCTGCAATAGCGCCAGAGCGGCAGGTCACTCGCGGCCGCAGCTGCGTGAAGCACCGCCATCGATGTCGCAATCATCGCATTGGCGCCGAAGCGGCTCTTGTTCGGCGTCCCGTCGCAAGCAATCATCGCCCGATCGATGCCTTCTTGGTCGGTCGCATCACGCGAGAACAACAGGGAAGCAATCTCGGTTCGAACGGCTTCGATCGCCCCCCGGACGTCGTGGCCTCCGAAACGCGATCCGCCATCGCGCCGGTCAATCGCTTCACCTGACCCGGTGGACACCCCCGCAGGCGCGATCGCCCTACCCCGCAGGCCAGAACGCAGCGTGACCTCCACCTCCACGGTGGGCCGGCCGCGGGAATCCCACACCCTGCGAGGATGAACAGACGCGATACGCGGGTCTTTCACATAAACTCCTCGTCGTCAGCGAAACTCATCGGCCGCTTCAAATCGATGCCGTGTCAGCGGCTCTAACCATGCTCGCTGCAAGAGACACAGCTCCCTTCGAAGGAGCAGGATAGCGACTATCTTTCAAGAGAAAGTTCGACATCCACCCTATGGAGTGACCATTTGGCGCTGTGGACGTCGAGAGAAACCAAAGCACCCCATCCGGTCCAATGCTGAGGTCTTTGACAGAGCTCTGTTGGGGTGAGTACAGGCAGTTTCGACAATTCGCGACGGCGTTGCATTCGCGGAAGTTGCCAGCTCCGTTCGGATGAAACCGCCAGATATCGCCTCGAGAGTTGGCGCTCCAGGCGGTCCCGTCGGGGGCACCCGAAATTCGGATCGCGCTGGCGGGCGGTGGCAGCATAAACCAGGCATCGGAGCCTTTGCTCCGACGCCAAACAGCAAAGCCGCCGTAGCGACTCTTCCCGTCGATAGCCCAAAGAGTGCCATCGAGGCCTTCGCTGATTTGCGTGGCGTCGAAAGGCATCCATGAGGGCTGATTCTGTTGATCAGCGGCAAGCTCAAGCCTGCGTTTCTGAAGCATCCAACACCCATCCGCCGATGCGCCGGCGATCTGGTAAGGCGCATGGCTCTTGGCCCAGCAGCTCCACTCGTAAAGATCCGAAGACAAACTCCAAACGGCGTACGTTTGCTGCTCTGCACAGCGTGCCGTCACCCAAACTCTGCCGGATGCGGACACAACGATCTGCAGGGCGCGCCATTTCGCTGGCAGCGGAGCAAATACGATTCCACCGCAGGCATCAAGGCAGAACACCCTCCCCAAATCATCTGTCGCCCATAGCAGAGATCTGCGCCCGTTCGGAATTGCGGAAAGCTTGGCATGCTGTCGATCATGGCCATCCATCGCGGCGATCTGCGTGGACTCGACTTGACGACCATCGACGGTGGCGTGCGAGACGTTTCCTTTCCGAGCGGCCCAATGACTCATTTCAATATCTTTCCGGGGAGCGCGCGACCTTCGGCTATGCAATCATAAATTGATCGATTAAGCTAATCGAATTGAGCATTCGGCCACAGGGCACCGGCAGGGGGGTGGCTCGCTCGTAATAAGGGGAGGGCAGGAACATGGCGTCGATTAGAATTCGCGGCCTTTGGAGACTCTCGTTAGCGGCACACCAAACAAAGCCCGAGCTGAAGGCCGCGAGTATGGGCGAGGCACAGCTCGATATCCGCAAGGCCGACCGGGCAGGATTGAGCGGAGAAGTCCGGTTTGGCAGAAAGAAGATACCGGTGAAGGGGCGCGTGAAGCCGGGCAGCCCGGCGGTCGTCACACTCCTGGAGACTAAGGCCGATGGCGAAGCCGTTGCCGATGGATTGGAGGCAATCCTTTACATCCCGCCCTGGTGGCCAACCGTGGATTATGAATACGACTTAGTCTTCGGCACCATGGTCGTCGGCAACGGCTCAAGCTACGGCAAAAAGGAACTTAAGTCCAAGTTGATAGCGATCACAGGCGTGCAGCCGTTTGCGTAAGGTCCGAAGATGCGGGGTCTTTCGCGCCGGGAGTTCGCGTTTCAGCGCGCCCTGACCAGGCTGGTGGGCGCGCCGTATCGATTTGGCGGGCGGAGCCGCGCGGGCATCGATTGTTCCAGCCTCATCGTCCGAGGCATCCGAGAAACACTCCGGGTCAATGTAGCTAAGTTACCGTGGATGACGGCTGATCAACTTGGCAAGGGATATCGGGGGATAACCCAGGCAACGCACGATCCGGATTCAGGCTGTCGATGCACGCTGGCTTTTTTCGACTGGGACGAAGATTCGATCTATGAGCACGCTGCAATTAGATTGCTCGACAATAGTTGGATGTGGGCTTCTTCATCCGTCGGCAAAGTTGTCCGGATCGATCCGTCTTCCGAAGTTATTTGGCGACGCCAATGGCGGGAGATCGAAGGCGCGCTAGACGGAAAGAGAAGTGCGCTTCGGGTCGTCGACTGGTCCGCTGTGCAGGCCTTCTAAATGCAAGCGGCGCCAGCCAAAATATGGGTATGGATGGACGTTTCCGGCGCCTGCAATCTTGCGTGCCGGGACTGCTACACAAAGCAAGCGCATGAGAATGCCGTGATGTCGCTGGCCGAGTTTCGAAAGGTGTTGGAACGGCTTTCGTCAGACTCCATTTCGATCGCGAAGCTGCATCTGAATTGGCGCGGTGAACCACTAACCAATAAGCGTCTTACGGAATTACTGAAGGCACGCCTGAGCGCGCTCCCACTCGTGCCGCTTGAGCTTCATACCAACGGCGCCTTGCTTAACGCTTCGATATGCGAAGGGATTGTCGAGCATAGCCGGCCGGACGATTTGTTCTACGTGTCCATCGATGGGGGCAACGCGACTGCGCACGAAGCCAATCGGGGTCCCGGAACCTGGGAGCCCGCATTGCGCGGGCTCAAGATGCTGTTGGATGCAAGAGACACGGCCGGGAGCACGACGCCTCAGATCGGCGTCTACGAGATCTATTACGGTGGTCGCTCGCCCTACGATCCCAGGCTTGTTTCCCTTGCTCGTCGCTGTGACGAATGGACTAGAGTCGCTCCCATCGGAGCCCGAGGTGAGGAGTCAGTGTTTGATGAAGGCGAGATTCCGAATGGTCCCTGCTTTTGGGCTGGCAATTCGCTTGCCATCACTGTCACAGGGAACGTCCATGTTTGCCTTCTCTCTTTCCGCTCGGAGGGTATCCTTGGCAATATCTTCAGGGATGACCTTGGTCTAATCTTGGAGAACGCTCGCCGATTCCGTAGCTCCCTCGCCACTTGCGGGCGCAGGGAGATTTCTCACTGCAGAAACTGTAAGAAGGCAGCAGGCGAAGCGGGAGGGCATCAAGTCTAATGTTCCCAATGACAGATGCGACTGAGCTGCCTTTCCGCCTCAAATCCGCGCGCGGGGGCCATATTTGGGATGATGATGGCAATAAGTACATCGACCTAACCTCCGGGTGGAATGTCGTCAACGCAGGATGGAATTGCGCGGAGATTCGCGACGAATGGTCTCGTTGCCTCTCCACAATGACTTTTCGTCCCTCTTGGTGTACTGACGATTACTTCGAGCGGCTTAAAGATATGTTCGGCGCCTTTGTGCCGGGCTATGTGGTGATCCCTGGTTGCTCGGGTGGGGACGGAATCGACAATGCGCTCAAAGTAGCGCGGCTGGTAACCGGCCGTCCGGGGGTCATTTCGTTCGCAGCGAGCTATCATGGCAGCAACACCGGCGCTGCCCTGGCCGGGGGCATTGCAGCGTCGCATCTCGATCCTCTAGATTTGGAACGCCACCGGGTGCTGATGCCCGCTCCCGGCAGCAGTCGGCTGACTGATATCGAGGACCTGATCCGCAAAGCTGAAGACGCCGGCGCGATTGTCTTCGAGACGGTGCTGACGAATGGTGGGTGTTACGTGGTCCCCGCGGAATTTCTATCCCTTATCAGTCGGCTCGCCGAGGAGCTTGGGATTCTCCTGATTTGCGATGAGGTTGGCACCGGCATAAACCGGACAGGGAGCCTCCTGTCTTGCCAACGTCGGGCGATCAAACCCGACATCGTTGTTTGCGGAAAGGCGCTCACAAACGGCCTCTACCCGCTCTCCCTGTGTCTTGTTTCCGCGGACCTCACTAGATTCCTCGAACCCGAGGCATTTGCCTCCACCTTCGCCGGCGCGCCAGCCGGCTCAGCCGCTGCGTTAGCGACGCTCCGCTACCATACGGACCGAGAACTGGGAGCTCTAGCTAAGCAAGCCGCAGCAGAACTCGAAAAGCGCCTTCTCGACAACATTTCCGGCCTCGGTTTCGCAACTGGCCTGCATGGTGAGGGCCTCGAACTTGCCCTGCATTTGAACTGGGCGCACGGTCGCGACGCGGGCATCACACCGTCGCACCTGCTACGTCGCCTGAGAAAGCGCGGGCTCTTTGCAACGCTTTCTCCCGGAGACTGCCACTTGATGCTCACGCCGCCCCTAAATTCAGAGCTAGCCAATCTCCTCACCGCAGCAGATCTGATTGCGGAAGTGATAGCGGTCTAACAGAACACGATCACGAACTCTAACCAGTCGGGGTCATTCGATGACGATCTTGGTGCCCTCCGCCAGGGGACAAAGATCCCAAATATGCCCCGGCTTATCCAGAAGCTCGGAATAGGAAGACTGCCACTGCCGATTTGGATCAGCTTCGCGATATTTGGCGTACCTCGCCCTTCGCATCGTGGCCGTGAGGCTGCCAAAATGCGCGATCCTCAGGCGCGTCCGTTTCCACGCGCATCGGTCTATTTGGACAGGCACCGGCTCGAAATGAAGGGTTCGTCTGGGGAGTGTGTAACCCTGACGATAGGCGAACATGCGATAGCCCCACAGCTTGTTTTTGTCGTAATGATTTTCGTCGCCGATCATCCGCAGCACTTCAAAGCCGTATGCAAGAGCCGGATTAGCCTCCGTATCGAGGAAGCGCCTTAACAAGGGTATGTCGGTCGCCGGAATGATCTCGTCGGCATCGATCCAGATGACCCATTGCGGCGAGAAATCCTCACACGCATCGAGCAATCGCTGACGGTTCGTGGAATCGTTCCAGCCGCGATAGCTTGGGCGAGGCTGATTGATGAGCAAAGCCTTCACCATTCCTTCGGCCGCCAACACCGAACGAGTGTCGTCAGTGCTACCGTCGTCAAGTGCAATCACGCCGGAACAGAAGGTTCTCACACTATCGAAATACCTTCGCAAAATGTGCCCGCCATTTCTCACAGGAAGAAGGCACATCAACTTTGAGATTGGTTCCGTTGAAACGTCGACGCCCATGTTGATCGCCTGGATCAGTTCGAACAGTAGCACGAAGTTGAGGCCAGAGGCACACTCAAAACCGGCGGATCGTTCCCTTGCATACAGAGCATTTCTTGGTGGAATACACGAACAACAGTCGGATTGCCCCCGACGACATTTCTTAGAATCGATTTCGCAAATGACACGATGAGCTATCGATTATTGAGCTCTCCAAGCACTCGAAAAGTTGGGCCATATCTGATTTCGATGCCACTCCCTAAAGCCGTAACAGTGAGCCTTAACGGTTTGACTTCCAAAACAGGAAAGCGGTCATCAATCCAACGGGACGCCTGTCGGTCAGGAATCAAGGGCCTGTTTGGACCGATCAAGCAGCCCCGCCCTAGTTTACAGGGGGAGCTCCTAGAGTTTGCATTTCGAGTAGGCAGTCCCGGCATATTCTCAGAGAGCACGGTTCCTTGCCATCCGCGCTCTCTCCGCCAGAATCCGATAGGTCTGCTGTTTTGGAGCACTCCCCCGCGTGGGTCGTTCACGTCGACCGAGCGGCGTCTGATGGCAATAATTCCGAAGATGCACAGGTGTGGTAGCAACTTTTCGCAACCTTGCGTTTTGTTGCATTTTGTTGCGCTCCAACGAACAGCGGACTCTCTGCTGCCGGTGTTGGTTCGCTGGCTGGGCGTGGTCACAAGCAAGACAACGTGTGTTTCGTGATCGTGGATCTGGATCAGGTTCCATCCGCCAGTAGCGGAGCTCTGTGGGGCGCATCCGGGGCGCCGGATTCATTGCGAAAAAGCCGGCGCGACTTGGCAGTTGACTTGCGAAGCCTCCATTGTTTGCGGCATGTGCGATAGCGATCGTAACCCGAAGGGCCGAGACACCCATAGGGTGGCTCGGTGAGGAGCGAAGCGACGAGTAGAGCGCGGGCCGAAGGCATCGCCCGTATGCCATCAGCACGCAACTACTCCGCCGCGAACTCTTGCCCGCGGAAGTGAGCGAGGGTCGCTTTAGTAGCGAACCCGAAAGTCTTAACATCATGATCGTCTTCAACGTTTCGAATGCAAGCCGAATGTCCGTCACAGGACGCAAGCGAACCTGGAGCTGACGGCTGGCGACAACGATCCGGCCTTATGGCCGAGCCACCGCAAGCGGCCAAGACACGGTTTAAGCGCGGTGTTGTGCTGCGCGAGGACGGTCGGATCTTCGGTGGAGACGACCTGACGATCGGCTCACGATCGAGCAAGTGAGTCATCGTCAAACTTCCGAGTCAACCGCTTACCAAGTCGGATTCGCGTACAGTCGCAACAAGTTGCTAACTTTCGCGATTGGGACGACCGGCTCTACAAGAGTTCGAGACATGAAAGGTGTCAAACCGTGGAGTTCGCGAGCGGGGCCGTTAGGCCCGGCGAGCCCGTGACGCGGACGCGCGTCATCGCCGCCGATCCGGCTTGCCGGATCGGCGGCGCGAATTCTTTCGGCTCGTGAAGCCGCGTAACTTAACTCCAGTTACGCGGCCAATGTTCTTAGACTACACGCTCCATCAGACGCCTTGCTTTTCCTTCCAACTCGAGGCGAGCATCTTGGTGCGGCTTTACGCGGGCGAATGCGGTAATCCCCTGCACGAAATCGAAGATGCTATCGGGCTTGCGGTTGTCTTCGCCAAGGACGGTTTCGATGATTTTCGAGGTCTCGGTCTTGGAGAATCCGTTCTTGCGCAGGAATGCTTCGCGGTCCTCGTCCGTGCGAGCGACGATCCGTTCGCGAGCCGCCTTGATGCCGGCGACGAAGGGGGCAGGCGAGGAATTGGCAAAGCGCGTCAACGCGGGCGCGGCCTCCTGTGCGAAGCGCTGCGCGGCGAACTTCGAATGACGGATGGTAATCTGCTCAAAGTTCTCTACGCCCCAGAGATTGCGGTTCATGCAGACCGCGCGCAGATAAAAGCTGGCGATGCCAAGGGTCTTGCTGCCGACTTCACTGTTCCAGCAATAAAATCCCCGGAAATACAAGTCCGGCGATCCATCCGGCAACTTCCCGGCTTCGATGGGATTGGTATCGTCTACCAGAAACAGGAACACATCGCGGTCACTGGCATAGAGCGTCGTCGTGTCTTTGGTCACGTCCACGAAGGGATTGTGTGTCATGGTGGCCCAATCCAGAACGCCCGGCACTTTCCAGCGCGTATCGCCCGTGCCGTTGCCGGCGATCTTCATGACGGCGTCCACAAGCTCATGATCCCAGATGCGCCCGTATTCGGGGCCAGTCACCGCGCGGAGCTCGACGCGCCCGTTATCGGCCTCCAATATCTTCACCAGCTCTGCGCGATGCGAGATCAGGCCGTGCTGCAAGTTGATGGCCGATAGCGCTGCGGGAAGCTGCCGCAGATAGGACGAAGGCGCGCCGATCAGCGTGCACAACTGGCCAAAGCTCCAATGCGTCGGCGCGACGGGCCCGTCACGCCCCGGCACAAGCAATGCCAATCGCTCCGCATCATCCCGGTTTGCCTCCACCCGGATCGCCCGGCTTTCGACGGTGCGCGCCTGCGCGCGTTCAGCCCGGCCACGGACGGCCTCATACAGATCCGACAGGTTCAAATAGCGCTCGTCATCCGGTCGGGCAAACCATTCCGACGACACGCGCCCGATCCGTTGGCCGCGCGACACATCCACTCGAAAGCCGCTCGGTGCTGGCCGTTCGCTTTGCTGCAAAGTCATCATGTTCATCTCGCTACTCCTATGGGCTGAGGTTGAAGCGCAGCGCTGCGCTGCAACCCTGCCCGTCGGCGAGACCTGGGGTAGCAAGGGCAAGGGCGGCCGGATGCGGAGGGGGATCACCCGCCCGAAGGGGCGCCGCGTGCGGCGCATCTGCACGCGCCGCGATGAAAGTCGCGATCCAAGGCGCGGAAGATCGGGGATACCGTTCCGGCCGGCACGGCGTGCCGTGCTTCACCCTTGCCGGCGCGAGGGCGGAGCCCTTAGCAGTCCACTTCCAAGAGAGATTGCGCTTCCTTGATATGCATCAGCGGCAGAATCAAAAAAGGCCCCGCCTCGAAGAGGCGGGGCCGACGATGCCCTGGCATCAGTCGCCGCTACGGCGAGACCAGATCAGAGCGAATTCGTCACCATCATCGATCTTGACAAGCGATGCGTAGATCGCACCAGGCAGCGAGGGATCATCGATCTTGCAACTGAGGTAGCTGCGGTCGCTATCGCGTGCGACCTTTTTCCATGCCGCCCCACACTCGACCCCGCCCGCGACGATGCGGTAGTCGGGTGCCTTGTCGTTGCCGGTCTCGGAGTTGGTAACCAGCTTTGCTTTCAGGCTGAGCGTGAGGGTCTTGATGGATCCGACATAGCCGGTTTCCGATGTAGTAAAGGTGCCAATCTGAGGCATGATAGTCTCTGTTTGTTACTCGGGCCGCGACCATCGCCGCCTCGATGACGGTCGTTAGCCCGGGGAGCGATCGGCCCGCAGCCATCGGGCCCGCAGCGCATGCGAAGGACTGCGTCAGCCTGCTTTTTTGTCTTCGCGCGAGGAATGCCGCCACTTCGCGGCAGGGGAAAAAAGCAGGCGTAGCAGTTGCGGGAAGGCGATCGAGGCGTAGCCGGCCCCCGGGCTTGATCCGCTCATTCGAGGAGGCGCAGGACGCGAGCCGTCAAGAGGCAAACGAAGACAATCATGACGCGTGGCAGTGCTTTTCATGAGGATTTGATCGGCTTTGGTGGAAGCGCGCAAGACGCACGAAGCTCAGCCGCGAGGCTGGCAATCCGAGGCAGAGGGTGGCGCAATTTCGCGGTTTGGTGGTGATCGAAGGGCCGTGGGCATTGGCCGCTGTCGCGATGGTCGAGATATCCTCAGTTCATGCATGATCGACATTTCGCTTCCGCGGATAGTCCAATCGTCGAACGTGCTGGTGATATGAGTTACCCGGCGAACTGCGCGACTGACCTCGATGAGGCTTGTGCAGCCTGTGGTGGGCCGTTGGCCTCCTGAGCGGGATCATTGCATCCATGAAACCGCCGCGCGCCGGTACGGCGCGCGGCAAAATTTCTGACGCTTGGCCGGGGCCGCATCGGCGGCCCCGGCGTTGGTCTATTCGGCGGCATCCTGCACGATTTCGCTGTCTGGCGGAACGTTTGTTACGCCTCTGACGTCAGGCGACGGTTTTGCCGTTCTGAGCAGGATGGGTAGCCAGCCGGTCGTTGCCAGCAACTGCTCGGCTGCTTCCGCCATGTCGGGCTTCTTCATATCCACCATACGTTCGGCCGCCTCACCACTCACGCCTTCGCTGACTGCCTCCAGAATGCGCGCCTTGGTGATGCGGCCAAGATAGCTGCGTACGGTCGGCCGCCAGTATCCGGTCATGTCGAGGGAGACGGCTTCCGCCAGTTGGTCGGCCGTTACCAACGCGCGGGGCCGCCGCTCCGATGGGAGTATGACCGCGTTGACGGTCAGCGCGACACAATGCGCAAACAGGCCCATGCGACTGTCGTGATCAAGCTCGGCCACGAAGGTCCACAGTTCCGTGACGTCACGCGGCATCTGCCGTGCCCAATTGGCGTGACGATCCGCCCAAGCCTTGCCGGGGGGAGTATCCTCGATGCCCTCTGCATGCGCTGCGAGATCGGTCTTGACCGGCCGGATGCCGACGACATGCGCATCCGCACCGAGATAAAAGATTTGGGCCGCGAGCGCATGCATGACCGCTACGATGGCGACTTCGGGCTGTTCGCTCAGATTGAGGCGCAGCCCCAAGGTACGATGTGCGGTGATGTCACGGACGAGAGCGTCGGACAAAGGCCGGTCGTCGGCCTCCTCGCTGGCGACCTCTGCTCCCGCTGCGTTATCCTGCATGGATTGGCCGTCTGCATCATGGCTCCCGTTCCTCGACCGATCGCGGCTCTCCTGCTCAGCTTCGGACTGCGGTTTTTCATCGCCCGAGCGGACGAAGCCGCGTTCGATTCTTATGGTGCCGTCGTGATTGAGGATCACAAAGGCTCCACTGCGCGCGATGTCGTCAGGATCGTAGGCCTGCCGCTTCGCCTCCAGCCGTTCGATTTCAGCTTCAAGCTCGCCGAACTGCGCGTCTACGTCGTCGGACAGTTCATCGACAGTTTGATACTGTTCGGTCAGTTGGTCGATTTGGCTCTGGGCCACCTTCAGAGCGCGCTCGTCTTTTGCCGAGAGTTCGACGGAATGCGGATAAATCCGCCGCATGCCGTGGGCGTGCGGGAAATCAAGCTGGGCTTCGGTCCATTTCCAGCCCTCGGCCTCCCGCAACCGGTCGGCCTCGCTGCCGAGCTTTGCCGTGACCAAGCCGTTGAGCAAGGCAACATCTTCCAGATAACCGCCGCGATCCTCGGTGAAGAGATCACGCAGGACCGTGCCGCCCGCTTCCGTATAGGCCTCGATCCCGACGAAGCGGGCGCGGCGGTCGGTGGCGGGGACGTGAGTTTCGGTGAGCAGGCGGCGGATCGTGCTGGCGTCCCGATTGTAGGATAGCCGCTCGTAGACGGCTTCCTGCCGGACATGATCATCAGTGATGGCAAAGGCCGCCAGTTGGTCAAGGCACAATTCACCATCGCGATAAGCCTGCATCAACTTCGGCGAGATCGCACCCAACCGCAGGCGTTGGTGCACCACGTTCGGCGTTACGCCGAAACGGGCGGCGATTTCTTCGGCACCAAACCCGCGTTCGTCTGCCAGCTTCTTGAAGGCCTCGAACTGATCGGCCGGGTGCATGTCCTCCCGGGTGACGTTTTCGTCAAGGCTGATTTCGAAGGCGTCGTTCACGGTATCAACGATGCAGCGGATCGGCTCGGTCTTCTTGATCTCCTTCCGCTTCATCCGCAAGAGCTGCGCCAGCCGCCGCCCCTCGCCGATCGTCACGAAATAAAATCCGGTTGCGACACCTTCCGCATCAAACTCAGGTTCGACGACAAGATTTTGTAGAATGCCCTTGGCGGCGATGCTCGACGCATAGCCCTCGATTGCCGCTTCGCTGTGTGGCGTCTTGCGTGCGTTCCTCGGGGATTTCTTGAGCTTGCTCAGCGGGATGAAAATTTCACTACCGCTCGCGATGATGGTTTTGACTGGCTTGGCCGACATAATGATCTCCGTTTTGCACAGGGGTGCAGAGCGCGCATTCCGCGCCTGCACCCTGCCCGTCGGCGAGACCTGGGTAGCAAGTGCCAGGGCGAACCGGGCGGTGGGGGATCGCCCGCCCCTTAGGGCCGCTCTCTGGAAGCGGGTCTGCACAAGCGAATGGGCAGGCCCGCGATGGTTCGTCGTCTGCGGACAGCGCGGAAGACCGGGGAGACCGCCCGGGTCGGCGCCGGCGTGAGCCGGCGCTTCACCCTGGCGCGCGTGAGGGGCGGAGCCCATTAGTCAGTTCGAAACGAGACAGTCGTCTTGATGGAAATGAAGTCATCGTCCGACAGGACCAGCAAGAGAGGCAGCCGCAAGAGCGTCAGCATAGCGCCGCCCCTTGGCGGGACGCGGGACCGACTGCAGTGCCGAGACCGGTTAAGAAGGCACCCGCAGGAGGGTCAGCATAGCGCCGACGCGGAACGCGGCGGGACCCGGGACCGAGTGCCTCCGGCGAGGGACACCATATGCAACCTGAGACATCTGCCGCAGATGGCAAACCAAGTCGCGTGCAACGGTGGGGGCAACACCATTGTGGAACGCAGATCGCACCAGCCCGATGACAATCGACCTGCATCGAGCAGTGCTCGGCGATGACTTCTGTCATTTCGTCATTGCGTCGGATCACGTTCGGCCCGGCAAAGAGGCCGGTGGGAATTGGCGCAACCAGGGCGGGTCCTGCGCGTTCGCGAATTTCTCGGGCAACGAGGAGCCTTTGCGGATCGCAACCGCATGGTTCGACGAAATGACAAAATGCCAAAATTCGTCAGCCGGTATCCCGACCTCCAATATCCCTTTGAACCCTGCACGACCGGGCGGTCTCGCAATCCGCGTGCGAGATAGCGCCAGTTCTGACGAAGAGCCCGCATGCTCCCGGCTGACACAAGGCCGGATTTGTCGGACGAGGATGAGCACAATCACATGGCGACCGGGTGATCGGTTCGGCCTTCGATGCTGTTCGTAGGTATTTTTGTCATTTCGTCATTCTGTCAGGCCCCGGCTCTCTGGGTGGCCTCGTGCCCTTACCGCATCCCGAGTATTGTCATTTTGTCATTTCGTCGGGCTGTCACCCTGACAGCCCTATTTGGAAGTCCAGGCGCGATCGTGCCGCTGGAGCGCGGGACATTGGATCTTGTGGGGGGTCACGGGACTCATCGGGTTTAAGTCGCCTGTAGATCAGATGCCGCCCACACGACGTGGGCCTCAAACGGAAGGCATCATCATGGCGAAGAAGCGTACCACGACCAAGGCGGAGGCCGATACTCCGCCGAACGGAGATGCGATCGGCACGAACTGGTCCGTGGCCGATCTGACGTTTATGCAGCCGCAGTCGACGCCGGCTCCGGTGTTCCCGCTGCAGCACCTCACCCCGGCCATCGAGGCGCTGGTCCACGGTTTCACGGATACGCAGCATCTGAGCGCCGCCTACGTGGGCCCCACCGTGCTCGCCACCGTCTCCGGCGCGATTGGCAATCGCTGGCGGATCGGACTGACGTCGGCGAAGACCGAGCCGCTCGCCTTGTTCGCGGCGATGGTCGGCCGGCCCGGCTCCGGCCGCAGCACCGTGATCGAGATCGCCCAGGACGCGCTTCAGCATGCCGAAACTGCGATCATGGGCGATGGCGCGAACACGCAGCACTCCTCGGCAGGCTCGCAGGAGATCGCGGCGCATCAGGCGCGGCAGACCTCAAGCGCGATGAAGCGCATCTTGCGCAGCGGCGCCGTCCCGGCGGATCTGGATGAGGACGCCGCCGCTTCCGGGCCTCCGCTGGTCCTGTGCGATGCGACGGGCGCGGGCTTCATCGACGAGCTGCAGCACGACGCGCGCGGCCGCACGCTGCTGTCGGCCGAATTCCGCGGCGTGCTCAAGGGGCTGATGGCCGGCCAGGGGCATCGCGGCCGCACGATCCTGCTGCAGGCTTTCGACGGGCCGCGCTACCCGGTCAAGTTGAAGACCGGGTTCATCGTGGTGCCGGCGCTGCTGCTGACCGTTCTGGCCGCGCTCCACCCGCAGTCGATCGGTCACATCACGCAAGGGGATGGGCTGTGTGCCCGCTTCCTGTGGAGCTATCCCGATGTGACGCCCATCCACGAGCTGCCCAGCGAGGCTGGCCCCGTGGATCTCCTGCGCAAGCTGGCGGTCGACCTGGTCCGCTCGGGCGGCAGCGACTCGACTGGCCAGTATTTCGACACGATCGCGATGTCGGACGAGGCGCGCACGGTGCTCGACCGCGCCAGCCGCACCTTCACCGCTGGCATCGACGATCTCGGCGATCGCCTGCATGATGTCTACGTCCGTGCCGCCCAGCAGGCACGGCGTATCAGCGCGGTGTTCGCGGTCACTGAGGCGGTCAGCAAGGGCCAGCAGCCGATTGCGGTCTCCGGCGAGGATGCGGAGCGCGCTGTCGGCTTGATGGCCGAATTCTTCCTGCCGATGGCCGAGCGCACGCTCACGGTGACGCGAGAGAAGGAAGAGGCCCCCACCACCCAGCTCGCCCGGCACCTGCGCCGGCTGGGCAAGGCGACGATCAACTCCCGCGAGGACATCCTGCGTGGGCGCGGATCGCCGCTGCGCGATGCCGGTGCGATCCAGGATGCATTGCGCGAGCTGCAGCTGCGCGGCCTCCTCCAGCCGGCGGAGCGGGGCGGCCTGGGCCGGCCCGCACAGAATTGGCTCGTGCACCCGGCCTTGCTGACGGCGTAGCCGAGAAGCGGCGATGGGGAGCACCCATCGCCGCTTCCCGCCTCGGCTAAGATCATTCGACGACGCGATCCAATCCAGCCAGCACGAAGGACGCAGAGAACTATCGGTCTTCGCGGCATGCATGCCGAATCTGATCCGTTCATTTCGAAAGACGAAGCAGCACGGCGCCCACGTCCATCTGGCAGAGAGATTGTCGCGTTGCCTCCTAGCGGCATCGATCAGCTGCACAGGCGATGACAATTGCTCTCACACGCAGCTTTGACGGTGTCACACGGGCGCACCGACCTTGCGATTACAATCCCTAGCAACACATCTTCCACATGGATATTGGCAAGCATATTCAGGCGATCGTCGAAAAACTCGGAGCCGGTGCGGAGCGCATCCCGCTGCGGCGAGCGGTGCGGTCTTGCTTGACGGATTTCGACGCCTTGCGCGGCCGCGGCCTGACCTGGGGGCAGATCGCCACGCGCCTGACCCAAGCCGGCGCTCGCGACAAATCTGGTCGGGCCATCGCCGCGCACAACCTGCGGACCGAGTACGCTCGACTTGCCGCCGAGCCAGACGCTCATGAGGTGAACGGACGCGTGACGACGCACCGCCTCCTCGAACTCGAGCACGAGCCCGGCCGCACACCAATCATTAAGAGCGCTGGTGTCACAGTTCCCGCACGATCGCCGGCTTCGTCATCGAGCCGGCTCGCTGAAATTCTGAAGACGCGCCCGCGTCCGCTTGACCTGGATGATCAATGAAGCTGGCAAAGCCTGCCTCCGCTACCAGAGCAAGGCAACGCGATCGCGTCTCGGCCGAGCTCCTGGGGCTTGCACTAAACTTCTACCGAGGCGAGCAGGCCGTCGAACCGCTATTGTCGGCCATGGATTTCGTGGCGGCATGCGACACCTTTGCCGCGGATGTACCGTACTGGCTCGACGATCTGCCAGAACATTCCGAAAAACAGAGGGGTAAGGGACGTGTTCAGCGCTATCCGTCAAAGCGGCGAAAGGACCTGATCGCAGAGCTTCATCAGTTCGCTGATTTCTTGAATGCAAATGTCGATCGACCCGCAGGGCCGGTCCTCAGGATCGGGCCGCTGAAAGGCCGCCGCAACCTCAGCAAGTACGCTTGCGAGGAGTTACTCAGCGATCGAATCCGACCGCTCCGGGTTCCAGATAAAAACCTGGACGCCAATTGGAATCCGCGCGAGCTCCTTCCAACGGACATTGATCTCATCAAGCGCGCCTTCACCGCCGCTGAAGGCACGACAGTCAAGTCTTACCGGCTCATCCTGCCTGAACCGCGAAACCTATTGGCGGGCGTCATTCAGGAGCTTTCGCACAGGTCACAAGATTGCACGCAAAGCCTCCCGATCCGGGATTTCGTTGAGATTCTCGGGCCTGAGGCCAATCTGAACCTGGGCCGCCGGGCTCGCATTGTTGCTTTCCAGCTTCAAAGTGCGACCGAGATGTGGGGAAGCAAGGAGAAGGATTCCCAACGCAACCGAACCGTGACCGATTTTGACAAGAGGCCACCGGTCTATCAATGGATCGCTGAGGCTCTCGAAATCGGCGCCAAAACCATGAGAGAGCCGACAGGTGTGCGGGTGCGACTCCTGGCCGGCGACAAGAGCAGCGACTCATTCGAAGACAGGTTTGCGGGATTCATCCGCGCCGCGATGAAGCTTATGCCAGAATTCGCGCTGAGATGTGGTGTCGGGAACTTCGACCCTTTGGTCGGAACCGACGGCACATGGACCGTCAAGCGCAAGCGAGCGGACGGCACAGGCGCTCGTGTTGCGAGGCGCGATGTTGCTCTTGAAGTCGCATATGACTTCGCAACGAGAATCGTGAGGCATCGCGAGCAGATCGTCATTCTCGGTGACTACGTCGAGACCCTCAGTCGATGGAACCTTCGCTTGGCCGCGTTAGCGCGGTCCAACCCGAAGCTGGTCGAGGATCGAGATTACTTCCAGAAATTTGCAAGGAATGCAGCGGCGGTCTGGCGCAAGGATTGCGAAGACGAGTATCGCAGAGGCATATTTTATTCGTCCGACGCAAAGTACCGCGGAAATAACCAGCTGGCAGCGATGTTGGACATCGACATTCTGCGCTCGCGCTATCCTCTCGGAAAAGGCGCGTCGCAATATGCCGATGTAGACAGCACGAGACTGCTGAAATTGCTCAGCCCTCTTCATTCGAACGAGGAGATTCATGCCCGGCTGGGCAGGATCTTCAAGCTTCTCGATCGGATGGACGGCGCTCGAAGCGAGCGAAAACCTCGACGCGACATATGATCGAACAGTACTTTGCTGATCCAGCCGACCGCTGGATCGAAACCTGAAAACGCTTTCGACGCACTTGCTCGTGTCGAATGCGTTACAACTTGGCGCGCGTTCGGCAGAGCCTCTCATGTTTGCGGTCCAAATCGACTGATCACAAATCCCTTCGCAAGGGCCGAGGGCTCGCCAGCCTTGCAAGGATTCGTGGTCTGTGCCGCGCGACCAGACGCGCTCTCCCACTCAAAGCGCAGCCCTTCGAATGTGGGGGGTCACGGGACCCATCGGTACGCCAAGCCTGATTCTTTCGCAGTTCCTTCAACCAGGAAAGAGGACTGCTATGAACGATCAGGATCGCAAGGAAAAGCGCCTGCAGCGCAAGGCTGTAAGGCTCGTCAAGGACGCGCGTAAGGCCGAAGAGCGGGCCAGGACCGGTCCCATCATTCACCTCGTCATCGGCCCCAAGGGTGGAATCGGAAAGTCGACTCTGGTGCGGCTGCTGATCGACAAGCATCGCCTGACGGGCGGCGGCGTCCGCATCGTCCAGGTGGATCGCACCGCTCTCCTGCCCAGGCTCTACGCCGATCTGGTGTCGGTCGTTCATCTGCCCGGCACAGAGGAGATGCGGAGCGATCCGCTGGCCGCGATGACCGCGATGGAACCGCTGTCGGCCGCGATCGACGCCTCGCTCGCAGACGGAGTGCCGGTCGTCGTCGATGTCGGCGGCGGGCCGTCGGCCGCAGCGACGGTCGAGTACATCGGCAAGGCCCGGCTGGATGCGCACCTGCGCAACAATGGCGTGCAGGTCGTGGTCTGGCTGGTGTTTGTGGCCGATTTCGCGGCGATGGGCCAGAGCGCCGCCCTCGGCAAGGCGCTCGCGATCGCATGCCCCTCGGCAGAGATCGTCGCCGTCCTGAACGAGCGCAGCGGCCGATTCAAGTTCTTTCCGGGCTCTTCCTCCGACGACGTCTGGCGCGAAGCGGTGGCGCCCTTCCTGGAAGGCCGCCGTATCCTGCAGATGCCGGCGGCCGCGGCCGGCGCGCTCGTGCCGTTCGAACAGCTCGGCATGACGTTCCTCGACATCATCCACGCCGATGACACCGACATCGCCCAGCGGCTCAACGTGTCGCGCGCGATTGCCGCGGTCCTGCAGGGCGACGTCGCGAGCTGGCTCGAGATCATGTGGGGTGGCATCGAGGCGCTGGCGACCGCTGATCAGGGAGGCCACGATGCCTGATCAGGTTAACGACCAGCAACAGCAGCCCCGTCCCGAAGAGGATTTCGATGCCTGGCTGCGCCGCCTGCGCGAGTTGCGCGTGCGCGGGGAAGCCGGGCGCCGCGCAATCGTCGAGCGGTTGGCCACGATGCCCTTCCATCAGCTCCGGCGTGTGCCCGGCTGGGTGATCGCGCGGCTCGGCCCGCGCGGGATGGCCCTCTTGGCCGAACGCTCGCGGATCATCCGTGTTCAGGGGGGCGGCTCGCCCGTCCCCCAAGAACCCGCTCGCCCGGTCCGCACCGCGCGCAATATGTCCGAAGAGAGCGTGTCGTGGTTGACCCGACTCCGCCAGCGCCAGCCCTTGTGGTGGGAATGCGCGCGCGAGACGTCTATCGCTGCGGTGATCGGCGGCCTCCTCATCGTGTCGGCCCCGCTCGTCCAGCGTGTCCTGCCCGAGCTGACGGCTCAGCCGTCGACGCCGCGCGTCTGCAGCAGGCTCGACGCCTGGACCGGCGATTGCACCTACGTCATCGGTTCGACGGGCCTGAGCCTGTCGGTGGCCGCCGACAAGCTCCGTTTGCCGCTCGCGGTTCTGGCCGCGGCAAACCCTTCGTTCGACTCCAGCATCCTCTTGCCCCAAGGCGCGCGCCTCTACGTCCCGCGCCGCTCTGGCATCAACCTCAGGTGACCTGCATCATGATGAAGCCTCATCCGACCGAACCGTTCCCCTCGCTCGCCAGCGCGCGCCTCTTTGGCGGCATGACGTTCCTCGCTGTGCTGCTGTCGATGAGCATCGCCTTCTGCACGCTGATCCCGCCCCTCATGTGGTGGCATCCATCCGATGCGGCAGTTACCGTGCACCTCTCCGACCTCTGGTCGTTCATCCAGCAGGCCAAGATGCCTCATCTGGAGACGAGCGGGATCGGCGAGCTCGCGACGTATCCGTTGCGCCTCGTGGCCGCCCTCATCGACGCCATGCCGCCGGGCGATCTCGTCATGCCCTTCGTTCTCCGGCTTGCAGTGGCCTGCGCAATCGGAGTTGCCGCGGCGCGAACGGTATTTCGACGCGTGCGTGACGCCAGCCCAAAACGTATCGCAGCGCTTCACGTCAATGGGCCACGGCCGCTGTGGAGTCCGTCAGGCGCCGGCTATCTGAACGCGACCTTCCACCCGCTGCGTCGGCAAACCGGCGCGGGCGTCTTCCTGGCTCCGGGAACGCGCTTGCCTATCGTCACTGAGAAGGAGGGTATCCTGCTGATGGGGCCACCCGGGTCGGGCAAGTCCGTGATTGCGGAGGGTCTGATGAATCAGGCCCTGGGGCGTCGCGATCGGGTACTGGCCCTCGACGTGAAGGGGCAGCTAGCCGCCCGGTTTGCGCGATACCGGCCGCTCGTCTTCGACCTCGCGGGAGCAAATTCGGTGGTGTGGGCGATCGGCCGAGACCTGCTGGATGATGCCGACGCCGATGAATTCGCGGCAAGCCTGATCCCGGATTCCCGGGATCCGGTCTGGGCTGAGGGATCGCGACTGATCCTCAGCGCGATCATCCAGCTCCTGCAATCCGAGCGCGGCCAACGGTGGGGCTGGCGTGATCTGCACGACATGCTGTCAAAGCCGCCGGGCGAACTGGAGCCCATGATCCGCAAAATCGCTCCTGATGTCGCCGGCATGATCATGACGCGCGGCGAGGAGCCGGCGAATTTTATCTTATCCCTCCAATTCAACCTGATTGCCCATGTTGGCGCCACCGCCCGCCGCTTCGCCAAGTTGGAGCAGGATGGGGCACGGCCTCGATCGTTGCGTGCCTGGGCCGTTGCCGGACAGTGGCGCCGGCCGATCATCCTGCGCTACGACCTCCAGCGGCGCGACCGCTCAGCAGCTTTCGTCAAGCTCGTGCTGCGCATCTTGGCTGGGACCATTTTGGGAGGCGACGTCCAAGACGAGCATGACTGGCGCATCTGGCTATTCCTGGACGAGGTCACGCGGATCGGTATCGACAAGAGCCCAGCCATCACGGATCTGGCGGCGCTGGGGCGATCGCGCGGTGTGCGGACGATTGTCACAGCCCAAAGCCCGGCGCAGCTCAGGGAATCGGAAGCGTTCCGGGAAAACTTCGGGCTGCAGATCATCTGCGGTCTGGCGCCCGGGGGAAGCGCTCAGCGCGTCGCCAAGGAGTGGGTCGCGCAGCGGACGGTTCGCGATGCCGCCGTCCCCGCGCACGCCGACCAGCGTCAGCAGGAGTGGACCATTCCGCCGATTACGGTCTCCGAATATCAGTCCGATCTCGGCCTGAAATTTGACCTGTGGGGACGTCCCTTCATCCGGGCCGTCGTGCTCGGCCTCGCTGACATTCCCATCGTCGATTGGCCCTTGCATCGCTGGCTCCCGCGCAAAACGCGGGCCTGAATAGTCAATCGAGAGCCGCCTCCGGGCGGCTCTCATTTTTTGAGCTTGCGGATTTTGTGGGGGGTCACGGGACCGATCGGTGCGCGATCTCCGGAATGCTTCCTCCATCATGGTTGCATCGCTCCAAATCGGCACCGCCTCGACGTACTACGCCCGGGATTATTATCACGGCGGCGAACGGCAGATCGCGGCAACATGGTTCGCGCGTGGCTCGCAGTTTGGCCTGACGCACGGTGGGGCCGTCGATATCGAGCGTTTTGCTCAGCTCCACGCGGGCCTCGACCAGGAGGGGCGCTGGCTGCTGACGACGGGCAGCCGCAAGGTTGAAGGCGTCGACTTCACCTTTTCGCCGTCCAAAAGCGTGAGCCTCGTCTATGCGCTCACGACGAATCTGGAGCTTCGCCAGGCCGTCCTCGACGCCCACCTGACCGGCGTCCACCGCGCGTTGGAGATTCTGGAGGACGAAGCGACTTACGCGCGCCGAGGCCGCGACGGGCTCCACCGCCAGCACGTCAGACTGACGGGCGCGCTGTTTACCCACGATACGGCGCGGCCGGCGCCCCACCTGGATGGATCGGTCTTTTCGGACCCCCAGCTCCACACCCATTCCGTCGTGTTCAACCTGGCCATGCGGGACGATGCCTCCATTGGGTGCATCGACACGCGTCTGGGACAGATCAAGACCTGCCTGGGATCGATCCATGCAGCCCATACCGCCTACGAACTGCGCAAGCTCGGCTTCGTCATTCGGGAGATCGGAAAGCACGGCACCTTCGAGGTGGGTTTTGATCCCGAAATCCGAAAATTCTTCTCCAGCCGCAGGAATCAGATCGAAGACGAGCTCGCCGAGAGCGGCCAGGATTCCGCCGCCGCACCTGCAATAGCTGCGGCAGCCACGCTGTCGACGCGTCGCAGCAAGCAGCGCGATGATGGCACCGATCGCTTCGAACTCTGGCAGGGCAAGGCCGCCGACCTAGGGCTCGTCCCCGGGCTCTGCGTCGAGAATCTGCGGATGGCCCCGAACCTCGACCGCGGCGGCCGGGATGAGACGTTCGAAGCCGCGTTTGCGAAAATTCCCGAGCAGCTCACGGAGCATGAGGCGACGTTTTCGCGGATCGATGTGATCCGAGCTGTCGCGACCGCCCACGTTGGGACCGCGACCGATCCCGCGCATCTTATGCAACGCGTCGATAACCTCATCGCGAGCGGCCGGATCGTCGAAATCAGAAAGGATCAACTCAAGGAGCCTGTCTATTCGACCCCGGAAATGGTCCGCCTGGAACGTGAGACGATTGATCTCGCAAAGCAGCTTGCGAATCGGCGCTGGTCTGGCCCTGATCTTGTCGCGCTGAACGAGAAGGCGGTCGCGGTCGGCCTGTCGAGCGAACAGATTGCCGCCGTCAACACGCTGGCTGAAGGGCGCGCCCTGACGCTTCTCCAAGGCAAAGCCGGCTCGGCAAAGACGTATTCACTTAAACCGCTGGTCGGCCAGTTGAAGGAGGACGGATATCGCGTGATTGCGGCAGCCGCCTCCTGGCGCACCGCCGAGATGCTCGCGCAGGAATTGCAGGTCGAAGCGCGTGCCATAGATTCCTGGTTGGCCATTGCACGAACCGGCGGCCGCTTTCTCGACCCAAAGACCGTGCTCATAGTCGATGAAGTCGGGCTGCTTGGAGCAAGGGCGACTCACGCCATCCTCAGGGAAGCCCTGAGCGACGCGGCGACTTGCGAGCGGACACCGGTCGGTCCGATTACCGGACAAGTGAAGCTGGTGCTCTGCGGCGACCCGAGCCAGCTCAAGCCGATCGCGGCGTCGGCCGGCCTTGAGCTCGTCCGCCTCGCAACCGAAGCGGCGGTACTGCAGAAGATCGTCCGGCAGCGTGATCCGAAGATGCGCCGCGCGGTGGAGCACCTTGCACACCGCCGGGTCGACAAGGCCTTCAAGATTCTGGAGAGGGAAGACTGCATCGTCGAGACCGAGGGTCACAAATCGACCATCTCGACTGCCGTGGACAGATGGTTTGGCGCCCGGCAGGAGCGGCCCGGCAAGGATCATCTGCTGATCGCCCGCTCCAACGCCACCGTGCGTGGCCTCAATGCCGAAATTCGCAAGCGGCTTCGCGCTACCGGCGATATCCAGGGGCGGGACGTATCGGTCACGGCGTCGTCAGCATCGGGCGATCCCTATGTCTTGCGCCTCGCTGTCGGAGACCGGATCAGGTTCGGTCGCCGGGCCGAATTGGCCGGCCATCGGATCATCAACGGCACCTGTGGCAAGATTGAGCATCTTGAGCAGGACGGCCGCGACCACGCCAACATCACCGCGCGCATCGGTCGTCACCGCGTCTCCTCTCGACGAGGGCGGTCGCCGACGAGCACGGCCACGCACGTCTCGCTCACGACTACGCAACGACGGTCTACCAATCACAGGGGCTGACTGCCGAGACCTGCACGGCTGTGATCGATGCCCATTACGTGCGGAATTCGCTCTATGTGGCCGCCAGCAGGGCCCGTGGACCCTTGTCGCTCGTCGTTAATGTCGCCGAGGTCAATTCGCATGTCAGAGCCGCGCGGTCGCGAGAGACTAGGCAGAACGACGTTACTGCCGAGGAGCGCCGAGCCCTCCTGCTGAAATTGCTCTCTCGCGAGAGCATCAAGACGAGCACGATCGAGCCGTCCGAACTGGCGGATGCCGCCGCAGTCGTCGCTCGCGATCGCCAGCATCGCAAGAAGCGTGAGCTCGGCCATGAGCTCTAATCGCTCTCCAGCGAAGCCGCGGCCCTCCGATCCGGAATTCTGGACCGTGGAGAACGAATTGCCCGATCCGATCCCGGTCTCGAAGGCCGAGCTGGACGCAATCGAGCGATATTTCGGCGACCTGCTCGACGCGGTCTTCGATCCCAAACCCCACACGATGCCGGCGGTGACCACGACACATCGAAAAGGAGAGAAGCGATGACCACCCATCCGTTCTACGAGCCCCGCATCTTGAAAATGGACTTGGAGAAATACGCCGACATCGCCGTCGACGGCGGTGTCTGGCTGGTTGGCGAGGTCCTGGCGCAGGGCCCCTCGACCAACGGTGAATTCACGCCCGATACCCGCTACGTCTACAAGCCCCGGTATCGGGAGGCGGCGATCATCGAGCTTCGTGCAATCAACGAGGAGCTGCGCCACCAGATCTTCATCCAGGGCTTTCTCCGGCTGCCGGATAATGGCGTGCAGGCAACGTTCCAGGGCCTGTGTGTGACGCACACCGAGATGCTGCACGAGGCGTTCCGCATCGAATGGACGCGTCGCCACGGCAAGATGATCGATGTGAGCAAGATGCGCAGCGCCGCTGCGATTGAATTGCTTCACAAGCTCGCACCGCCCCGCTAGACTCGATCCATGACTTGAGGCAGGGGCAATATTCTCGTGGCACGCAAACATCTTCACGCATTGGAAACGCCCTCGACGAACGGAGTCAAGGCGACGCGAAACGTGCTCATCTATGTGCGCGTATCGACTGATGCTCAGGCCCAGAATGCCCTCAGCCTGATGGATCAGGAGAACCAACTGGTCGCTCGCTGCAAGCGCGACGGCGAGAACGTCGTCGGCATTTTCCGCGACGAGGGTGAGACGGCCACGAATATGAAGCGGCCGGCGTTCGAACAGATGATCGCGCGCGCGACCGACGGCACGCGATCGGTCGACGCCATTCTCGTCTATTCGTTTTCGCGCGCGTTCAGAAACCAGTTCGAGCAGGAGCTCACCGTCCGCGCTCTGCGCAAGCACAAAGTTGAACTGATTTCATTCGCCGAGCCATTGACCAATGATGCGAGCGGAGATCTGTTCAGGAAGTTCATCGGTATCGTCAACGAATTCCAGTCCGCGGAAACGTCACGCGCGACAACGCGCACCATGAAAGAGAACGCGCGCCGTGGATTCTCCAACGGTGGCATCATTCCATTCGGATACAAGTCCGTCGATGCCGAGATCATCGGAAACAAGCAGAAGAAAAAGCTCGCGATCGAACCGGTCGAGGCCGAGATCGTCGTTCGCGCCTTCGATCTCGCCCGGAACGGCGATGGAAACTCCGGCCCGCTCGGCACGAAAAAGATCGCGATCTGGTTGAACGAGCGCGGCTTCCGTTCGAGGAACGGCTCGTTGTTCGGCACCGGAACCATCCACGAGATTCTCACGCGCGACGCCTATACAGGGGTTCGCCGTTTCAATGAGTTCAACCGCAAGGGCGATGGCGAACGCAAGGACGTCGCCGAAATCGTCGAATATGATGTGCCGACGATCATCGATCGTGCCTTGTTCGACGAAGTCCAGGCCCTTCTGGTTGCGCGGCAGCCGCGAGCCAAAGGGCCGCGTCTGACCTCGGCGCCCTCCTTGCTCGGTGGCCTGGTGCGCTGCGACTGTGAAGTATCTTGCGCGTTGACGACCGCGACGGGCACCTCCAGGACCGGAAAGATCTACGCCTACTACAAGTGCATCCAGGCCACCAAGCAGGGGCGCCACAAGCAGGGCGACGGGACGAGCTGCGTCAACCGAAAGGTCCCCCGTCCGGTCATCGAGAAGCTGGTTGTTGAGGCTTTGACCGATCAGTTGCTACAGCCGGACCGGGTGACTTCGATCCTGCTCGCCCTGAAAGCCCGCCGCGACGAACGGCAGGCTTCCGCCGACCGCCGGATCGTCGATCTCGCCCGCCAGGCTTCCGAGGCCGAAGAGCGGTTGGGGCGCCTCTACGCGGCGATCGAGGCGGGTACCGTTGACGGCACTGACCCGACCCTCAAAGAGCGCGTTGCGGCTCTGAAAGCCTCCCGCGACAGAGCGGTTGAAGCGCTGGATTATGCGAAGAAGTCGAGCGGAGCGCCCATCGAGATTGACCCCGTCGCTGTCGATCGGTTCACCCGCCTAATGCGCGAACAGCTCACTTCCGGCGATGTCGCCGCGCGGAAAGCCTATCTTTCGAGCATGGTGGACGCGATCATCGTGTCCGAAGACAAGATCCAGATCGTCGGTTCAAACGACAACATCCGGTCCACCTTTGGACCGGACGGGCAACCGACGCCTCGGGTTCGTAAATCTGTTCAGGAATGGTGCCCAGGGGCGGGATCGAACCACCGACACTGCGATTTTCAGTCGCATGCTCTACCAACTGAGCTACCTGGGCGTGCTCCAAGAGAGGCCAAAGCCCATTGAGCGGGCGGTTTATAGTGGGCTGAGAGCGGCCTGTCCACCCGGCTTTGCCAAGTGGCTTCGCCGGGCGCGGCCCGGCTGTGCACAAGGTGGGGCGGGCATGCCGCGGCGCGTGCGGGGCGCGGCGGACGCTCCGGCAAATTATTGATATTGCTTATTATTCTTCGCCTTCCGCCTCGTCGTCCCGGCCGGGGATGACGTAGGAGCCCTTCAGCCATCGGTTCAGGTCGACGTCGCGGCAGCGCGACGAGCAGAACGGACGGGTGCCCTCGGACTGCGGCTTGCCGCAGATCGCGCAGGTTTTGAGAGGGCCGGCGGGAGTTTTGACGGAGTTATCCATGATGGCGGCAGCTTACACGAGGTGAGGGAGTTCAAGAGCCTGTCGGCAAACCGGTTCCTGCGGCATCGGCGCATGCAGCCCCGCCGGGGTCGGAGGTCCCATTCTACTGTGCATGGGGTTGTTTTCGAGATTTTTATCGGCGCGCTAGATGGCGGTGGCGTTGAGCCAGCCGAAGCGGATCGGAAAGCCTTCGCCGCCGAGCAGCGTGGTGGTCTCGTAGAGCGGCAGGCCGACCACGTTGGTGTAGGACCCCACCATCTTCACCACGAAGGAGCCGGCGATGCCCTGCACGGCGTAGCCGCCGGCTTTGCCGCGCCATTCGCCGGAGCCGATATAGGCCTGGATGTCGTCCTCCGAGAGGCGCTTGAAGCGGACGCGGGTCTCGACCAGACGCTGCCGGAAGGCCTCGCGCGGCGTGACCAGACAGATCGCGGTGTAGACGCGGTGGTTGCGGCCCGACAGCAGCCGCAGGCACTGCGCGGCCTCGTCCACCAGGTTGGCCTTGGGCAGGATGCGGCGGCCGACCGCC